>DASRSR010000093.1:0-26959 GCA_035656355.1 Edaphobacter sp.
GCCAAATCCTAATGGACCCGGCTATGTCGTTACCAGTGTTGCGATGCGGCAGATTCCCGGCTACTGGGTCTTCAATGGAATGCTTCGGCGTCCTGTGACAGACAGGCTGGAGTTACAGGCGAACGTCTATAACCTGCTCAACCGCTTCTATATCGATCAGCCACATCCAAGTCATCTGATTCCTGGCGCTGGCTTGAGCGCGCTGATCGGAGTGAACTTCAAGTTTTGATTGCGCGGTGGGTGCTGTCGGCGCGGCGGAGATATACTTCGCCGCGCCGCGTGGATAGAGCGATCATGATTGCAAGAGGAGAACTGCCATGTTGATAACGATTCCGGACGTGCTAACTGCTGCACAGGTGCAGCAGGCGCGGGCAAAACTGGACACCGCCGAATGGGTGGATGGCAAGGTGACCGCCGGATACCAGGCGCAGCGCGTCAAGGACAATCAGCAGTTGCCTGAAGGGCATCCGGTAGCGGTCGAGTTGGGCGAGATGGTGCTGGGCGGCCTGGCGCGTTCTCCATTGTTTATGTCCGCGGCGTTGCCGTTACGTGTCTTTCCTCCAATGTTCAATCGTTACACGGGCGGCGGTCACTTTGGGACGCATGTGGATACGGCGATTCGGCAACTGGTTTCAACCGGGCAGAGGATTCGCACCGACATCTCGGCAACTTTATTTTTGACGAACCCGGAAGACTACGATGGCGGCGAGCTTCTGGTGGAGGACACCTATGGTTCGCACTCGGTGAAATTGCCGGCGGGACACATGGTGCTGTATCCGGCGACCAGCCTGCATCGCGTGGAGCCAGTGACGCGCGGTGCGCGGGTGTCGAGCTTCTTCTGGATACAGAGCATGATCCGCAGCGACGGAGACCGCACCATGCTGTTTGATCTGGATACTGCGATTCAGCAGTTGGCAAAGGATGTTCCCGGCCATCCTACTGGCGTGCAGCTAACCGGGGTATATCACAACCTGCTGCGACGCTGGGCTGAGATGTAGCTGTGTTATGTCGCGCCTTCAGCGCTCAGGTCTTTGATGATCAGAATCCTGGGGCTGCGCCCCAGGCTGGTATGGAACGGACCTTCGGTCCTAAAGACGTATAGCTGGGAGGTGCGTTATCGTGGCATTTTCAGAGCTTCGAGCCAGGGGCTGGCCGGAGTTGCCATTGGCTGCTGTTCCAGGTGCAGTCCATCGTGTTCCGGTACGGTGTACTTTGAAAAGAACTCATTAAGATGTGCGCTCATCTGCTGAATGATCTTGCGATAGCGCGGATCTGGATTGTCATACAGGTTTACTGTCTCTCGCGGATCTGCCTTCAGATCATAAAGCTCGTTAGGGAAGTTCACGCCTTGAAATGGATAGCGAAGAATCAGCTTGTATCCATCGCTGCGAATCATGCGCGCATTGCCGTACTCGCAGATCGTGTAGTCCCTCCAGTTCGCCAGAGATTTGCCCTGTAACTGTGCGAGATAAGATTGCCCGGGCGAGTTAATTTTCTTTGCGGTTTCATCATCTGGAAGTGCCTTTGCTGCATCCAGAAGCGTCATAAACAAGTCGCAATGATTGACCGGAATTTCTGCATCGAGATTGCGGGGAATGCTGCCACCGGGCCATGAGATTGCACAGGGAATGCGGATCGACTCTTCGAGAAAGTTCTGCGGAATGGTTGCGTTGCCCTTCTCCCAGGTTCCGTGCTGGCCTGCATTCAGGCCGTGATCACCTGTGTAGACCACAAGCGTATTCTCCATCTCTCCGATTGATTCCAATTCGTCGAGTATTTTGCCTACCTCTCGGTCGATGGAAGACGCGGCTGCATAGTACTGCTCGTGTTTCGTGCGTTCAACAGATGCGTCTTTGGAGACAGGAATAAGTGTCTCTCCATGCACCTTGGCAAAAGGTTCCTTGGGAATATCGCGGAACGTCGAATTCTCATACTTTGAGAGCAATTCCTGTGGCATCTGACTGTGCGGCGAATGCGTATCGGTGTAGCCGACGAACAAAAAGAAGGGCCTACTTGATTTATCGACATGATGACCGCGAAGGAAGCGAATCGCCTGCTCTGTCAAGAATGGAGATTGCAGTCCTTCGGCGGTCACATGCTTGCCCTGGTCGGAGAAGTTTTGCTTGCCAAAGTGCGGATACTGGTTGACCCAATAACTGAACCAGCGATCGAATCCGGGATGTGGATAACGCTCTTCGCCGCAATGCCATTTACCTACCAGACCGGTGTGATAGCCCGCAGCCTTAAACAATTCTGAGATGAGTGTCTGCCCTTTCAGCCACGGATAAGCGTAGGCCTGCTTTGTCTCCTCGATCCAGTCGTGGATGCCATGCTGCGACGGCATACGTCCGGTAAAAAAACTTGCTCTCGCCGGAGAGCAAACAGGGCAGGTAGTAAAGGCATTGGTCATGCGCACACCGTTTTGTGCGATACGGGTCATGTTCGGTGTCTGCACTTCGGAGTTGCCATACGCCTGTTGCAGCCATTGCCCATGATCATCGGTGAGAAACACAAGGATGTTCGGTCGCTTTGTCGCAGAGGAGTGTGTACCTGGATTCTCTGCCGATGCGCTTCGAGTGCCCAGGATTGCAGTTGCAGTAACTGCTCCGAAAGATTTGATAAGATTGCGCCGTTTGATCTTCATGCTGCTTCCCATTTCACCAGAATGAGCAAATGACTGCGAACCGGCGTTTACCTGTGATACAAAGGCTCGAAACCGATTTCAGGATAGAGAGGTTCCTCAGCATGAGCAAGTGGACGCGGCGCGATTTAGTGAAGGCAGGCCTGGCAGCATCGGCCAGTGCGATGAGCGGCGGTGCGGCATTGGCGCAGCCAGTCGCAAGCGCGGCGATCACTGCGATGGCCAGGGAGGCCATACGACCGGTTGAGTTGAAGAATGGCCTGCGTGAGCGCCTGCTGATGGATTTCGGCTGGCGCTTTGCACTGGGCAATGCATGTAATCCCGATAAAGA
Source organism: Edaphobacter sp. (assembly GCA_035656355.1). Lineage (GTDB taxonomy): Bacteria > Acidobacteriota > Terriglobia > Terriglobales > Acidobacteriaceae > Edaphobacter. Next base: position 2,973 of record DASRSR010000093.1, read on the forward strand.
TTTCGGTTACGGCAAGCTACGCCGCGAAGGAACCTTCGCTAAAGCAGGCCGTGTCGATGGCCCGGCAGCCGTGAAGTTCGACGATTCCAAGTGGCGCTCTATCGACCTGCCGCATGATTGGGCGGTTGAATTGCCTTTCGTGAATGATCCGATTCTTGTGGAGCACGGCGCAAAGCCTCTGGGCCGGGAGTATCCGGAGACCAGCGTGGGATGGTATCGGCGCGAGTTCCAGATTTCTCCAGGCGATCTGGGCAAGCGCATTCGTATCGAGTTCGATGGCATGTTTCGCAATGCAACCGTATTTCTAAACGGATATTACCTGGCGCAGAACATGAGTGGATATGCTCCGCTGGTAATCGACGTAACCGACTTTCTCAACTACCCTGAGCCGCTGGCTGATGGCAAGACAACTGGTACAGGAAAAAATGTTCTGGTAGTCCGTGTCGATGCCTCGCTCGACGAAGGCTGGTTTTACGAGGGAGCAGGCATCTATCGGCACGTCTGGCTTACCAAGACTGCTCCTGTGCATGTGGCGCTATGGGGAAACTACATCCAATCGACGGTTTCGGGATCGTCTGCAAGCCTGAATGTAAGCACTGAAGTTACAAATGCGGGCAACAGTGCGGTGCAGGCGCGAGTTCATACTGTGGTACTCGACGCGAATGGAAGGCAGGTGGCAACAGCGCCATCAAAGATGGTGTCGATTGAAGCGGGTTCGATCTTTACCTTTGAGGCCAAAGCTACTGTTGCCAATCCGGCGTTGTGGTCGATTGAGACACCGAACCTTTATCAGGCGGTTACCTCGGTTGAAGCGGATGGCAAAACTGTGGATCAGGTAGAGACGACATTTGGTATTCGCACTCTCCACTACGATGCCGCAAAAGGATTTTTCCTGAACGGCAAGCACGTAAAGATCAAAGGAATGTGCAATCACCAGGACCATGCGGGCGTAGGCGAAGCGATTCCGGACCGTATCCAGGCTTATCGCATTGAGCGGTTGCAGGGCATGGGAACAAATGGTTGCCGTACTTCGCACAACGCTCCGACGACAGAATTTCTTGACGCCTGCGACCGTATGGGAATGTTGGTGATGGATGAGACGCGCACCATGTCTTCCAGCGAAGAAGGTTTGAGTGAACTGGAACGACTGGTGAAGCGGGACAGGAATCATCCGTGTGTTGTCATCTGGTCACTGGGAAATGAAGAGCCGCAGCAGGCATCCAAACGCGGAGCGCGCATTGTCGGCACAATGAAGAAGCTGCAGCACAAGCTCGATCCTTCGCGTGTTGCTACCGCTGCCATGAACGGTGGGTGGGGCGGAGTCGGGATCACGAATGTACTCGATGTGCAGGGGTTCAACTATAACCTTGGAAAAATTGATGCCTTCCATAAGGAGTATCCACAGAAGCCCTCTATCGGAACAGAGACCGCAAGTACACTGGCAACGCGTGGCATCTACGCCAATGATCCTGTCCGCGGATACATGAGCGCCTATGACGTAAATCCTGTTCCCTGGGGAAAGACCGCGGAGGAGTGGTGGTCCTTCTACGACGCGCGGGATTTCATCTCCGGCGGTTTCTGTTGGACTGGATTTGACTATCGCGGCGAGACGACACCATACAAGTGGCCCTGCATCAGCTCGCACTTCGGCATTATGGATACCTGCGGGTTCCCAAAAGATACTTATTTCTACTACAAGGCATGGTGGGGCAAGGAACCTGTGCTGCACCTGTTTCCGCACTGGAACTGGGAAGGAAAAGAAGGTCAGGAGATTGAGGTCTGGACGCACTGCAATCAAGAGAGCGTCGAACTGTTCCTGAACGGTAAGAGCCTCGGCTCGCAGCAGGTTAAAAAGAACGGACATCTGGCGTGGAAGGTGAAATACGCGCCGGGAGCGATTGAAGCGCGCGCGAGCAAGGGAGGTCGGGTTGTATTGACTGAGAAGCGCGAAACGACTGGAGCTCCTGCGAAGATAATTGCTACCCCTGATCGCAAAACAATTGTGGCAGATGGTCAGGATGTATCGGTCGTCAATCTTGCGATCGCGGATGCTCAGGGGCGTATCGTACCGACAGCATCGAACCTGATTACTTTCAGCGTAAGTGGACCCGGCAAGCTAATTGGCGTTGGCAATGGCGATCCAAGTTGCCACGAATCGGACAAAGGCTCACAGCGCAGCGCCTTCAACGGTCTCTGCATGGGTATTGTGCAGAGCAACCGTGGCGAGACTGGCAACATTACTGTCACGCTCACCGCGGATGGATTGCAGCCGGCAACAGTTGTGCTGGAAGCAAAGGCCGGGAAGCTGCTACCAGTTGCAGATTAACTTTGTTCAGCGCGGGGTGATGGTGGCAGTGGCTCTTCTGCCCAGGGCAGGAAGAGAGAAAAGATAGTTCCGTGGTGGATGGGATGCTGTGTGCTGCGGAAACTAATGCGCCCCTGGTGACGATTGACGATCTCGGAAGAGATCCAGAGGCCAAGCCCGGTGCCATTGAGGTCTTTGGTCGTATAGAAAGGCTCGAATAAGCGCAGCCGGACTTCGGGAGACATTCCATGCCCTGTGTCTGCAATGGTAATGCGAATTCCCTTACGCCCAGTGATCTCAGTCGCATTATGCGCGCGGATAATTAACCTTCCACCTTGCCGCATGGCATCGATTGCGTTGGCAATCAGATTATTAAGTACCTGACGAATGTCATTCTCGAAACAAAGGATGCGGGTTGCGGTTGCATAGACCGCTTCGACTTTAATGCCGGAATTAGCAAGCCTGCCCTGATAGAGATTCAGAACTGCATCTACCAGATCGGCGGCGGTGACATGGGTTGCTCGGACAGCCTGGCGATGGAATCGAAGCGTCTGGGTAGCTATCTGGCAAACACGAGAGAGCTCGCTTTGCGCAGTTTTGACGTAGCTCATTACACCATCTGGAAGCTCTTTCGATAATGAAACCAGATAAAGAAGATTGGTGATCGCTTCGAGAGGGTTATTGATCTCATGCGAGATAGAGCTGGCCAGGCGGCCCACCGCTGCCAGCTTTTCACTTTGTATCAGAGCGTTCTCGGCCTTCTTTTGGTGTGTCACCTCGAGTACAACAGCGGTAATTGCCTCGACATTTCCTTCAGCGTTATAAACAGGCGAATAGTTGACATTCCAATACCGATGCTGGCCTGGACGCGCCGGCAGTTCGCCTTCAAGAATATGGTTTCTTACCGTATGACCGGATGCAGCTTGTTGTAATAGTTCCTTCAAGCCTTTGAGTGGTGCAATGTCCGTGATCGGACGTCCGAGAATCTTATCTTTCGGAAGTCCAATTACTGCAGCCTGATGATTGTTGACGCGAAGGTAGCGAAACTCAACAGGATCGAAGAGCGCAAGGCCGACTGGAGCCGTGTCATAAATAGTTTCAAGTTCAGCCCGTTGCCGTTCTGTCTCAATCTGCTTCTGCAGCAGCATCTCGGCAAACATCTTGCGATCGTCGATATCCATGGCAACGCCGAGCCAGTGCAGGATATTGCCATTCTCATCACGAATAGGACGAGCGCGAATCCACCACCAATGTGCAATGCCGTCGCGACCGCGAATCATGCGCGCTTCAATCTCGAACTCATCTCCAGTTGAAACGCATCGCGTCCAATTCTCCAGAATCCGTTTGCGGTCCTCTGGGTGAAAGGCAATCAGCCAGTTTTCCAGGTCAGCCATTGTCAAGCCGAGATACTCGACAAAACGGCGATTGGCATAGGTAATCTTTCCCTGCGCGTCGCCCATCCAGATGGCGGAAGGGTTTAGATCAGCCAAGGTGCGATAGCGTAGCTCGCTCTCGCGCAAGGCAGCTTCATCCCGGCGCTGCTGCGTAATATCCCGAAAAAAGACGATGATGCCATCGTCAGAGGGAAGTGACAGGATACTGAACCATAGATTTAGAGGCGCAGGATAATAAGCTTCAAATGTGGTGGGGATGCGGTCGCGCATCGAGCGTTCGTAATTGATACGAAAGTCCTCATTCAGCGCGGGGAACTCTTCCCACAGATTTTTGCCGAGCAGGTCTCCCCGGGGCGCAAGGATCCTGTTTGCACGATTGTTTACAAAAGTAAAACGCCAATTGCGGTCGATGCTGATGATCGCGTCAGTCGTAACTTCGAGCACCTGATCAAGCTGGCGGGCTACGTCGTCGCGCCGGCGCTCTGCCAACTTGCGGCGAGTAATGTTGGTGAAGAAGAAGATAATGCCTTCTTCATAAGGCCGGACCACGACGCGATACCACGCGTCCATGGGTTGAGGGTAGAAGGCTTCAAACTCAATGGGGATGCGCTGCTCCATCGTCTTCCGATAGTGTGTCTGGAAAGGTTCGAGCGCAGCATGAGGGAAGATATGCCAGAAGTTCTCACCTATTAGCGGCCCCGCAGAGAGCATGTCGATTGCGCGCCAGTTGGCAAAGGTGAAGTTCCAATTTCTATCGAGGCACAAAATCGCATCAGGTGTGGCGTCAAACGCCTGCTGGAGACGCCGATTTGCGATGTCGCGTGTCTGCTCAATCAGTTTGGAAGAAGAGATGTTCTTATAAAAGATGGCAATTCCATCTTCACAGGGAGTGGCCAGCACCTCCATCCAAATTTCGAGTGTAGGATGAAAGACCTCATATTGCCGGGATGCACGTTCGCGCATTACAGCTAAAAGGTTCTCTTCCACGAGAGTGCCACGCATCTCTGGCCGAATGTCCCAATAGATTCTGCCGATTGCGTCTTCCGCCGTAAGCTGGCTGAGTCTTAGCGCCTGCTGGTTCGCATAGATGATGCGGAACTCACGATCCAGGCGAAGGATCGCATCGGGTGAGACATCAAGCAGGGCCGCGATACTCCAACCCGATGCACCGGATGAACTTCCCGGCGCAGGCTTGATCGGTGCCGCGGGGTTCAGAGAAGGCGGACGAGGCATAGCCGATTTCTCAAATCAGTGTACAGAGACTATCTTATTGGCTCATCGCTGGAAAGGGCATCTTTGCGCTGGACCGATTCCAGATGGAGCACCCGTTGTTCCAGTGCTTCGAATGAGGAACGCAAAGCGGCCAATTCTTCTTGTAAGCCGCGAAGCATCTCAAGCAAACTGGAATGCTCATCAACATGCAAGCCTGCTTGCTGCGGAAGTTCCGTAGCGGCGGGAGCGGCAATGTCTCCACCAAGGAGATGCATGTAACGGGATTCCCGTGCGCCGGGTTGTCGCGGCAACATCGTAACCAGTGGCCCGGCTGCATCTGCTTTTTCCGCCTCCTCAGAAGATTGTGGGCGCGAGGCAAGCCGGTCGAGCGTGCTAACAACGGTAGAAATATCTTCAAAGTGATAGAGCCGGTCGGCGCGGCTGCGGAGTTCGCCCGGAGTCTGAGGCCCTCGCAGCATTAATAGACAAAGAACCGCAGTTTCATCTCGGCGCAGATTGAGAATAGTGCGGATTCGATTTTCATACTTTGTTACACGGCTGTCGTGAACCGGTGTTACGAGATTAGTCTCTTCCAGAGAGTGCAGCGCCTGACGGACCTCCTCTTCTGTCAGCGTAAGTACAGGATCGCGGCTTGACCGCTGATTGCAGGCGTTGAGCAATGAATTCAGAGAGAGCGGGTAGTTCTCCGGCGTGGTGATCTCTTTTTCGATCAGAGCGCCAAGGACACGAATCTGGATAGAGTCGAGTTGCATAACTCTATGGTGGCATATCACTTATGCCGCAAACTGCGGAAGCGGCTTAAGAAATTCATTTTGCAGAGGTGACGCAAAAGTTACATTCCAGCAAAGGTTTTCAACTGGAATATCTGTTTCAAATAGATAAAATTAGATTTGCGAATGGAATTTGCGAAATGTCATTTGGTCTATTCGATTCGTGAAGTAACCTCGGGGAGAGCGGTGGATGAAGTTTCGGTTGGGCAGATGGGCGACCGCCCTTGTTGTTTCGTTGGTAGCATTGATGCTGGGTGGCACGGTAAGGGCTGGCGAACGAACGGAACCATCTATCTCTGAATTGAGTAATGTTCCTCGATATGCTCTGCATCTGCATCATCTGCATACGGGCGAAAACATCGACGTTGTTTACCGTATCGGCGATACTTATATCCCTTCCGCTCTCGATGAGTTGAACCACTTTCTACGCGACCATCGCACCCAGACTGTCAGGGCATACGATCCCAAAGAGTTTGACCTGCTCCATGCCTTAATGAAGAAACTGGGCCGTCCCAACGGCGTCATCGACATCGTTTGCGGCTATCGCACTCCGTGGAGTAACAACTTCCTGCGCACACGCTCAACCAACATGGGCGTGGCCGAGCACAGCGAGCATATGCAGGCAAAGGCAATCGATATCCGTGTTCCTGGCGTTTCCACGCTGAAGCTGCGAAATGCCGCACTGAGTCTGCACGAAGGCGGCGTGGGCTACTATCCCTCGTCGCAGTTTGTACATGTAGATGTCGGCCCGGTGCGCAAATGGTCCTTTGGCACCACGCGTCACCGCCGTCGTGCCCATGCGCGCATGAGAGTAGCCGGCGAATAAAAACGGCGCGCCTTGCTATACTCCGCGAAATGAATACCATTCACTTGTTGCACTCCAATGAAAAATGACTATTCTGGTCATCTTGACTAGAATGGCCAGAGCGGAGGTGAGCCATGTCAACTTGGGCAGTCGCGGAGGCAAAGGCAAAGTTCAGTGAGTTGATTGAGACGGCGCATGCGCAGGGCGCGCAGGAAATTACACGCAATGGCAAGCTCGTCGGGGTACTTGTGTCCCCCGAAGAGTGGAAGAAGGTAAAGCATACCCCGGCGCAAAACGTTCGAACCATGTCCGACTTCTTCAAGAACTCACCGCTGCCTGGTTCCGGTATTGATCTGCGGCGGTCCCGCACCAAAGCAAGGAAGGTGGAGTTGTGAAATACCTGCTCGACACGGATGTGGTATCGCAGTACACCAAGCTGCCCCCGGACCCGCGTGTTGACTCCTGGATGCAGCGCACAGATGACAGCGACCTCTATATCTCTTTCGTCACCTACGCTGAGCTTTGGTACGGCGTTAACCTTCTTCCTGCGGGCAAGAGGCGGACATTGTTTGAGAACTGGATCGAGGGCGACCTTTATATGCAGTTCTTCAACCGTGTAGTGGGTTTTAGTCTCGATGTTGCGAGGCATTACGGAAGTCTGATGGCGCGAGCAAAGAAGCACGGCCACAACCCGAACGCAATGGATGTCCTGATCGCAGCAACCGCTGTGGCGAATGGAATGGTCGTTGCAACGCTGAACCGGAAGGATTTCGAGAAGTTAGGGGTGGAACTGGTGGAGTTTTGAACCTCCGTTCGTTAGGGCTGCTTCTTTTCGGCCATTCATAATCTTCGGGATGGAGGTTTAAATCTTCCTTTGCATGGAGAGATCATAACGAAAACAAAGGCCGCCATTGCTGGCGGCCTTTGTTTTGAGTTGATGGTCGAGATTAGTCGCCGGCAACCGTCTCTTCGATGTTGTTGACCACTTCTGCCTTGACTGAAGGAGCGGCCTTGATCTCGCCGAGGGAGATGAAGCCGGGGACTTCGGGCTCCTTGAGAATCTCCTTGCGGTAGAGCTTGGCCATGCGGGCGTTCTCGGCATCCTGCTTGAGCTTCGCATCGCGTGCCCTGATCTTCTCTTCGCGGGCGTTCTTGGCGATACCGCTCTTGTCGAAGGTGTCATTGGCAGCCGCGTTGACGTGGGCCTCGTTGAGGATGAGATCGTACTTGGCTTCCTTCTCCAGGCCGACCTTCTTGCCGCCGGCGAAGATCTCGTGACGGCCATGCTCCTCGTACCACTTGGTGAGCGTGGAGGTCATGTGCATCTTCTCGATGATGTTTCTCCAGCCTACGCCGGTGTTGTAGGCGCAGAAGCTGATCTCGCCCTCTTGCGTGGCATAGGGGATGATGCACTGTTCAGTACGGCGGAAGTCATAGTTGAAAAGGTCCTGGAACCACATGCCGGCAATGAACAGGAAGTTCCAGCGATCGGCGCGGCGCTTCTCGATGTCGGCCATAGTGCGGTCGCCGGTGACTTTGCCGTAGTCGCGGCCAGTTGCGCCGAAGCACTTATCGAACTTCTGCAGCAGGTCCATGATGCGGAAGTGCGTGGGAGCCTTCGTCGGATCATAGTTGCGCAGCAGAGCCAGCGAGACACCAACGATGGAGAGGAACTTGCCGCGGGCGGCGTCGTTGACACGGGCAACGTCTTTGGCAAGCTGGTCGGCTTTCAGGAAGGCGGTAACGGGAACAGCTTCTTTGGTCTCCTTGTCGATCATCAGCGCCATGCCGATGCCGCAGTTCGGGTGGCAGCCGCAGGAGAGCTGGCCCCAGTCGTGCTCCGGTCCGTGGACCAGGTCGGCCCAGTCGCTGAAGGTAGACATAAACGAGATGGGGAACCAGTCGCGGGTGCTCTCGCCGAGGCCGGTCTGGTTGCGAATATCGTGCGCCAGGTGCGACAGCGTGTAGCGCTGTGCCTGACGGCGCTCGTCGGAGATCTCTTCGTCGCGGCCGGTAAAGCTGACTGGCTGGAAGCTGAGGAAGTTAATCTTCTTCGGATTGTCAAGCGCGAACTGGATGATGCGGCCCACCTGCTCATTGTTGATACCGTTCACGATGGTCGTCACCGGAACGATATCGACGCCAGCCTCGTGCAGGTTGTGGATGGCCTGAAGCTTCACGTCGAACGCGTTGCCGACCTTGCGGTGCGAGTTGGCAGCGTTGCCGATGCCGTCGAACTGCAGGTACGCGTAGCGCAGGCCAGCGTCGGCGGCAGCCTTGGCGAACTCCTTGGACTTGGCAAACTCGATGCCGTTGGTCGCGGCCTGTACGGAGTTGTAACCAACCTTGCGGGCATAGGCGACGGCGTCGAGGAAGTACGGCGACAACGTTGGCTCGCCACCCGAGAACTGAACACTCATCTGCCGCTTGGGCTTGATGGTGATGGCGTTATCGAGCATGGTCTTGATCTCGTCCCACGTCAGCTCATGGACGAAGCCGACCTGGTTGGCGTCCATGAAGCAGGGGTCGCACATCATGTTGCAGCGGTTGGTCAGGTCGATAGTCAGCACCGAGCCACGGCCGTGGGTTACGGTCGAGGTGCCGTGGTTGTGCAGCTTCTCGTCATTGTGGGCGCGGATGTCGCGGCCGGGGAAGACGTCTTCGAGATGCTTCATCATCGGCGGGTCGATGGACATGACGTCCTCGAAGTGGCCGTGGATGGGGCAGTCCTTAACCATCAAAATCTTGCCGTCGCGCTCGATAATCTGAGCTTTGATCTCGCCGACCTTCTCATTGAGCAGGATCTCGTGGGGCAGCTTGCCGTCGACGATCTGCTGGCGAATCTCGGGAACGCACTTCGGACAGAGGGAGTCGGTAGTACGCGGCCAGCCCAGGGGCGGCTTCTCCTTCTGGTAGCTCTTCAGCAGAGGCTTATCGCTCCACTTGGGGGTAAAGCTTTCGTTTGGGCTGATCGAGTTCAGCTTGTTGAATACAACCCAGCCAGCCTGCGCCGCGCGCGTGAGAGATTTTTCAAAGAATTTCGAAGGCTTTTTTGACATTGGATTCTGTCTCCTGACAGGTGCGCCTGAAGCGGAAATTGTGCGTCGCTTCTTCCAGCGGAATTCGACGATACCTTTCCAACTTACTCAATAATCTCTAGGATGCGAAAGTACACATCCAGGTGCCCCATATTGCTCTCATCTACTAGCAGACACAATAGGTTACAACGCATTCAAGAGTACGTCGGAGGGCGTTGTTTTTGTACTTTTCGACGGCGATTGGCAGGAATTTCCATTGAATGGTAAACCTATGCAGCGAATGGAGAGTCGAGATTTCGCCCATAACGCTAAAACGCGTCCGGCTGCGAGGTGGCAATCCGGTTCAGAATCCGTTGCACAAAAATAACTCTTGTGTTGACGTGCCTGGCGACATCGGGCAGAAATTCGGTAATCAGATTATTGACCGGGTCGGTCCCAAGCCCGATGGCAATTCGAGCCATGGTCGAAGAAGCGTCAGAGTGGATGCCCGGAACATAAAAATTGCTTAACTCGGCATTGATCGGATAGGTCAACAGAGTCGCATAATTCGGCATCAGGCTGCCATCGTCGTGGTTGGCTACAAATGTGCGCGAAACGGCATAGAAGAAGCGGCGCTTGACTGGTGTCCCGTGCGGGGTTCGGTAATAGCGTGGGTCCTGATGTGCAATTGAAGGAATCAGGAAGGTGCCGAAAAACTCTCCCGTGGCCCCTTGCAGCAGACTCACCCCCGTATTTTTTGCAAAACCTTTCAGTCCCGGCCCGTAAGCCGAATGTGAATCTGTTCCAACGGTGAAGGCGGAGATTGCAGCCACAGTCAACAAATTGCCGGGCGTGGTCAGATTATGGATCGCCAGATAACCCTTCTGTTGTGGTGTAAGGGGAAAGACGATATTTGTATCCAGAAAACGTTGGTAGGGATCGATCAGCTCACGGCAGACAACAAGCGGTCGCTTTCCCTTTCTGTTGTCGAACTGGATAGGGCGTATGGCGTTTATCATGCTGCATCGCGCGGGCTTTGCTCCATTCGCTCTCTCTGCCGCTTCTGCCAGCACCACAACCTGTTGCTGTTGCAATGATGCTGCATCCGGAGCATCGGGCAGAGCTTCAGGAGTCTGCGCAATGACCGCGCCGGACAATGCAATCGTCATCCATAGAAGCAGCCATCGCATGATCGTATCTCTCATCCACTATGCTCAATAACCCTGGCCTCGTGGCAGAGTTACTCCCTTTTCTTGAGATGTACGATCTCCAGCGCATCGCTGAGAAATTCACTCACTCCGAATCCCAGCGCCGACCCGCCAATAGAGCTGCCATAGATTTGCATGGTTTCGCCAAACCCATGGTTCTTATCGGGGTAATATGCGTTTGTCAAAGCCGATCCGGCAAGATAACCCGTGAGCAGGGCCAGGTTCGGCGTTGTGCGGCCGCTATCGGTCCGCGTAATCAATGGTCGCATCGCTGCGTAGATGATTCTCTGTTTGATGCTGTGACTACGCCCCAGCTTGTAATAGCGTGGGTCTTCACGAAAGACATTGGACATAATCGAGGTTGTAAAGATGTCTTCGCTAATGCCGTGAATCGCGGCGGCGCCCAGCCGTTGGCCAAAGGCCCCACTATCCGTGCCATAGTTGGGAGGACCATCCGTCAAGTGCGACCAGCCTGCTGATGCAAGCCAGGACACCGCTGAAAATGGCGTAATCGAGTCCTTCGCCCCCATTACAAGCTTGTCTTTCGCGCTCAGAGTGGGGGCCTGTTCGTTGGGAGCAACTAACTTGTCATAGGGTGAAGCGATTGCCCTGGCTGAAGCAGTATGCGATACATGCTGCTTCTGCGCTGCCTCAAAATCAGGAAAGTTAAATCCGGCAGAACTGGAATCAACCGCTGCAACTGGCGCATCTGGCAGTTCCAGCTTGATTTGCGATACGCTCTGCGCTTCCGCCGCCCCAGAAAGCAGCCCCATCAGGCTCAAAACCGCAAAGATTGCAAAAGTCTTTGAAATGCCGCACTTTTTCAAACGAAATCACCCTTCAAACCCTTCGGCTTTTTCTACTGCTGAGTAGCAGCATAGACTCTTCGCAGCATCTTATGCATAGTTCAGATCGCAGTATCTATACCTTGCAATAGAGACGCGGTCGAAAGAGAGCAGGGTTGTATTTGTAAACGCCACCTTTGTATTCGTGGCTTAGACGTTACCACATAGGCACCATCTATGAATCCCGCTTCATTCCTTGTTGACCATGTTTTTTCCACATCTCCATAATCAAGAAGGAGGTACGCGCATGCCTGTCGACAACCCATATGAGACTCCCACGCCAAAGCGTCCATGGGAACAGCGCCTTCAGGATGCAGGTTCTCGCATCGAAGAAGATCTCCATCGCTTTATCGCATATATCAACGATGAGGTGGTACCCGACGTTCGCCGCAACGGTTCCGATGCGCTGCGCTCTGCCGCTGCGGAGTTGAACAGGCTTGCCCGCAAGATGGATGAACGTGCCGGCAGAACTCCGCCACCACCACCGCCACCAGGTGGGCCGAAATCTTGATTTCATTGCGTGCTAAATCGCGCATTGCGCTTGGGGCAGGGGTTTCTCTGCTCGCTTTGCTGGCGAGCGGTTGCCACCACAAAACCCCGCGTGTCGCGCAGCAGCCGCCTCCACCGCCGATCTCTCGCCAGACTCCAGAGCAGAGCTCAGGCCTTGAGGCTGCCCCTTCATCTCGCAATCTTCCGCCGGAGGCACATGGGCGGCCTATCTCCAGCGAGACAGGACTGGCAAGCTGGTATGGTCCTCCTTATCACGGCCGCAAGGCCGCTGATGGTTCCGTCTACGACCAGAATGCAATGACTGCAGCGCACCTAACTTTGCCGCTTGGCACTCTGGTGCGCGTTACCAACCTGGCCACACATCAATCTGCCTTTGTTCGGATTACGGATCGTGGCCCATTCGTTCGTGGCCGCATCATCGATCTTTCGCTTGCCGCCGCCAAAGCTGTTGGCGTCTATCGGCCCGGTGTCGCGCGCGTCCGCGTTGAAGCCTATGCCTCTGACGAGGCTCCGCCTCCAGGCCGTTGGTGTGTTCAGGTGGGAGCATTCTCTCGCCAGAAAGATGCGCTCAAGCTCAAAGACCACCTGAGCCGCCGTTACACTACGGCGAGTGTCATCGAATTTTCCGGCCCTACCGGCTACTGGGTCCGTGTTACCCCGCGTCAGCCCAACCATTCCAACGCTATCGAGGTCGCCGACAGCATTCGTCCCTCTGACCCCGGCGCGCTGCCTTATATTGTTCGGACAAATTAGACTGGACTGCGCATCATTCCATCAGGTTCCTTGCATATGAAAAGACTCCCCATCGCTGCTCGCTTTTTTATCTTGCTTACGCTCGCCTGTGCCCCTTTCTCCGCTCTCTCGCAGGCGAATAAAAGTCAGTCAACTGACCTCACTCATGCGAAGGCGGCAGTTGCCGCGCTGCAGCAGTGGTATGTCCCGCAGGATGGACTCTACTGGACGACAGGCTGGTGGAACTCTGCCAATGCCATCACTGCGCTCGCCAACTATAGCCGCGTCAGTCACAGCACCGAGTATCTGCCTGTTTTCGCCAATACACTGCACGCCGCGCAGGCATCTCATAATGGCTTTCGAGGTTTTATCAACGACTATTATGACGACGAGGGTTGGTGGGCACTGGCCTGGATCGATGTCTACGATCTAACCAAAAAGCCGGAGTACCTTGCTGCCGCAACCTCCATCTTCCGTGATATGCAAAAAGGTTGGGACGCAAGTTCCTGCAATGGCGGCGTCTGGTGGAACAAAAAGGTGAAAGGCAAGAACGCTATTGAAAACGAGCTATTTCTTGCAGTGGCTGCGTCGCTGGCCAACCGTGCCGCGACTCAGACAGAGCGCACCGAGGCACTGGGTTGGGCGCAGAGAGAATGGTCATGGTTCCGCGACTCCGGGATGATCAACTCCGAGCATCTCATTAATGATGGCCTGGACTACCACGATCCAGCCCATTGCAAAAACAATGGGGCCAATACCTGGACCTACAATCAGGGCGTTATTCTTGGCGGTTTGGTCGAACTGAATCGAGCTGCACCTAATCCAAGCCTTATCAAAACCGCCCATGCCATTGCGCTTGCGGCTATTCAACACCTGACCGATGCACAGGGTGTTCTGCATGAATCGGGCAATGCTCACACCGGTGGCGATGTGCCCCAGTTCAAGGGCATTTTGAGCCGCAATCTAATGCTGCTCAACAATGCCTATCCTGATCCCCATTATCAGAGTTTTGCCAAAGCCAATGCACGCGCGCTTTGGGATAAAGATCGTGATGCGGCAAACCATTTTGGATTCTACTGGGCAGGGCCGTTCGATATGCCTGATGCTTCCCGCCAGAGCGCAGCATTGGACGCTCTAAATGCTGCGGCTGCCTTGAAGTAGCCGCATGTTATTTTGCCGGTGCAGTAGGTGCCGCCTTCTGTATCTTGGACTGAAGATCCTTTGTAAGTTGTTCGATTTGCGGCTGGAGCGTGGACATCTGCTGCATCATCAGGGTCATGGTCTTCGACATCAGCTCAGGTGATTTGGCGACCATGGACTGGCCGGCAGGAGAGCGATAGAACTTCAGGATGCCGTCAAGTTCATCGACAGTGTAGGTTTCGGCGTAGACCCGCACCATGATGGGTTTCATCTTTTCCCAGTTTACGGCGCTGGTGAGGAGCTGATTGAGTTTGGCTTCGTAATCGTCAAAAGCGGCTTTCTGTTCAGCATTCAGGTTCATGCGGGCTGCCTGCTGTGCTGCCTGATTTTTCATGCGTTCATTCATCTGGGCCATAACGCGCTGCATCAACTGATCGGTGTGCGTAAGCTGGATAATCTCTTCGGCTTTGGCCTGTTTATCGGAGGTGCCCTGCGGGTTCTGGCTGGCTTGCCCGACGCAGACAAGGGCGGGCAGGATGAGGAGAAAAGCTGCGAGTGTGCGGGAGATAAATTTCATGAGTGGCTCCTTCCGAGTTGAGTTTGCAGGATACAGGATGAGGAACCCATTTCGTTATGTTTTGTCTACAGATGCGGTGAGTAAGGTGTGAGAACGACGATGCGGAAGATAGGAGCAAAACGGATGCGTGGACTGAGGCAGAGATTTTTAGGGTATGTTTTTGCGTTGGCAACAATAGCCATACTGATGGCGGCTAGCAGGGCCAATGCTATCGACAGATCGACATGGACGCGACCATTTCCGCCATACCGGATTGCGGGCAATCTGTACTACGTCGGTAGCGAAGACCTGGCGTCGTATCTGGTGGTGACTCCAGAGGGGAATATCCTGATCAACAGCAGTCTGGAAAGTTCGCCTGCGTTGATTAAGAAGAGCGTGGAGCAGCTTGGGTTTAAGTTCAGCGATACAAAGATTCTGCTAATTAGCCACGCACACTGGGACCACGATGCGGGGAGCGCAAAGATCATCAAGATGACGGGCGCAAAGTACATGGTGATGGACGCCGATGTTCCTGTGGTGGAGTCGGGTGGCAAAAAGGATTTTGCATATGGCAATGAAGCGTCAACGTACTATCCACCGGCTAAAGTCGATCGCGTGCTGCATGACGGGGACCAGGTAAAGCTGGGGGGAACGGTGCTTGTGGCTCACCTTACGCCGGGACATACCAAAGGTTGCACGACATGGACGATGAAGGTAACGGACAGTGGAAAAACTTACAACGTAGTAATTGTGGGCAGTCCATATGTGAACAACGACTATAAGCTGGTGAATAACAAAGCATATCCACAGATTGCGCAGGACTACGAGAAGACATTTCGTGTGCTGAAGTCACTTCCCTGCGATATTTTTCTTGGCGCACATGGCGGCTACTTCAACATGAAGGCCAAGTATGCGCTGATGAAGACAGAAGGGGTAAAAGCCTTCGTCGATCCGCAGGGATACAAGGAATTCCTCGCAGAGAGCGAACAGGCATTCCGGACGGAGCTTGCGAAGCAGCAGGCCGAGCGAGGCAACAAAAAATAGCGACCGAGGATCCACATGGATCACACGGATCAAAATAGATTGCGCGCTTAAATCCGCGTTCCTCCGTACTAATCCGTGGTCGAAAAGAGGAATACACAGGCATTTCCCGTCCGTCCTTCGGTCGAGATAACGCGAGATTAGGTCGGATCAACCTGTGTTGCGCAGACCGGCGCTGATGCCGTTAATGGTGGCAGAGATGGCACGGTTCAGCTCGGGTGAGTCAGGCTCCCCAGCGGCGGTTGCGTTGCGCTTGCGGCGAATAAGCTCGACCTGAATGAGCGACATAGGATCGACGTAGGGATTGCGCAGACGGATAGAGCGTTCGAGAACGGGGTTATTTTCAAGTAGCGTCTTCTGCTGGGTGATAGCGAGGACCATGCGCAAAGTGAGGTTGAATTCAGCTTCGAGCGTGTTGAAGACACGGTTGCGCAGAGCTTCGTCTTCTACAAGCGAAGCATAGAGACGCGCGATGCTGAAGTCGGCTTTGGCCAGTGCCATCTCGACGTTGCGGATGATGTCGAGAAAGAGCGGGAAGTCGCGCGTCATGGTCTGAAGCAGGGCGAGACCATTGGGTGTCTCCTGCACGAAACGGTCGAGCGCGTGGCCGACACCGAAGAAAGCAGGGACGAGCTGGCGCGACTGCATCCAGCCAAAGACCCAGGGAATAGCGCGGAGGTCGTCCATGGACTTCTTTTTGCTGCGCTTGGAAGGGCGCGAGCCGAGGCGGGCGTGCTCCAGTTCGGCGACTGGTGTGGACTGCTCGAAGTAGGTGAAGGTGTCGGGATTGTCGATGATGTGCTTGCGGTAGAAGGCGTAGGATGTGGCCGAAAGCTTGTCCATGGCCTCCTCCCATGCAGGAAGGATTTCGCCAGTGAGATGTGGCTGATAGTTCGTTGAGGACTGCTGGTTGTGCTGAATTCTGGCGTCAGGACGAGCGACGGCGTCGAGTGAGGCGGCAATCATCAGCTCGAGATTGCGTTCAGCAAGCACGACATCGGAGTACTTCCAGTTGAGCACCTCGCCTTGCTCGGTAAGGCGAAGCTCGCCGGTAAAGCTGTCGATGGGCTGGGCGAAGATGGCGCGATGGGTGGGGCCGCCGCCTCGACCGACGGTGCCACCGCGGCCGTGGAAGAGACGCAGATGGATGCCGCATTCGCGAGCTACTTCATGGAGCGCGCGATGGGCTTTGTAGATCTCCCATGTACTGGCGATCATGCCGCCATCTTTGTTGGAGTCGGAGTAGCCAAGCATGACTTCCTGATGGTAGTTCCAGCTTTCGAGCAGAGGCTTGTAGACTTCGCTGGTCCAGAGCTCGCGCATAACAGCGGGCGCCCTCTGAAGGTCTTCGATGTACTCGAACAGCGGGACAGGTTGCAGGCCGGGGTCTCCGGTGGCCGCGTCGGATTCGACTTGTACGCCACCAAGGCGGGCGAGGCGGATGACGTTCAGCATGTCTTCCACGTTGGTGGCCCCGCTAATGATGTACTGACGGATTGCTTCTGGAGCGAAGGTACGCTTGAGCTCGGCGACGGCGCGGAAGGTATTGAGGACTTCCATGGTTTGCGGTGAAAGTGCTGCAGATAGCCCCGCGCCGCTGACGGCAGTGAGTTCTGCGATGGCGGCGGTATGAAGGCGGGCGTGCTGCCGTATGTCCAGCGTCTGGAGATGAAGGCCATAGGTGCGGACCTCGATCAGCACTGGGTCGATGAGCATCTCGGCGAGGCGATGGCCATGATTTTCCGCGAGGCTGTTGCGCAGAACGGTAAGGTCGGAGAGCAGCTCGGCAGCGCGCGAGTAGGGTTTGAGCGCGGGATTTGCGGGCAGAGGAAGACCGGACTGCGGCGTCGCGCCAAGGCGCATCATCATGCAGGCGATGAGCAGGCGGAGATGTTCGAAGTGGAAGCGCTCTTCAAGCGTAGTCTGGCCGACAGCGCGAAGCTGGCCGAGGTAGCGTTCAAGCAGAGCAGTGACCTCGGCAGAGACGGGAACCTGCTGGATGGAGCTGCCGAGCTGCTCAAAGACGTTCTGGAGACGGCGACGGTAGTGATTCAGAAGCAGGTTATGTGCCATGGCAAGAGCATCACGCGTGACATCGGCAACAACGAAGGGATTCCCGTCACGGTCGCCGCCGATCCATGAGCCGAAGCTGACGACCTGAGGAAGAGTAGAGATGGCACTGGGGTGAGTATCGGAAGCTGATTCGGGATATTCATCTGCCAGAGCGGCAGCGATCTCGGAGTAGAGCACGGGCAGCGTGTCGAAGAGGCTGGTCTCGTAATAATCGAGCGCCATGCGAATCTCGTCTCGAACGGTAGGACGCGCGCTGCGGACGTCGTCTGTCTGCCAGAGGGCTGTGATCTCTGCGATGAGGTTGCGCTCAAGTGATTCCAGATGGGGAGCAGGAACAGGGATACGGTCCAGTTGCTCTAAAAGGTCGGAGATGCGGCGGCGCTTGAACATGACGGAGCGGCGTGCGACCTCGGTAGGATGTGCGGTAAAGACCGGAGTGACGCAGATCTGGCTCAGAAGATCGCGTGCCTGGGCGGCGTCATAACCGGCTTCGCGAAGGCGGCGCAGGGTACCGCGCAGGTCGCCGCGCTGCGGGGCTGCATTCTGATCAAGCTGAATGGCGAGTCGGCGGCGTTTGCGGTGGTTGGTTTCTGCGAGATTAATAAGCTCAAAATAAAAGCCAAAGGCGCGCGCGAGCTGGTAGGCGGAGCGCAGGTCGAGTTGGTCAACGCGTCCAAGCGCCTGCTGCAGATGCGCGGCTGCTTCGGCTGTGTCGTTTTTGCCATCGGCGTCGCGGCGGGCAATAGCGGTGCGGCGTAGCGTCTCGACCAGATCATAGAGCGGGTCGCCGCACTGCTCGCGGAGCACACCGCCAAGTAAAGCGCCCAGCGAGCGAACATCGCGTCGCAAAGGGGCTTCTTTGATGTCTCCCGTAGGGGCCTGAAGTTCGGCAAGACGCTGTGTCCAGTTGGGAGGATTCCAGAGAGAAGGCATAATTCGACGATAAATCAATGCATGGCCTTGCAGGAAACCGAGCCGGTGTGCGCAGAAATTTGCGTGTACTTTAATTACGCAGCGGATTTTTACGTGTTTCGCGTTGCGAAGTTTGGAGGTCTGAGATGAAAGAGGGTTCCTCGGTGCTGGGTAGCCGGCGGCGTTTTCTCAAGCAGGCTGGCGGCGCTGCGCTGGCCTCCATAGCGATCGGCAGTCGAGGAGCGCTTGCCCTGGCCGAGGGAGCAAAGCGGACTTCAGACCAGAGCAACCGAACGACAGGCCAGCCGCAAGCTGCGATCAAGAACCGCGCTCCGTTGGCCCCAAGTGCCTTTTCTCTGCTACCTCTAGGTACGGTGCGACCAACCGGGTGGCTGAAGAATCAGTTGCAGATTCAGGCGAACGGGTTGAGCGGACATTTGGACGAGACCTGGGCCGATGTTGGCAGTAACAGCGGATGGCTGGGCGGAACGGGAGAGTCGTGGGAGCGCGGACCGTATTACCTCGATGGCCTGATTCCGCTGGCGTATCTGCTGGATGACGCCAGGCTCAAAGCGAAGGCACAGAAATTTATCGACTGGACGCTGACGAACCAGGCAGCGAATGGAATGATCGGACCGCACAGCAATAACGACTGGTGGCCACGCATGGTGATGCTCAAGGCGCTGGCGCAGTATGAGGAAGTGACCGCCGATCCGAGAGTAATTCCGGTGATGTCGCGCTACTTTGCCTATCAGTTGAAGGAGCTGCCCGGACGGCCCCTGCGCGACTGGGGCAAATTTCGCTGGCAGGACAATGCACTTACCGTTATCTGGCTTTATAACCGTACCGGAAACTCTGAATTAATCAATCTGGCACAGCTGTTGCCCCAACAGGGGCACGACTGGAAGGCGGAGTTTGCAGACTTCAAGTTCACGCAGCGGATTACGCCGGAGTTCATCAAGCTGAATGAAGATGGCGGGTTGAAGGACCTTGCGCTTTCGACTCATGGGGTGAATAACGGCCAGGCGATTAAAGCTACTCCGGTGACGTATCTGCTTACAGGAGAGGCAAGCGATCGACAGGGCATCTACCAAATGCTTACCGCGCTCGATAAGTATCACGGATTGCCGAATGGCATGTTCTCCTGCGACGAACACTTCGCAGGACGCAATCCATCGCAGGGTTCGGAACTCTGCACCGTGGTGGAGACGATGTTCTCGCTGGAGCAGTCGATGGCGATTCTGGGCGACCCTGCTTTGGGCGACCGGCTGGAGCGAATCGCCTTCAATGCGCTGCCCGGCGCTTTCACAGATGATATGTGGGCGCACCAGTATAACCAGGAGCCCAATCAGGTGGAGTGCAGTTTGCACCATCGTCCATGGACGACCGACGGGCCGGAGTCGAACCTCTATGGTCTTGAGCCGAACTTCGGCTGCTGCACAGCGAATTTCCATCAGGGCTGGCCGAAGTTTACTGCGAGTTTATGGATGGCCTCGGCAGACGACGGGCTGGTTGCTGTTGCGTATTCGCCCTGCGAGGTGCGCACGGTGGTGCGTGGCAAGCCGGTTCATGTAGTGGAAGAGACCGAATATCCGTTCCGAGGCATGGTGCGCATACGGCTGAATCCGGAGACGCCGGTAAGCTTTCCGCTGCGGTTGCGCATTCCAGGATGGGCGAATGGTGCGACGCTGCACGTCAATGGGAAGGCGCAGTCTGCTCCCGCCGTAGGCACATTTGTGCGGGTAGAGCGTACATGGAAGGCTGGAGATATTGTGGAGCTGAGCTTTCCTCTCGCCCCCAGAGTGCTGACGGGGTTTCAGGAGTCAGCCTCGATTGAGCGTGGTCCGTTGGTCTTTTCCTATCCGATTGGTGAGAGCTGGGTGAAGCTGCGGAACCGTGGAATGACGGCGGATTGGCAAGTCTTTCCATCAACATCTTGGAACTATGCTTTGGCGATAGATGAGGCTGATGCGGCAAAGCTGCCCGTCGGGGAATCGCCTGTGGGCACATCGCCCTTCAGTCGGAAGGGTGCACCGGTGAAGCTGAAAGCGAAGGCGCGAAAGACAATAAAGTGGCGCGCAGTCGATGGTGCTGCTGATCCGGTGCCACAGAGTCCTGTGAGCAGCAACGAAGCCGAAGAGGAGATCGCGCTAATCCCCTACGCCGCAGCAAAGTTGAGGATTACCGCATTTCCGAGGCTTAAGACCTGAGCCTGCGCTCTGACATGCAAATACAGGGATCTCTCCACTGCGCTGCGCTCCGGTCGAGATGACGTCGGACAAAGTTCAGAAGCTACTCAGGAATAAGCTGCTGTGTTCAGCTTGATGACGGCTAATCCTGCCGTCTACATTACGAGCGCGAGTTTCTCCAGTTCTTCCTGAATGGTTTGCAGGGAAGAACCGACCGACTCGATGCGCTGAGCAGCCATACGGGCGGCATCCGTGGAGACACCGTACCCTCGTCCGGCGAGAAAGCGGCTGATGAGGTCTGCCGACTGCCAGGAATCGACGCTCGATCTGCGCAGCTCTTCACGCAGGCCGTTGAGTTCGGCTGCCGGGAACTGTTCAATCTGCGATTTCTGGACGGTGGTCATTGTCATATCCTCTTGCGGGCCTTCTACTCCGCTGTCTTATTAGATGCGGACCCAGAAGGGAAGTTTCGGTCGGATGGGTAATCCGCACCTGGATAAGACTTACGTATACGGCGAAAGGGAAGTTCCCCTTTTGAGAAATTCAGATCGCACGATCGGTCGTCGTTCAGAAGAGCCGTTCGGCGCGGCGCAGGTTCCCGGCGGCCCCGATGTTAGCCAGGGTGAAGTTGAATCGGTAGGCGCTTTCGTTGCGTACTGAACCCAGCTCGTATTTGCGGTACTCAACGCTGAATCCGCAGCAGTCCCAGTTATAGGACGTTTGCAATGCGCCGTACTGCAACAAGCCGCCCTGAATCTTCGAGCTTTGGTGCAGATCGAGACCCATGTTGGCGGCAATGCCAAATCCCGGCTTGGTGGGTGCGCCATAGCCAATCAGCAGCCGCAATTGATTGAAATTCGAGACTGCCGAGGCGTTGCCCTGTGTGTACGAGCGGCCCGGAGCATTAAGCCGCGCGTAGCTCAGTCCGGCGAATGCATTGCCTTCGTGCAAATTCACCAGCACATTGTTCGATGTAAATTTCTTGGCGCCGGTATCGAGGTCGAAGTCCCATTCGAGGTCGAGCTTGGAAGAGGTGCGCAAACGCAGCCGCGAGATGAGCGGGGAGATCTCGCGTGGCTCGGTGAGAAAGGCGACTCCGGAGAGATTGAGTGTGGTGTCGAAGATGTTGCGCCGCCCCTTGACGACAGCGCCGCCAAAGTGCGGATCGAGGAAGTACTTCTGCGTCAGACGCCAGCTAATCCATTCGCGATCGCTACATGGGTTATTGGTGCTGTCGCTGTCCTGCTCGCTGTTCTGGTTTGGATTCCCCGTTTTGCAGGCGGCTTTGGTTTTGGCGGAAGGCCGGATGAAAAGACGCTGAGTGACGCCGTACTGAACCTCATTTGTATTACTCACGATGTCCACGCCATCGAAGCGCAGCACGTTGAGGAACTCATCTACGCCTGCGACATAGCGGTATTTCACTTCGGGTTCGATGGTGTGGCGGAGATCGTGGCCAAAGAACTTTTCAGTAAATCGAGAGTTGAAGTCGCGCTCGATTGCGGGAGGGCGCAGATCTACCTGCATCTCGACGTCGCTGCGGCTTAAAGGGCTGCGATTTTCAACCGAAGGCTCGCGGATGGCCATGGACTTCGGAGACTTCAGGCTGCGGCTGTAGACTGTCTGGCGCACGGCGAGCGAAGGCAATAGACTCCACTGGCCAAGATGCAGAGGATAGGCAACCTCTGGATGCAAATCGAAGCGCTCGGTGATGCCGCCGCTGGCAAAGTCCGGCTGCACACGCTTCAGGCCGGCAGCAGAGGTTTCGACGTTCCAGAGCAGATTACTACGGCCCAGCATGTGGTTGGTTGTGTCGAGCTCGAGCGTCGGAGCGTGAAAGATGCGGACTTCCTGGGCGGGAATGGCGGGAGTCGTCGGGGTCGCTGGTACAGCGACGCGCTTCAGTCCCTGGTAGCGGTCGGCACGCACATCGGCGGCGTATCCGTTGGACTCGTATACGCCGTAGGCGATGGAGAGGATGTCGGTGGAGACGGCCTGATTGAAGTTTTCGGTGAAGGCTTCCCGGTATGGATAAGAGCTGAGGTACTCGACGTCGCCGACGATGCGCGTCTGATCAGAGAAGTCGTGGCGTCCGGAGAAGGTGACGTCCTGACCGCCCTGATTGACGAAGCGACCGCCGGTGACATAACCGCGGTCGAGAAGACCGTTGTAATGGGCGGTGATGAAGTCATTATCCAGGCCGCGATAGTGGAAGGTCGCCGACTGCGCCCAGCCGCGCTGCGAGAAGTACTCCGCACCCACGGTGAGGTCGGTACTGCGGTTGAGCGCGAAAAAAATCTGCTCACCAAGAATGAGGCCTTTGGTAGTGGAGGCCCCGATGACAGGAATCATGAATCCGCTCTGGCGGCCTTCGGTGTTGACCGGATGGGTGACGTAAGGCATGTAAAGCAGCGGAACATTGAAGAGATGAAAGATGCTGTTGTGTGCGCTGGCCTTGTCTCCGTTAACCAGGAAGCGTCCGGCGTATAACTGCCAGTCGGGATGTTCGAGTTGGCAGGAGGTTACGGTTCCGCCATAAACCTCGTACTCGCGCGGGCCTTTTTTTACAACAACGCGACCGGTAAAGAGAAAGGGACGGCCATTGGCGTAGACCACACGGCGGCCCAGGTTCTTCAGGCCGACTGAGCCGGAGACATCGTAGAAGCGTCCTGTCTGCTTTTGCAGATTGATACTGCCGTGACTGGCAGAGATGCTTTCATCATTGGCTCCGCCTGTGGCTTTCAAGTGGCCGGTGGCTTCGAGTTCGCCAGTGGCGCTGTCGTATTCGATGTGATCGGCTTCAACAGTGCGATTGCCATAGGTGATGACGACGTGGCCGTCGAGCACATAGCGGGTGCCGGTCTTCGATTGCGTATCGGACTCCATCACTACGGTGGTGGTATTTTCCGGCTCGGGAAGCACGATAGCTTCCGGGTAGCGGGTCGTGCCGGGTGATTCCGGAAGCGAAGCGGCAGGTGGTGCCTCATTTGTCACCTGTTGCGCATCAAGCTGTGGATGACTTGCAGCAATGAAGGTGATAGTTATCAAGAGGTAAATGGTGCTCAGCGTTGGCCTGAGATGCAGAGCAGGCGAGAGCAACCGGTTTACTCGCCTCTTCGGTTCGCGGCCTTTGAAGATTGATGGAAACACCACTCTTTGAGGCTAAACGATTTCACTCAAAAGCAGGGTCGGGTTTGAGCACAATGAGTTCCGCGCAGCTTGATTTACAGCCATTCGACAAAGCCGCCTGTGAAGCT
>DASRSR010000094.1:0-12571 GCA_035656355.1 Edaphobacter sp.
CATCCGCATAAAGGTGTGGAGGTTTTTTCGCTGGTAATGCTGCTGATTACCTCCACCGGAGTTTTTCTGCCGCTGGAGGTTGCGCTGAACAATGTATGGGGCGTGAAGCAGAACCGGAGCTATCTGCGTAATCAACTGGTATCGGCTGGGCTGGCCTTTGCTGTGGGTGTGCTGGCGATGCTTTCAGTTGTGCTGACGGCGTCACAGAAAAATATTCTGAACTGGGTATTTTTCGGGCATACGCAAAACGTGGCGTTCCGGTTTTTTACCGTGGGCTTTATGCATATCTGCGCGGGGATTGCCAGTATTCTGCTGTTCTTCCTCATCTACTGGATGCTCCCCAACCGCAAGGTTCCTGCACTCAGCGTATTGCCGACGGCGATTGTGACTGGAGTGCTCTGGGAGGGCGCCAAACATTTATATATGATGGCACTGCCGTGGCTGGATTTTCAGGCGGTGTATGGGCCATTTTATATTTCAGTGGGATTGATGATGTGGGCGTTTCTTTCTGGCCTGCTGCTGTTGGCCGGAGCGCATTTTTCAGCCACGCGGTATGCATTGCGAGTAGCGAGAGAGTCCGAAGCAGCGCAGCCGGAGACAAAATAGTGCGATGTGGAACGTAATGAAATCGCCGATGCTGGGATGGGTGAAGCGGATACCGACCGGACTGGCCGGTGCGACGATCTGGCTGGCGCTTTGGTTTTGCGCCTTGCTGGTGCTGCACATGCTGCCGGGTGGACTCGGAAGTTTTTTTGGCGTTCTGGAGATCTTTGCCGGAATAGCACTGGCTGTGGTTGCGGTGGCATTGGCTATTCAGATAGTGCGGCGGCGAATGCTGTGGAGTCTGCGGAGCAAGCTGGTGCTGACATATCTGCTGATTGGACTGGCGCCAGCGGTGCTGTTTGTGACACTAGTGCTGATCTCGGCCTATATTGCCGCAGGACAGTTTGCGATTCATCTGGCGGATTCGAGACTGCAAAGCATTCTAAGCACGATGAGCATGGCGAACGGGCACAGGACGGAGCTGATTGCTCGAGCGCTGGACGGTCAATCTTCGGCCGAGGAAACGGAAGAGCGCGATGCCGCCGCGTCTGCTGATGCGGCCCATATGAAGCTCCGTCCTGTGTTGAGGGCGTTTATCGATGGTGCGCCGATGGCCTTGGAGCCTTCCCTGGGGAAGATTCCGATGGGATTGCCACCATGGGCCGCGCAATTGAAGAATGGAACATTCCACGGCCTGGTGCTCGATGGAGGCAGTTTATATCTGGTCGCTGAGCATCAGAAGCGATTGGCAGACGGTCGATTGCTCAGCCTCATCAGCAGCATGGCTGTAGACCAGGATCTGATGAATTCGGTTGCTGATGGGCTGGGACAGGCGATGCTGTTTCCGGCAAAAGTCGGCAGCCTGACGGAAGAGCGAAGCGTGACGCGGCCGGTATCGCGTTCTACAAACGAGAAGATTGGAAAGGAAATTGTAGGGGGATTGGACCCGAAGGCAGTAAATTTTGCCGATATTCGGGTGCGGTTTCCTTCGACAACGGCAATTACAGATTGGGACTCTGGTAACAGCGACAGCGTTCTGATGGAAGTGGATTCGCGTCCATCGCTCCTCTACCAGCAACTCTTTGGAGCATCGATTGGGGGTGTTGTCTCCCGAGGAATTCGCGAAGGCCTGATTGTGCTGTGCGTGGTCTTCGGTTTGATCGAGTTGCTGGCATTGTTTATGGCGATTCGGCTGAGCCGTACGATTACTGCGTCGGTCGCAGACCTGTATGAAGCAACCCGCGAGATCGACCGCGGTGTGCTAAGCCATCGCATTGGAGTAACGCGTGATGATCAGCTTGCGGAGTTGAGCCGCTCATTCAATAAGATGACCGGTTCATTGCAACGATTATTGGAGGAACAGAAAGAAAAGGAGCGGCTGCAGAACGAGATTTCGATTGCGCAGGAAGTGCAGGCAAACCTGTTTCCGCAGCATATATCGAGTCTGGAGAAATTTGAACTGCATGGTATCTGCCGGCCGGCCCGATCTGTCAGCGGCGATTACTATGACTTTCTGATCTTTCACGAAGAGGCAAATGAAGGAGTGCCGGCGCGACGCGAGACAGGAGTAGGGATCGCTATCGGTGACATTAGTGGTAAAGGAATCTCTGCGGCCCTGCTGATGGCGACATTGCATTCAGCGGTGCGCGCTTACCGGTTTGCAAGTGAAGAGCTGGTTTATAGCGAGTCGGCATTGCAGGGGTTGTTGGCGAACCGCAACGAGCATGGCGATTGCGATGAACTGTTTCAGTCGCCCGGACGGATTTTGTCGTTGCTGAACCGGCATCTGTTTCGGAGCACGCAGCCCGAGAAGTATGCAACTCTCTTCTTGGCGCACTATGAGGCGGCCTCAGCAAAGCTCACGTACTCAAACGCGGGGCAGTTGCCGCCACTGGTGCTGGGGCGCGATGGAGGGGTACGAAGGCTCGATCAGGGCGGCACTGTTGTCGGGCTGATGGATGGAATGCATTATGTCGAGGACAGCCTTCAAATGCAGCCTGGCGACATTCTGGTGGCTTACTCAGACGGTGTGACGGAGCCGGAGAACGATTTTGGTGAGTTCGGCGAAGCGCGGTTGATGGAAGTGGTAAGGCGTTATCGGGACTATCCGCTGCCGGTGATCTCTTCGCAGGTAATGCAGGCGCTGGACGCGTGGATTGGGGCGGAGGAGCAGCCGGATGATATTACGCTGGTGCTGGCGCGACAGGCGTAACCGAGAGCAAAGCTCTAACTTAAGCTCTTGAATTGATATAAAATTGAGATAAGCGGTGAGGTGGCAGAGCCCGGTTGAATGCACCTGACTCGAAATCAGACATAGTCGCAAGGCTATCGGGGGTTCGAATCCCTCCCTCACCGCCATTTCTCCTTCCTGCTTAAATTTCATCCCTATCATGAAAGTGCTGTTCAAGCTCTGCTTGAATGGTTGCTGCCTTCATCACTGAATGAAGAAGCTGTGCTTTGTCTGCTACGATCATTTCCATAAAAAATTCCTATGAAATCACACAAGATAACCCGGCTCGATTTTATTAAACGTTCAGGCATGCTGGCTGCGGGCTTCACTTTTCTGCCACATTCTTTACTGGCTTCAATCAAGAAATCTGATAAGAGCGAGCCGCTGAGTATAGAAAAGCTGACACAGTATCAGATTGTTGTATCTGCCCAGGCCAGCGCAACGGAGCAGCAGGCAGCCGACAAGTTACAACATTATCTGGCTGAGATGTCGCACAAGAATCTGGTTGTGAAGAAGGAAGGGGACTACAAGAGCGGGCCCGCCTTTTTCATTGGCCAGACACGCTATGCGAAGAAGCGAAAGATCAACTTTGAAGAGTTAAAGAAGGATGGATTTGCCTATTACCCTGCGGGGCAGGACCTGATTATTGCAGGGGGCACGGGTGAGGGAGCACTCTACGGCGTCTATGGCTTGCTGGAGCTTTGGGGCTGCCGGATGTATACCTCTTCAGATATTGAGATTCCTCATACGAATTCCATACAGATCCCAAAGCAGCCTCTGGTTGTTGTTCCCGCTGTGCAATATCGCACGACATCCTATCGGGATACTCGCGATGCAGAATATACGCGCTGGCACAGGCTCTCTTCACGAGATGAGTGGGGACTGTTTGTCCACACGTTCAATGAACTGGTTTCTCCGGACAAGTATGGCAAAACGCATCCTGAATATTTTTCGCTGATTAATGGTGAGCGACTACCGGGGACACAGCTATGCCTCTCGAATCAAGAGGTACTCACGGTTCTGGTTGCCAATTTAAAAGAAAAGATGGCAGCAAAGCCGGACGCTACCTATTGGTCGGTGAGCCAGAATGACAATGATCAGTATTGCCGCTGCGGACCGTGCACGCAGCTCAATGCGAAGTATGGAGGAGTGCCGAGCGGGTCGATTCTGTACTTCGTAAATAACGTAGCCAAGGTTTTTCCTGACAAAGTTATTTCTACTTTGGCTTACTGGTATTCAAGAACGCCGCCGCAAAATATACAGGCCGAACGCAATGTCAACATCATGCTCTGCAATATTGAGAGCAAGCGCCAGCTTCCCGTATTCCAGACTGATCCAGCATTTTCTCGTGATCTGATTACTTGGGGGAAGTTGTCGGGCAATATTCTTATCTGGGATTACAACATCCAGTTCTCGAATCTAGTTAGTCCATTTCCTAATCTGCATACCATAAAGCCCAACATCAAGTTCTATACAGATCATCGTGTCAATTCGCTCTTCATGCAGGCAAATGGTCAGGCCGGCGGAGAGATGGCTGGACTGAGGGCTTATCTCATCTGCAAACTGATGTGGGACCCGAACGCCGATGATAGCGCCATTATGAACGATTATCTGAACGGCTATTACGAAGAGGCCGGTCCTTACATTCGTAAATACATCGACAGAATGCGCGGAGTGCTGTTTAGCAGCCGATTTCAATTGAACATATTCGGTAGCCCTGAAGATGCGAAAGACGCTTACCTGTCATCGGACATGATGCAGGTATACAACGGACTGTTTGATCAGGCGGAAAATGTAGTGGCGAACAATCCGAAGTTGCTTGCCCGGGTAAAGATAGCGCGCCTGCCAATTATTTATGCAACTATCCAGATTGGGCGGAACGAGGTAGATACGCCTCGGAGTATGTTTGCGCATACACCAGACGGCAAGGTCATCGTACGAGAAGAGATGAAAGCGCTGGTCGCTCAATTTGTGAGCGGATGCAAGGAAGATGGAGTTACGAAGGTAAGAGAAAGAACAACTACCCCGGATGACTATCAAGCCTCATATAACAGAGTCTTTGCCAAGGTAGCGGAGACGCAACATGCCGCGTCATTTGGAAAAAAAATTACATCTGTCACGCTGCCTAAAGGAGGCGACGTTGAAGCGCAGCGATTGACTGACGGCATCTTTGGCTCCTGGGAGTCGTGGAGTGAGCCGGATGTAAATTGGGTGGGATATAAGGGCGAGCATATGGACTTTATCCTGGACATGGGAGAGGTTCGAGAGATTAAGTCCATCAATATGGATTTTCTCAACGCTCAGGCACAACCTGACTGGAACTTGCTGGTGCTGCCGAAATATGTCTCGTACTCCATCTCAACCGATGGAAAGACGTTCGGAAATGAGATAAAGATAGGCAATCCAAATAATCCGAACCCCAAAGAGAATCCGAATATCAGCAATGTCCCGGTACAGTCATTCCGGGCTTCGCTCGGAGCGAACGTCAAAGCCCGTTACATAAAAGTGCATGGGGAAAGTCTTCTGCATATGCCGAAGTGGCATATTCGCGCTGGACAACCTGCTGAGATTTACACCGACGAGATTGTAGTGGAGTAAACGAGCATTTCAACGGCGCATGTGAAAGGGCCTCACTCTACGAGTGAGGCCCTTTCACATTATTGCGAACTGATTAACTATTGGTCTTGCACGATACCTTGAGCATTGTCATGGAAGCGATTGGTTGTGCCGGCGTCGGCGTTCAGGGTTGCATTCTGGCCAACGAAGATTGCTGCGGTGGCGCTGAAGGCGATCTCTGAGGCGCGGACGGTAGCGGATGCACGAGGGGCAAGGCCGACTCCACCGTTTGCGAGACCTGATTTCTGGCCGCCGTATTTGATGACGACATTACTGAGAACATTGCGTGGACTATTGGAAGCGAAGTAGATTCCGTCCCAAAAGCCGGGCGCTTCTTCGGCTCCAGTGAAGGTGATGGGGTGAGCAGGGTTGCCACTGGCTGAGAGCGAACCATTGTCGTCTACGTTGATGCCATAGCCCTGTGCGAATTCGAGACGCGCGCCTGGCTCGATTGTGAGATGAGCCTTGATCGAGGGAGTGGCTTCAAGATGATAGGGAACTGCAAGCGCATGCCAAGTGGCGTCGTCTTTTATCTCGGAGTCGTTGGAGTGAATGAGCACGTAGTTGTGCTGGTTATTGGTAAAGGTTGTTGCAGCATCGATCATTGCCGCGTCGCCTGCTTTAATGCTGAGCGGAGTGCTGTCGTTTTCGAAATGGTTGGCTTCAAAGCGGCTCAGAGTCCCGCGCTGGAGCACATTGATTCCGGCGCTGGCCGAGTTGCGAACGTTGGTGTGATCAATAGAGAGGCGCGCACCGACGCCAACCTGAATAGCTCCTTCATCGCTCCCGCCTTTTTGGCCCGCATCTTCTATGGTGACGTAGCTGAGCTTATTGTTCGGGCTGTTCGATGAGATGCGCAGTCCCGTCCAATAACCAGGTGCATGCTCCCTGCCGCGAAAAATGATTGGCTTCTCAGGCGTACCGGTGGCATTGATGGAGCCGCCATTTTCGGGGACGAGTGCTGCGCCTCCTCCGAAGAGGATGGTTGTACCGGGATTGATTGTGAGCGGAGCGGAGATCGAGATGAAGTCGGTAACGATGTAGCAGGGCTCAGTAAGAGTGAGAGGTTCCCGGAACTGTGATTCTGTGAGTGAATGGCAGGGCGGAGGATTTCTATGAGCCGGATGGTGTGCGGGAGGTGCGATTAAAGCAAATGCAAGGGCA
Organism: Edaphobacter sp.; assembly: GCA_035656355.1. Classification (GTDB taxonomy): domain Bacteria; phylum Acidobacteriota; class Terriglobia; order Terriglobales; family Acidobacteriaceae; genus Edaphobacter. The sequence continues at coordinate 6,554 of DASRSR010000094.1, forward strand.
AAAAAAGATAGAGGCATGATTCTCTTTCAGAGGGTGAATTTTCTATCGTTCTTCCTCCTTAGGATACCTAAATCTAATTCTGCCAGCACTTAAGCGAGGTAAATTGATGCGCGCACACTTTGTTGTATCGATATAAAAGATCCCCTTATACAAGGGCGCCCTTGTAGAAAGGCGACTATGGACATAAGCCCGATCCCGTTTGTCTGGAATTTACCGAAACTCGTAGGATTTAGCGCAATTTCACAGCGAAGCGCTCTCTTACATGCTGATTGATAAAAGTGGCCAGCCCCTGACCGCTTCTGGCTAAAGTCTTCATAGTTTCGACCTGTTGCTGCCCGGGTGTTGAGTAGGTGTAGCGGTAGCGGTGCCCATCCTGAAACTGATGTCGATGTGATGAGGCCCAATCTGGAATGCGACGACACCGGAGTTGCCGCTTAAGTTGCGGTAGGGCTGCATGGGATTAGCTGAATGCTTTGCGTGCGCCATGGCGAATCGTGAGAATGGTAACGATCTTTCGGCTATCGTCCACGGAATAGATGATGCGATAGATATGAGGCTTGTTCCCATAGAGAAGATGCCGAAGCTGCGACCCTCCTTTGATGAGTGGAGAGCGGCGTGGCGATGAAGTAAGGGATTGCAGAGCCTCGTAGAGCCCATTAAACCAAGTTGCTGCCTGTTTGGATTGCTCAGCCTCTACGTATCGATATATGTTGTCGAGGTCGTGTGCGGCACGTGCCGTGATATCGACGCGGTATGTCATATTTGCGGCGCATCTCTTCCAAGACTTCGTTCATCGGGCGCGTGCGGCCCTCGCGCATATCTTCGAGGCCCTGACGGATTGCTTCTTCCTCATTCGCCTCAGCGGCGATATCAAGGAGACGCTGGTACGCGGCGGCATCCTGAACGACGGCTTCAGCCTTGCCGTTGACGGTCAGGATAATGGGGCGTTTTGTCTTCTTGAGGCGCTGCATCATTTTGACGGAATTATTGCGAAAGGTGGTGAGGGGCTGGATGTCTTTGGTGATATCGATCTGCGATGCCATTGGGTATCCTCCGCCACTTGAGGTATTTTATCGTACCTTCTGATTACACAGTCGGGTGGGGCGGTGGTTGGCGTAGCCAGGGACTTCGAATTGCTAAATGGCTGCGGGTGCGTTCGAGAGAGTCGAGGAAGATGTCTTTTGAGGCCGGAGTGTTGAGGTGGGGTTTTGCGGTGGTGGCAACTGAAGGTGATGAAGGTGGTCGTCGCCTTCTTGCTGGTGTCGCTTTAGGCCGAGCGGCGTGGGGTGATTTTACGTATCGGGCCCGTGCGTGGCGCGAATGCCCACATCTCAGAATCGAGATATGGGGCACCCCAGCACCTAGGTCTTTGGTGGAGTTAGATATGGGGCATCATAGTAGTATTGAGCCACGTATTTGAGTTGAATTGAGGAGATTCATGACACCCGCAGAGTTTCACTCCCATCTCCAGGCACATGCTGAATCATTTGCTAAAGCTGTGGCCACTGATGAAGGTGAATGGATTGTAAAAGGGTTTATCGATATTTATCGGCGCATCTATACAATCTCTGTCGATACAAAGCTCGTATCAAAAGTCCTTGAACTTCTGCTATTTCCGATGTTTGTTGAGTTCGCCAAGGCGCACGATCTCGATATCGAATTGTCCCCTCAGCAAAATTTCTATCCGGACTTGACTTTTAAAGATAGGAAGACTGATTCGTTATTTGCTGTCGATATTAAGAGCACATATCGAAAGAGTGATACAGATGTGAACGGAATGACGCTCGGTGCCTTTACAGGCTATTTCCGAAAGAGAGACACCAATAAAAACACGCTTTACCCTTACAACAAATACAGTGGGCATTTTGTTCTAGGGGTAATCTATTCGCAATGCCTCGATGCGATTGATGAGCGTCAGGTATTTACGCTGGACGATCTTTCCAAGATTCCGTCCGTCATCAAAGACTTCTATTTCTTTGCTCAACCAAAGTACCGAATTGCAACGGCCAGACCAGGCAGCGGGAACACAAAAAACATCGGATCAGTCACTAAAATCAAGGACATGATCGATGGTAGCGGTCCCTTCCACCCATTAGGAGAAGCTGTCTATGACGATTATTGGACGTTTTATCTCACCAAAGATATGGCAAAGGCACTTGAGATTGAGCGGCCCTACACCAATTTGAAGACCTATCTTGAATATAAAAAGCGGGGAATTGAGATATTGACCCAACATGAAGATGAAATACTCGATGCTAGTGGTGAGGAATCGTCAGAGGTGGGGGAAGATTCAGAATGAGCAATACTCTTCTTGTTCCGCCTCTCAAGTGCCAAGGCATAAAGACCAAGTTGGTCTCGTCGATCAAGCAGATTGCCGGGACCAGAAGCTATTCCCGTTGGATAGAACCTTTCTGCGGTTCATGTGTGGTGGCTTTGAACGTGCAACCTCGAGTAGCAATACTGGCCGATACTAATGTACATATCATCAGGCTCTATCAAGAAATACAGAGAGGTGATATTACACCGGGTGCAGTTCGGTCATTTCTGAATAGCGAAGGAGAAAAGCTTCGCGTGCAAGGTGAACCTTATTACTATGAGGTGCGAGCACGGTTTAACGAATCCCCCACCTCATGGGATTTCTTGCTTTTGAACCGATCTTGTTTCAACGGGATCATCCGATTTAACCGGAAAGGAAAATTTAATACTCCTTATGGTCACAAGCCCGAACGCTTCGCGAAGGCGTACGTGACAAAGATTACAAATCAAGTCGCAAGAATCGCAAAGGTCATTGCCGCGGCAGACGATTGGAAATTTGAAGTTGCGGATTTCAGAGAAACTTTATCGGCAGTAAACCCTGACGATTTTGTTTATGCCGATCCACCCTATGCGGGACGTCATGTGGACTACTTCAATTCCTGGTCAGTTGAAGATGAAGACGCCTTGTCCAGACAGTTAGCGGGGTTAAAGTGCGACTTTATTCTCTCTACTTGGCATAGCAATGAATTTAGAACCAACGAAGCAATTCAGCGAGCGTGGAGCGGAAGAGAGTTTCAGATAAAAACACGAGAGCATTTTTATCATGTAGGCGCGTCAGAAAATTTGCGTCATCCAATGACTGAAGCTTTCATCAGCAACTTTGCTCTGGCGGAGGGCGAGACCTTGATTCAATCATCGAAACAAGATTCTCTCTTTGCATAAAGAGAACATTTAGATTGGAATTATCTTCCGAATTTTTGTCTGCCTTGCATCTGGCTCATCAAGCGTTGCTGGGCTTTGATGCCGCCGCCGGAGCCCATGGTCTTGAACATCTTTCGCATTTGGCCGTACTGGCGCAGCAGATTGTTGACGTCCTGCACGGTGGTTCCGCTGCCGGAGGCGATGCGTTTGCGGCGGCTGCCATTGATGATCTCGTGGTTCTGGCGCTCTTTGTTCGTCATCGAGTTGATGATGTTTTCGACGCGGTTGAACTGGCCTTCGTCCACATTTTCGACGGCTTTGGACATGCCTGCGAAGGGGCCGACCGAGGGAAGCATCTTGAGGATGGACTTCATGCTGCCCATCTTTTTGATCTGACGAAGCTGCTCGCGGAAGTCTTCGAGCGAGAAGCCGTCGCCGGAGAGGGCCTTTTTGGCGAACTGCTCGGCTTTGCCGCGGTCCAGGCGCTCTTCGGCGCGTTCGAGCAGGGTGGCGATGTCGCCGTGGCCCATGATGCGGCTGACGATGCGGTCGGGGTGGAAGGGCTCGAACGCGTCGGGCTTTTCGCCTGTGCCGAGGAATTTGATGGGCGCTCCGGTGACGTGGCGGATGGAGAGAGCAGCGCCGCCGCGGGCGTCGCCGTCCATCTTGGTGAGCACGGCGCCGGTGATGGAGAGCGAGTCGTTGAAGGCCTTGGCCGAGTTGACGGCGTCCTGGCCGGTCATGGCGTCGGCGACGAAGAGAATCTCGCTGGGGTTGAGCAGCTTTTTGAGCGCGGTCATCTCCTCCATCAGCTCGGAGTCGATGTGATTGCGGCCGGCGGTATCGACGATGAGGATGTCGCAGCCGTAGTTGGCGGCTTCGCGCTTTGCCTCTTTGGCGAGGCGGAGAACGTCGTCGGTGCCAGGATTGGCGTCGGTGATTTTGCCTTCGTAGATTTGCGACGAGGTGGAGCGAGCGACGATGGCGAGCTGCTCGCGGGCAGCGGGACGATAGACGTCGACCGAGACGAGCATGGGCCGGTGGCCTGCTTTTTTGAGCCACTGGGCGAGTTTGCCGCTGGTAGTGGTTTTACCGGAACCCTGCAATCCGGCCATAAGGATGACAGATGGCGGCTGCGAGGATTTCTGGAAGCGCGCGGTGTCTCTGCCGAGAACGTTGACAAGCTCGTCGTGGACGATTTTGACGATCTGCTCGGAAGGCGAGAGCGCCGTGGCAACCTGTTCGCCAAGGGCGCGGGTGCGGATGTGCTCGATCAGCTCATCGACGACATTAAGGTTAACGTCGGACTCGAGCAGGGCAAGACGGATTTCGCGGAGGGCATCGGAGATGTTCTCTTCGGTAATGGTTCCCTGGCCGCGGAGAGTTTTAAAGGAGCGCTGAAGTTTATCGCTGAGGTTTTCAAACATGACGTATTACTAAGTTTATCAGCGAAGGGGCAGGTGAGAATGTGTGATCCCCTCTTCGCGGTAAGACTGCGAAGGGTGGGGCACCCGCACCCGGATTCTTTCTATTTTGGGAAGTGACGAGGGTGGTGATGGCGAGGTGGGTTCCTGTACTTTTTGGGGAGGGTTTCAGAGGGATAATGAGGCTATGCCGACAGAGAGTCAGGTTGCGGGCAACGCACAGATAGTGCGGGAGTTCATTGCCTATCTGTGCGTGGAAAAAGGGCTGCGGCCAGCGAGTTGCGAGGCGTACCGGCGCGATCTGGAGCAGTTTGCCGAGCATCTTGAAACGCGGAATGGAGTGCTAATATCCGCCGTTCAGGCTGACGTGAGCGAATTTATGGAAGGTCTGCGCGGGCATGGGGTAGAGTCGCGCTCGATTGCGCGCAAGCTGAGCGCATTGCGTGGATTTTATCGCTGGCTGCTGATGGATAAAAAAATCGATCACGATCCGACAGTGAATGTGGAGACTCCGGCAAGCTGGAAGATTCTTCCAAAGTCTCTGGCCGAGGATGAAGTGGAGGAGATGCTGGAGCGGACTGGAGTTGCTGCGCGGACTCCCGATGCCGATGGGCTGGCGCTGCGGGATCATGCCATTCTGGAGCTTCTGTATGCAGGTGGGTTGCGGGTGGGCGAGATTTGCGCGTTGCGCGTGGAAGACCTGCATCTGGATCAGGCGCGGGCACAGGTGCGCGGCAAAGGCGATAAGGAAAGGATCGTTCCTCTGGGGCGGAGCGCGGTCGAGGCTCTGGAGCGGTATCTCGCGTTGGGGCGGCCGGAATTGGTGCGCGGCGGATCGTTGTCGCGAGAGCTGTTTTTGAATGTACGCGGCAAGGCACTGACGCGGCAATGGGTCTGGGAAATGGTTCGGAGCGCGTCGGCGATTGGAATCAAGGCGAGCCCGCATATGCTGCGGCATAGCTGTGCAACGCACATGGTCGAACACGGAGCTGATTTAAGGAGTGTACAGACGCTGTTGGGACACGCTGATATTGCCACCACGCAGGTTTACACACATGTGGCGCTGGGGCATTTGAAGGCGGTGCATCGGGCGCATCATCCGCGAGGGAAACGGCGTGAGGTGTCCTTGTGACCTCGAAGCAGCGATCGGTAACTCTGATCGGAGGCATAAGCGGAGTGGTAGCAGCAGTCTCTGCTTTGCCTCTCTTTGAGGTTTGTTCTGATAGCGGCATCTGTGGCACTTTTATTGCTTTCGCATTTCCAGGAATGCTATTGAACATGGGAATGTCTGGCAATGTTCATGTTTTCAGCCGGTGGTTCGTGGTGCTCTTCAATTGGATCTTCTATGCCTTTCTATTTATGGGGTTAAGGGAATTGATAAGGAAGTTTCGTGGAAACTGATTCACAAAAATCGGGG
>DASRSR010000095.1:0-5493 GCA_035656355.1 Edaphobacter sp.
GAACTTCGGTGACTGAATCGCCGCTTCCAGCACCTGAAGATTCTGCTGCTCGCCGCCAAGAAATACCATTGCGGTGTTTTCAATGTCGTCGATGTTTTTGTCTGGAGAGCCTTTCACCAGCACCAGATCAGCGATCTTTCCCGGCGCAATCGTTCCGCGATCGCCGTCTTCACCCACCAGCCGCGCGCTGGTTCCAGTTCCAGCGGTCAACGCCTGCAACGGAGTCAGTCCGGAATCAACCAGCAACTCCATCTCATGTAGCGTTGCCCAGCCATGATAGGTTCCGCCAACGCCAGCATCTGTTCCTACACCGATTGGAATTCCTGCTGCTGAGATAAGCCGTATATTTTCCTGCAGAAAGTGCCAGCGCCGCATTACCGGCGAGTTCGGTTCATTCGGACTGTGGTGTGCCTCAATGCGTTCCGCGTAGGCTCGAGCTGCGGGATCGAGCAGTGCAAGCAAGCGCGGCGAAAGCTTCCGTCCCGTCGAAGGCTCGTAAGTAGCCAGCGTCGAGACGTATCCAGTGCCATGTTTCTTCAGCAGCGAGATCAGCTCTTTATCAACTGGAGCATCTCCTACCCCATGAGCCAGCACATCGACTCCAGCACGGGCCGCGATCTTGGCGCCATTCAGGGTTACGGTATGGGTAAAGACTTTAATTCCGGCCTTGTGCGCATCTTCGACAATTGCTGTCAGAGTTTGCACGTTCATGCTCTTCAGGTCATTGCCGCGTCCATAACGCCAGCCGTCGGTGAACACTTTGATGACATCAGGCTTATAGGGAAGAATCTTCTGCATGGCTGCATGAGCTTCTGCGGGTGTGCTGACCATCTGGGTAAAGTAATCACCCCATCCGAACTCTGTTCCATGTCCGCCGGGCGAGCCGAAACGAATTGCGAAGTTTACCTTCGGCCCCACTAGAACGCCGCTTTTTATCAGCGAGCGCAGCGGCGCCAGCATCTCGCCGTAGACGCTGTAATCGTTGACCGTGGTGACACCACAGAGCAGATAAGCCTTCATCACCTTGCCCAGGTCATCGACCTCACCGGTGGCCGAAGAGTTCAGGTGCGTGTGAAGATCGAAGAAACCCGGCAGCAGCGTCTCGCCTTTTGCATCGATAACGCGCGTGCCCGCTGGAATCTCCGCATGATCGGAGATGTCAACGATGCGGTTGCCGCGAAAGACGACCGTTTCAACCCGCGCCGGTGCGCCGGTTCCATCGATCACACGCGCTCCAGTAATTGCAGTGATGGTTTGCGCCGGCAGAGCAGCAGCGAAGCAGAAGGCGAGCAAGGGAAGGCAGCGAAGGTATCTTGCGGACATTAGGTTCCTTTCTGGGCAGCATCGTTCGGGAACGCTCAATAAGTTCATTCTGAAAGGACGCGACTTCAGTCGCGCCGCAAACCGCTGAATTCAGTGCGGCTTTAGCCGCCGAGGGAACGTTCGAGACTTAATCAGACTCTCCTTAGCGTTTCAACGCCCGTCCGGCAAGCGTACCGGTTAATAAGCCTTTATCGATTGCGAGTTTGCCATTGACGGTCAGGTACTCAACGCCGGTCGCAAGGATGCGTGGCGACTGGTAGGTTGCGCGCTCGTTGAATGTCTTCGGGTTATAGACCAGGACATCAGCAAAATAACCTGGTTTCAGCAGACCACGATCTTTCAGGCCAAGTGTTTTTGCGGGCAGGGAAGTGCTGGAGCGCACTGCGAACTCAAGCGGAATAATGTGCCGTTCGTAGACGTAAAGGTGAATCTTGCGCGGAAACGTACCGTACTTTCGCGGATGACCCGGAGAGCCGTCGGAACAAGTCATCACCCACGGCTGGCGCATAAACGCATCGATGTCGCTCTCCTTCATGTTGAAGGACGCTACGTCGGAACCGCCCGCCTTGATGATCTGAATCGCGGCGTCGATCGGCGACTCATTCCGTTCTTTCGCAATCTGCGCAAGGTTCTTGCCGACAATAGACTTATCCTTTGAATTAGTCATTAGCAGCGTGTCTGCCCCTCCGCGACGGCGAAGGTTTTCTTGCATTTCTTTGACGATGCGCTCGTGCAGGCTTGGATCGTTCAGATTCTTGAGTAGCGCTCCATTCGCTTCCACCCAACGCGGCACCAAAGACGCAGTGACACTGGTTCCAGATGCGGTGTAAGGATATTGGCTCGCAGTGACGTTGATGCCTTCCTTACGCGCTTTATCGATCAAAGCGATGACATCCGCACTTTTGCCCCAGACATCGACACCCAGTGCTTTGATGTGCGAGATCATCACCGGTATATGTGCTTCGCGTCCAATGCGAATAGTCTCGCGGACGGAACCCAACAGGCCTATGGTGTAAGAGCTCTCATCGCGCATATGCGTGTCGTAGATCCCACCATGCTGCGCGGCCACGCGAGCCAGATCAATCACCTCTTCGGTGCTGGAGTAGCTTCCCGGCGCATAGTAAAGCCCTGTTGAAAGGCCGAGCGCTCCCTGCTGCATTGCGGTATCGACCAGCGCTTCCATGCGCTTCATCTGCTCGGCAGTGGGCTTGGCGTCGGACATTCCCATCACTTCGCGGCGCACTGTCCCCTGACCAATGAACAGCGCTGCATTCGTTCCAATGCCTTGCTTCTGCCACTTGTCGAGAGTCGCGCCGATGTCGGTGGGGCTTTCGCCATCGTTGCCTGTGACTACCGTCGTGACGCCCTGCATAAGATAAGGATCGTTGCGGCTGGTCTTCGGATTGGAGAGGTCACCGGCCGTGTGCGTATGCGGATCGATGAACCCAGGCGTGACGACAAGGCCTGTCGCATCAATTACGCGCTTTGCCTTCTTGCCTGCGCTGGAGCCGACAAATACGATGCGGTCGCCTTCGATGCCAATGTCTGCTTTCTTTGCAGGCGAGCCGGACCCGTCGATCAGCGAGCCGCCGCGAATGATCAGGTCAAGCTCCTGCGCCGATGCAGATGGGCGGAGAACGAAAAGAGTTGAGGCAGCGAGGGCGAGCGTAAGCAATCGTTTCAAGGCTGGTGCTCCTTTTGTGTGGCGCTGGTGTGCATCAGATGGCGTTGAAAAAAGTCGGCTTCGGCAGAGTATGCCGCCAGCCACGAGCGATGCAGCAGAAAGCCGTGAATCTCATCCGGAAAGATAAGCTCTTCAAACGGCGTGCCTTGTTTGCGGAGCGCTCTGGCCAGCGAAACCGTCTGCGAGAAGTCCACATTGCGGTCGTCGTCACCCTGAATCAAAAGCACTGGCGACTTCCATGTAGAAACGTAAGCCATCGGCGAAGACTCCCAGAGAATCTTCCTCGACTCTGCATCCGCTGCCGGGTCGTGCGTCGGACGCGAGTTGGACTTCCACTCATGTACGCCGTGCATGTCCACACCTGCAGCAAAGATATTGGAGGCGCGAGCAAGCGCCATCGCGGTCATGAAGCCGCCCCAGCTTCCGCCCCATACGCCGATGCGCACGGGATCGACATCGTTGCGCGAGCGCAGATAATTGCCCGCGCCCAGAATGTCGTTATACTCGCTTGCACCGTGGCGGCCGTAGTTCAGGGCCTCGCGGAAGTCGAGTCCATAGCCGATGCCGCTGCGATAGTTCACTGCAAGCACGATGTAGCCCTGGCTCACCAGGTACTGATCCATTGCGTAGGCGTTCGAGTAGTACTGCATGGTGTGGAAGCCGAGCAGCATCTGGCGGCGCGATCCGCCATGGAAGAACACCAGTGCAGGATGTCGCTTGCCATCGTTGGCGTTCGCGGGCAGATAGATCTGTCCATGAATCTGAAGGCCATCGGCGGCACGGAAGAGCACGGGCTGAGGCTTGACGAACTTCGCACCCGGATAGTCAGCGGGAATAATCTGCGGAACTAAATCCTGTGGCTTGCCGCTGGAATCGAGCAGCGCTGGACGCAGCGGTGTGTGTGCGTCGGAGCGCAGCATAAGAATGTGCTTGCCAGCCTCAACGGGCGAAACCTCGATGCCAGTACCGTGCGTCAACTCCTTCGGCGCGCCTCCGGATGCAGCAACCATCCAGAGATGACGGCGATCGATGTCTTGCTGATTCGATGAATAAAGAACCTTTTTGTGGTCCTCGGTAAGGTTGATATCGCGCACTTCAAAGTTGCCGGGAGTCAGCAGCAGCGCTTTGCCGCCCGTGGTTGGAACGGAATAAAGATGCGACCAGCCGTCCGCTTCCCAGGGAAAGACGAGCCGGTTGTCCGCCGTCCAGGAGAGTTGCTTCCCATAAATCTCGTGGAAGGCGCTGCCCTGGCCTTCGGCGGCTTTCCACACCTGATGGCCTTCGCCGGTGCTGGCGTCGGCGATGCGGATCGACCACGGACTCGCCGTGCGATGGTTCGTCGGCGCGGGTTGTGCCGCTCCCGGCACGCGAATGAAGGCAATCTCTCGGCTGTCGGGAGACCATACAGGATAAGAGTCGTACTCTGTACTCGGATCGAGGTACAGCAGCTTGTCCGCGCGAACGTCATATACACCGATGAAGCTGTGGTCGTGGCGCTCGCTGACGAACGCTAGCGCATGGCCATCGGGCGACCACAGCAGATCGGAGATGTCGCCGCGCGTATGCAGCAGAAGCTTTGCCTTGGGCGCGTCCGGCGCAAGGCCCGCTGCCCATATCTTGTCATGCGAGATGAAGGCGGCCTGATCGCCTTTTGGAGAGATCACCGGTCCATAGCCGCTGCCCAGATTGCGCGGCTCGCCACCGGCCGCCGCGATCATCCAGACGTTCTGCGAGACTCCATCCGGATTGAGCGCAGGATTCGGATCAGGCGTGCCGGGAAACTCCTCGTCGCCGCCGCGGACATACACAATGTGCTGCGCGTCGGGTGTCCAGGCGATGTCGAAGATTTCTTGTCCATCGTCCTCGTTGTATGCAGTCAGACGCTTCGCTTCAAACTTTCCGTCCTCGCCGGGTGTCGCAATCCAGACATTGCGTTTGCCCTGTTCGTTCTCTACCCAGGCAAAACGTCCCAGCTTTGGGCTTGCAACAAGGTCAGACGCAAACGGCGCACTCAATGCCTGCTCAAGCGTAAAGCTCTGGCCTTGTGCCGGTTTTGTGCTCAATAAAGTAAAAGCGAGAGTACACAGGGCAGCAGTTGTACACCATCGTTCAGTAGTCGTGCGGGCCATCACTTCTCCTTAGGCAGCTAAGATTCAGTCTGATACCACCTGTAACCATGCTTTTGTTCCTGATCAGCTTCCTTCAACCGATCTACCACCTGTTTGCGGCGCAGATTGCCGACCGCTGCGGTCATCAGATCAATGAGCGCTAGCGGAGCGACATAGCTTGCTGCGAACGAAAGGCTATGGACGGGTACGATCAGCAGCTCGTTGGAAAATCGCGCCAGCGGCGACAGCATGGAGTCGGTAATGCCGATGCAGTAGGCGCCATTTCTTTGTGCGCGTTCAATTCCTTCAATCGTCATGCGCAGTCCGCGACGAAAGCTGATGCCAATGGTGATGTCCTGTTTGCCTGCTGAGCGGGCA
>DASRSR010000096.1:0-9591 GCA_035656355.1 Edaphobacter sp.
CCTCGCGCATACTGGCAAAATCATCGACGCCGGTCACCGTCTTTACCTGAAACTTGCGGTAGTCAGACTTCTTCATCGCACCGTCTTCCCACACCACCATCGAGGCGACGGTCTCTGCACCCTGAATGTGCGAGATGTCGAAACACTCAATCCGCTTCGGCAGCTCCTCTAGCGTAAGTGCATCCTGCAGAGCTTCCTGAATCGCTTTCGTTCCTGGTTGCAGCACCCGAAAACGCTGATCGTATGACTGCTTCGCATTCAAACAGACTAAATCGACGAGCGAACGCTTTTCGCCGCGTTGTGGAGCAAGAATCTCAACCCGCTTCTTTGTGCGCTCCGACAGCATCTCCGCCAGCACAGTCCTGTCGGGAAACTCCACCGGAACCAGGACCGACCGTGGCACATAGCTCTGATCGAGATAAAGCTGCTTCAGCAATGCGGAAAAGAACGCCGAGGGGCTGAACGCAACGGCTGGCTCACTCTCAGGAGCTAACTCTTCTTCCTCCTGCAGAAACTCGGGAAGGTCTTCCCAGAAAAAATCACGGCGATCGACAATCTTGCCGTTGCGCATATGAAACAGGTTCACCGCCAGCATCTCGTTCTCGTAGTGATAGCCGAACACATCGGCGTCTTCGTTGTCCGTCGTCGCAATCCGCTGCTTGTCCTGCATCTGGTGAACGGTCACAATCTGGTCGCGCAGCCGCGCCGCCAGCTCAAACTGCTCCGCTCCAGCGGCTTCTTCCATGCGCCGCGTCAGTGAGTGCTCCAGCTCATCGGTGCGTCCTTCCAGGAAGAGTTGCACATCGCGAACCGTCTCTTTGTAGATTTCCGGTGTCGTCAGCCCTTCAACACACGGCCCGAGACAACGTTTGATGTAGTACTGCAGGCAGGCCCGCGGATGATAGCGTGACAGATCGACCTTGCAGCTCGGCACCAGAAAGCTGCGATGGATAAGGTCCACCAGCCGGTACGCGAGGTTCCCAGGAAAATAAGGTCCGTAGTATGCACTGCCATCTTTCTTTAGCCGCCGTGTTACAAAGACCTTCGGGTAGCGGTCGTTCAGAGTCAGCTTTATATATGGATACGTCTTGTCATCACGCAGAAGCACGTTAAACCGTGGCTTCTTTTGCTTAATCAGATTATTTTCAAGCGCTAGTGCTTCGTGTTCGTTGGCAACCGTGATGTACTCCACATCGACGGCCTCGCGCATCAGCGATCCGGTCTTCGCATTGGCCTGCGATGCCTCCAGAAAATACGACCGCACCCTCGCGCGAAGGTTCTTCGCCTTGCCGACGTAGATAACCTCCCCCTCCGCATTTTTGTACAGATAACAGCCTGGCTGGGTGGGGAGTGTCCGGATTTTCTGGTAGAGATCCATGCTTAAATTCAGCGTTCTCCCAGTGTAGATGCACCAGAAGCCGCATGGTCCGCGCGCTGATCTGCTAGGTAGATTTGACTCATTTGCCTGTCAAAAGTTCCAGATGCATTAGACACATAACCATCATGCAAGAGGTTGCAGCCACGTATATTGCTAAAACATAAAGGCTTACGGTCATGTCCATTTGGCAGGTGAATTGCACCTATCGACGGAGTAGAAGATTGTCATAAATAGGAGATAAAGCCAATGAGCTCCGATTCCTGCAAGACCATCCATATGAAGTCTGCCTGCACCGTTTTTCTCGCCAGCGCACTGGTTGTTGCCTTTACCGTTGGTTGTTCGAGTAAAAACTATGTCCGGTCGCAGACCGCGCCAATCATTCAACAGACCAACGAACTCGATACCAAAACCGCAGAAAACCACCGCAATATTCTTGATACAGACGAACGCGCCCAGAAGGGAATTGCCGGAGCGCAAAGTGCTGCCGACACTGCCAATCAGCATGCCGTTGCTGCCGGCCAGTCTGCCGATACTGCTCAGCAGTCGGCACAGGAAGCCGTCAACCGCGTCGATACTCTCAGCGGTGTAGTCGCCAACCTGGATAACTACAAGCCGCTCTCCGACATCAGCGTAACCTTCGGTTTCGACAAGGACGTGTTAACCGCAAAGGACAAGAAGAAGCTCGATAACTTTGCCGAGAATATTGCCAATGCGCGTGGCTACATTCTTGCCGTTACCGGTGGAACTGACTCGACCGGAGATGCAAATTATAACTACCAGTTGAGCCAACGCCGCGCCGATGCCGTTGTGCGTTATCTGGCGTCAAAGTACAACATTCCGCCTCACAAGTTTTACCTGATCGGCATTGGCAAGGATGAGGAGGTTGCCAGCAACCGCACCGCCGCTGGTCGTGCCAAGAATCGTCGTGTGGAGGTCAAGCTGCTCTCAAATATGAGCCAGGATACGACTCCGCAGTCGCCCTCTGCGAATTCCCCCAGCGGGCAGTAGACTGATTCGATTGGTCAAATAGAAAGCCGGCGCGCCTACTCGGGTGCGCTGGCTTTTTCATTCGGGTCAGTTGATTTTGACTTCCAATAGACGATCCCCATCAGGCCGGAAGCGATTACTACCCACGCAAACTGATACCAATAGAAAAACGGAAAACCCCAAAGCGCCGGTGTCGCGCGAGCGTACATCTGCGGGAAACATAGCCCGATATAGGGCGGCACCAGCAGCAACAGCCACCAGTTGCGCCGCCTCCGTCCGGTTTTTGCTTCAGTTGCCATCTCCAGCAAAGGATAGAGCAACACCCTTATTGGTGTATAGCAACGGCTCAACCGTATGTTCATGGGGAGCCTTTAATACACGTCATCTCGACCGGAGGCCCAAAGGGCCGTAATGGAGAGAACCCTGTATTTAATTTCTCGGTCGGGTATTCCACCGCCCTGCGGGAAATGAGAGCCAATCGAGTAAAGTGGAGTTATGGCTGTCCCTCTCGATCCAGAACCAACGCAACATACTCCCGCATTGCCATCTATAGATGCGCTGGCGGAGTCTGTTGCGATCATGGCTCGTTTTCGCGGGCCAGGGGGCTGCCCGTGGGACCGGGAGCAGACCTTCGATTCCATCAAGCGCCACACCCTGGAGGAGACTTACGAGGTCTTTGACGCCATTGAGCGCCGCGCCTGGCCCGATCTGAAGGAAGAGCTTGGTGATCTCCTGCTGCAGGTGCTCTTTTACGCGCAGATGGCCTCCGAAGCTGGCTACTTCAACATCGCGGATGTAGCGGCTACCTTGAATGCGAAGCTTATTCGCCGTCATCCTCATATCTTCGGCGATGTAACAGCAGAGGACTCCAATACCGTACTCCGCAACTGGGAAGAGATTAAGCGTAAGGAAAAGCGCTCGTCCGGCTCTCAACAAAGCTCCTCGATGTTGGATGACATTCCTCGCACCATGCCTGCGATGCTCGAAGCAGCGAAACTTGGTTCCCGTGCTGCAAAGACCGGCTTCGATTGGCCCGATGTTCGTGGCCTCTTCGACAAGCTGCAGGAAGAGATTGCCGAACTTGAGACTGAACTCAGCCAGGCAGGTCCTGCAGCAGCCATTGAAGGCGAACTAGGCGATCTGCTCTTTACTGTCATCAATCTTGCCCGTCACCTCAAGCTCGATCCCGAATCCGCTCTCCGTTCCACGAATGCCAAATTTCGTCGCCGTTTCGCGGCCATGGAACTGGCAGCCGGTGGTGCCGAGGCTCTTTCCGCGTTAGCGCCAGCTGAACTGGAGCAGCACTGGAAGGACGCGAAAAATCTTACCTGCGAACCACAGAATCCATGAACGAAAATCCAAACAATATCGAAATCAGGCCGCTGACGACTCTGGAGCAATTTGAGCGCTGCGTCGTGCTTCAGATTGAGGTCTGGGGTTATAACGATGGCGACGTTATTCCGAGCCGCGTTTTTCTGGTTGCACAGCGCATCGGCGGACAGGTGCTGGGCGCATTCGACGGAGACACGGTAATCGGCTTTGCCATGGCGTGGCCAGGCTTCCGGAACGGCAGATCCTACCTGCACTCGCATATGCTTGCCGTGCTGCCTGCTTACCGCAATGCCGGTCTGGGACGCCGTTTGAAACTCGCCCAGCGAGAAGACGCTCTTGCACGTGGGTTCGAGCTGATGGAATGGACCTTCGATCCGCTGGAAATAAAAAATGCGCATCTCAATATCGCTCGTCTTGGAGCAATCGCGCGCCGTTATCAGCCCAACTTCTACGGCCCTTCCTCCTCTCCCCTGCAAGGGGGCTTGCCCACCGACAGGCTGTATGCGGAGTGGTGGTTGCGCTCTCCTCGTGTCGTCAGCACGTTGAAAGGAGAGCCTCAACAGATTGAGGTGGTGGAGCGTGTCACCGTGCCGCATACCATCTATCAATGGAAGAAGGAACCTGCACAGCGGCATCTGGCCCTCGATTTGCAATCGAGCAATCGCAATGCGCTGGAGTCGGCATTTGGCCGCGGGCTCGCTATTATTGGTTATCAGTTGAACGAGAAAGGCGACGGCACCTATCTTATAGGTCCGTGGGACGGGCCAGCCGCCAAATAACCGCAACAGATGCTGAACCGTAATCTTTGAAAGACAGGAACGCACATGCTTAAGATTGAAGCCATCCATCTGCGCGAGATTAATATGCCGCTGGCCCATCCTTTTGAGACCAGCTTCGGACTTACAACAGGACGCCGCATTCTTCTTGTTGAGCTGGAGTCCGATGGCCTCACTGCCTGGGGCGAGTGCGTTGCCGGCGAACATCCCTATTTCAGCGATGAGATGATCGATACCGCCTGGATCATCACCGAAACCGAACTGGCGCCGCGCCTGCTTGATGCTGAGCTGGAAGGTGGCGGTAGCTGCCCTCGTCTCTTCGGTCAGGTACGCGGTCACCGCATGGCCAAGGCCGCCCTTGAAAATGCCGTTTGGGACCTTCAGGCACAGGTTGAAAAAGTACCGCTGGCTCAGCTCCTTGGCGGTACCCGCAGCATCATTCCCTGCGGCGTCTCTATTGGCATTCAACCTTCACTGGAGCAGCTTCTGGACAAGATCGCCACCGAGCTGGATGCGGGTTATCAACGCATCAAGCTTAAGTGCAAACACGGCTGGGACACTCAGATATTTGAGGCGGTCCGCCTTCGTTGGCCTGAGATTATGCTGAGCTGCGACGCCAACTCCGCCTATCGTATGAGGGACTTCGATCACATTGCCAATTGGGACCAGTTCCACTTGCTGATGATTGAGCAGCCGCTCTGGTACGACGATTTCTACTTCCACTCCATGCTGCAGAAGCGTATCGAAACCGCTATCTGCCTCGATGAATCCATTCGGAACCGGCGCGATGCTCTGGCGGCTATCGATATGGAATCATGCCGCATCATCAACATTAAAGTAGGTCGCGTAGGCGGCTTCAGCGAAGCGATTGCTGTTCACAATGCCGCCGCGGAACGGGGTATTCCTGTCTGGTGCGGTGGCATGTTGGAAACCGGCATTGGCCGCGCTCACAATATCGCGCTCTCTTCATTGCCGAACTTCTCTCTGCCGGGCGATGTCTCAGCCTCCAGCCGCTACTGGGCTCAGGACATCATCGAGCCTGCGGTTACGGTCAGCAAGAAGGGCGAGATCGTCGTGCCCACCACGCCGGGCAGCGGCTTCGCTATTCAGCGTGATCGTATCGAGAAACTTACCGTTCGCCGCCAGACGATCCGCGCCCGTTCCGGTGTTCTGGCGTAAAAGAAAAGCGCCAACGGCGCGTCTTATACCAGCAGGGGCGAAGCCCCATGAGACTAGGCTTGGCTAGAACTTCACTTTGGCAGCGGCATATTCAGCAGCATCCGAATCGCTTCCTGATAGCTGATAGGCTCCGGCAGCGTCTGGAAGTCTGAGCCTTCTATATGAGTAGAAATGTTGATGGTCTTCACCATCAACGCACGCACGCTAATCTGTTCCACAAAATTCTTAAAGATCCAACGGTTATTACCTACCTGCGTCTGTTCCAGAACGAGCTTGCCACCCGGATAGATATGCGCCAGCATGCCCCAGCCAAAGTTGACCGCACGAAAGATAGTTCCCTCCATGCGAACGATTGCACGACTCCTGGCATCGATCCACACCCGTCCTTCGAGCCCTGTTAGTGCTTCAGCTGCTGTGGTTGGGGGCGAAAATTTGGGGTTGGGCTTGTAATCGAGCACGACTTCCAGCGCGCCGTGGTTTGTTCCTGTCTGCGGCTGCCCTGGCGTATAGGTGTAGATCATGGCATCAGGCATAAGCCGCATCAGTTGGTCTGCTAATTTCTTTCCTTCTTGCTCATGCTTGATGTGTTTGGCGTAGTCCGAAGGAGACGACAACATATCGTTCAGTCGCTTACGCTCGTCCTTGTCCTCGTCCGCAGTCAAAGGCTTGCCATTCTTCAGGATCAACCGTGCTACGGCGCCATCTTTGCTTTCGATGACCTCCCGTACCTGATCGCCCTTCGCATCAACCACGTGCATGCGGTAGCGCAGATACGATCCTCGATGATGCAGGGCATTGAGCTCATTTTCTACTGCATCGACAGCCCACTGACGTGGAGGCACCGAAAGCGGATTGGCCTCCTCTACCTGCCTGGCCGCCTGCCCGGTTGTATGTGCGGTTTCAGGGGACTTTTGCCCCACTGCACACGCGCAGAGAAGGGCAATCAAGAATCCAGCCGCCAGTCTCTGGCGATTCAGTTTGCAGCCACAAAGAATCTGCGAATTCAACGTATGCAGCAATTCGTTTTTTCTTCTGGTCGCTGCGTCTCTCGGCAACGGGTACTCCTGCTCTCAGGCTGGCTGCGCCTGTCCTAAGTCTGACGTTGAAAGCTGTTGCAAAGTTTACCCCGGTTTGCCTCGTAGCGGCAGCTTGGGTATAGTTCGGGCAAGACCAATGCGCAACGGTTTGCGTTTTTGAGGAGAAAAGGCGAATGAATCCAGCAGAAGGCTCCACTATTATCGGCAAATCGGTTGTTATCCGCGGCGATCTCTCTGGCCAGGAAGATCTTTATCTTGATTGCGACATCGAAGGCTCGATAACGGTGCCGGACAACCGGCTTACCATTGGCCCCGGCGCGCGAGTCGTTGCCAATGTCACTGTCCGTGATCTCATTGTCCTTGGACGGCTCACCGGAAATGTCCAGGCCTCGGGCCGTGTTGAGCTGCGCCAGTCCGCGTCGCTTAATGGAGACATCGCCGCTCAGAGGCTTTCCATCGAAGAAAGCGCTGTGCTCAAAGGGCGCGTTGAGCTGAAGAATGCTACATCGCAGACTGCAGCCGCACCCCAGACTTCGGTCACGCCGCAAAAAGCGTCAGCGCCTGTTGCCACAGCTCAACCTCTGGCCTTCGAGCCCAGGACATAAAAAGGAAAGGGAAGCGAGTCAATGCGCAATCTCTTCGGCGGCGACAGCGCCGGCAGCGCAAAGCATGCGGGCGGCGAACGTGTCCCCCGTCACTCTAGCGGCTGGAAAGAGCTGCTCAAGCACATGCAGGCGCACGAATCGCTGCGCGTTCTCGACATTGGTCCTACTTCATCAACCAATATCAATTACATCACCAGCCTTGGCCACAGCATCTACATGGCGAACCTGGTAGAAGAGGCCGCAAAGCCGGAGTGGACCATCCCTGCCGAAGGCGATACGCCTGCCGGATTCAACGTTGATGGCTTCCTCGAAACGAACCTTAACTTTTCCGGACGCGTCTTCGACGTCGTTATTCTCTGGGATACGGTGGACTATCTTCCCGAACCTTTGATCGCGCCGGTATTTTCACGCATCCATCAGGTGCTCCAACCCGGAGGTCTGATGCTTGCCTTCTTCCATGTAACTGCAGACCGGGAGACCGCATTTCATCGTTACCATCTCACGGATACCGAGATAGTTGAGATGCAACGCGCAGGAAATTATCCGCTGCTTCATGTCTTCAGCAACCGCAAGATCGAAAATATGCTCAGCGAGTTTAGTAACTATCGCTTCTTTCTTGCGAAGGATAATCTGCGCGAAGTTATTGTTACGCGATAAGCAGCTTTACTTCATTAGATAGGCTGCAACTCACGTCATCTCGACCGAAGTCGCGGAGCGGAGAAGCGGAGAGATCTCTGTATTTATGGTTGTCATCCTGAACAAAGTGAGAAAGCTACGATAAAACGCAGGCTGAAATCTTCAGCCTGCGTTTTATATCGAACAATATCCTGGAACTTAGCCTTTGGCGTTCTGCTTACGACGTTCGGCCCAACGCTTCTTCATTGCATCTGCAATGCGCTTACGGCCTTCCGGACTTAGCTTGCGTTTGCGCGGAGCTGCACTTCTGGTCGGCTTGCCTTTGGGGCGTCCCGGACCTCTGCCTGAAGACTGGGTCGTTCCGGCCAGTAGGGCGCGTGCTTGTTGAAGCTTCGCAATCTGTGCATCGATCTCAGCGATAATGCGGCTTACTTCCACGTGTTACCTCCTCTGGCATCGATAAATAATTCACCCGGCCCAAACTTGCATGTATCTCGAATGCTTTCCAATGCCTTTTCTGACGATACAAAACCCGGTAACTATCTTGCAATCAATTTATAGGTCGAATTTTATTTTTCTGCAATTTCTATAAGCATGAGTTTCATCCATAGAAGCGCAGGAAGGCAAAAACACAACATGTAACAATCATCTCTGTATCTCATTGCGAAAGAGCTGAGATGCTAGACTCATCTGCGATGCGACAAATTCCCATGCGGCTCTGGCTTGCATCTGTGCTCTCCGGCATCCTTCAAGTCCTGCCGTTTCCTATCGCCGGGCCTGTTCCGTTGTGGAGAACAGCCTTTTGCTGGATCGCTCTTCTTCCTCTGCTGTGGGCACTCCTCGGAAAAAATAAGTCAGACACTCCACTTACATGGCGTCAGGGCGCTGTGCTTGGTTATCTCTGCGGATTTATCTGGTATCTCGGCAATTGCTATTGGATTTACCAGACCATGTACCTTTATGGTGGCCTATCAAAACCTGTCTCCGCTGGCATCCTGGTTCTCTTCTGCTTCTATCTCGGCCTTTATCATGCTCTCTTCGCTATATTAATTACGTTTTTCCATCGCAGGTTCGGCTGTCAGATCGCGCTTCTGCTCGTTCCTTTTACCTGGGTTGCTGTAGAGCTCGCCCGTGCTCGAATTACGGGCTTTCCATGGGACCAGTTAGGCATCACCCAGGTAGATAACTCGCTCCTCACTCGCATTGCTCCCATCGCCGGAGTTTATGGAATCTCTTTTGTTATCGCTGCTGTCAATGCATTGTGGCTTCTGCGCATTCAGGTTCGCGACCGGCGTTTTACTCGCCTGGCACTTACCCTCGCCGGTGTAATTATCGTCGTCATCTATGTTGGTGCGATCCATTACTTCCATCCACCAACTTCAGTCAAAACATCAGCCCGGGCTACCTTATTGCAGGAAAATCTTAAAGTAGGTGCCGAGCGGCAAGGCCCACAGCCGTCCATCGAGCAGCTTCTCGACTCCTTCTCCCGGCTTAGCCTCCATCCTCCTCGCTCATACTGCAACGGAATCCCGGAGCTTTCTTCAACGACGTGCATCATCTTTGCACGACGTCCACAATCAATCGAAGAAGCCAGCCCGCCAACTTCGTCCGATCTCATCGTATGGCCCGAAGCTCCCGCGCCCTTCGCCGAAGCCGATCCT
>DASRSR010000097.1:0-24233 GCA_035656355.1 Edaphobacter sp.
GTATTCCCAATAGTCGCAGCCGAGCCGCACAGGCACGCAAGCGCACCTGAAACATTACTACTGAGGTCCTGTATCACTATGTCCGTAATTCTCGAATCACTGCCCGTCGGCCAAAAGGTTGGCATTGCATTTTCCGGCGGACTGGATACCAGCGCCGCCCTTCACTGGATGAAACAGAAGGGCGCGCTGCCGTATGCCTATACTGCCAACCTTGGCCAACCCGACGAGGCTGACTACGACGCCATCCCGCGCAAAGCGCTAGAGTACGGTGCCGAGAAAGCCCGCCTCATCGACTGCCGCGCGCAGCTCGTCCGCGAAGGCATCGCCGCGCTCCAGGCGGGTGCGTTCCATATCACTACTGCAGGAGTCACTTACTTCAACACCACGCCCATTGGCCGCGCCGTCACTGGCACCATGCTTGTCACGGCGATGAAGGAAGACGACGTCAACATCTGGGGTGACGGTTCGACCTTCAAAGGCAACGACATCGAGCGCTTCTACCGCTACGGCCTGCTCGTCAATCCAAACCTCCAGGTCTACAAGCCGTGGCTCGACTCCGCCTTCATCGACGAGCTTGGCGGGCGCGCCGAGATGTCGGCCTTCATGCAGAAGTCTGGCTTCAGCTATAAGATGTCTGCCGAGAAGGCATACTCGACCGATTCCAATCTCCTCGGCGCAACGCACGAAGCCAAAGACCTCGAGCACCTTTCCACTTCGATGAAGATCGTTGCTCCCATCATGGGCACGGCCTTCTGGCGCGAAGATGTTGCCATCAAACCCGAAGAGATTACCATCCGATTCGAAGAAGGCTTCCCTGTCGCGCTCAATGGCAAGGACTTCCCTGACCCGGTCGAGCTTCTTCTCGAAGCCAACCGCATCGGCGGCCGCCACGGCCTCGGCATGAGCGACCAGATCGAAAACCGCATCATCGAGGCCAAGTCGCGCGGCATCTACGAAGCTCCCGGCCTTGCACTGCTCTTCATCGCATACGAGCGCCTCATCACCGGCATCCACAACGAGGACACCATCGAGCAGTACCGCGAGAACGGCCGCAAGCTTGGCCGCCTGCTCTATCAGGGCCGCTGGTTCGATCCCCAGGCCATCATGCTGCGCGAAGCCGCGCAGCGCTGGGTCGCCAAGCCCGTCACCGGCGAGGTCACACTGGAACTGCGTCGCGGCAACGACTACTCGCTCCTCAACACCGATTCGCCGAACCTGACCTTCGCTCCCGAACGCCTCTCGATGGAGAAGACCGAATCCACCTTCTCTCCACGCGACCGCATCGGCCAACTGACCATGCGCAACCTCGATATCACCGACACCCGCGCCAAACTGATGACCTACGCCAAGAGCGGTCTCATTACCTTAAGCAAAGGTTCCGAGATGCCGCACCTCAACAGCACCAGAGACAAGGAATGACCACATCGCCGCGTGGCCCACAACTCATCACGAGGTTCAGCATGAAATTAGCTTATTTAGTCTTGCTCGTTTGCGTGAGCATTACAAACGCACAAACACCATCTTCTAAAAGGTCCACCTTCTTAGTGTCTATGAAGAACTTTCAGAAACAAGAGATCGAAATGAGAAAGGTGTTGAACGGTATCAGAGTACAAGACCTTCAAGTAAATTACGCGTGGGGGAAACAGCTAGATCAGTACAAAGATATGGCATCCTCCCAGCTAGACCTCCTTTCGCAATCAACACGGACTCCAGCCATAGGAGATGATCTTGCTGAGGAGATGCTTTTGCTCGAAGAAGCCCAAGAACTCAATGGCGCAATGATGGAGCTCAGCAATTTCTTAAGCGACCCGGGTATCACGCACGATACGACAAGCGCGGGCAAAGCGAATACCTGGGCGAGGTCTATTACTGTCGCCAACACACAACTGAGTGCTTTTTATACTGACGCTTTCCACTATGTCATCTGGCACGCGCGTGATGTACAGACGACGAATTGCGCTGCAAAAGCCAACTAACCACAAGAAGTACGAATCCGGAGGATTTATGCAAAACTTATCGGCAATTTCTAAGTATTGCCAAGGACACTTCGGAGAATACGAAGTGAAAGGCGCAAAGTATAGCGGTGATGGTCTCGTAGGGTGGAGCATCTCGGTACAAACAAATCCTCACGAACCATCTTCCGAATATTGGGTCAGCGGCAGAGACATTCGGGAGGCTACCGTTGGGGTGATGCCAAGCACCCTCACCTCTGGATCGATCGTTGCGCCCCCGGAACTTGAACAAGAGGCCATTTTTGCCGCGATAGGCCAATGGGAGAAGGGTTTACTGCTCAGCGAACCGCCGAATGGCTCAGAGTAGCTGCCGGCCTAAATTTCCCACAACAACTGCACCTTCCCTAGGCGAACATGACCAACCAATCCGAACTGAACCCCGCCAAAATGTGGTCCGGCCGCTTCCGCGAGCCACTTGACCGCACCTTCGAGCAGTGGCAGCGCAGCTTCCCCTTTGACTGGCGTCTGCTGCCGCAGGAGGTCGCCGCAAGCAAAGCCCACGCACAGGCCATCGCCGCCGCGGGCATCCTCACGCCCGACGAACTTGACCAGACCCTCGCCGGCCTCACCCGTGTCGGCGAACGCCCCATCAACTGGGCGCACCGCATCTCCGCCACCAGCGGCAAGATCGACTACGAGACCTCGAACGCCCAGGTAGCCGCGGCCATCGTCGCCTCCGCGCCGCAGGCCGAAGACATCCACCACTACGTCGAGCTCGAGCTTACCAAAGAGATTGGCGCCCTCGCGCTCAAGCTCCACACAGGCCGCAGCCGCAACGAGCAGATCGCGACCGACATGCGCCTCTTCGTGCGCGAAGCCATCGACACTACAACCCACGGCCTCCTTGAATGGGCAAACGCGCTCGTCGCCCTCGCCGAAGCCAATGCGGAAAGCGTGATGCCCGGCTACACTCACCTGCAGCGCGCCGAGCCAGTCCTCGTTACCCACTGGCTGCTCGCATACGTCAGCATGATCGAGCGCGACCTCTCGCGCTTCGCCGACGCCCGCGCCCGCATGAACTTCTGCCCGCTCGGCTCGGGAGCCATCGCTGGCGCAACTCTCGCGCTCGACCGCACCATCGCGGCGCACGCCCTCGGATTCACCGCACCCACCTCGAACTCTATCGACGCAACCAGCGACCGCGACTTCATGCTCGACTTCGCGCAGGCAGCCAGCACGCTTGGCCTGCACATCTCGCGCTTCGCAGAAGAGATCACCTTACATGCGACAGCAGAATTTGGCTTCGTAGACCTGCCCGAAGCCTTCTCCACCGGCAGCTCCGCAATGCCGCAGAAGAAAAACCCCGACCTCACCGAGCTCGCACGTGGCAAATCCGCGCGGCTCCTCGGAGCATCCACTGCGCTCTCCACGCTCGTCAAAGGGCTCCCGCTCGCCTACAACAAGGACCTCCAGGAAGGTCAGGAGCAGATCTTCGACATAGCCGACACCCTCAGCGGCCTCCTCAGCGTCCTGCCCGCCTTCACCCGAGCGCTCAAATTCCGCACCGGCAGCATGAAGACCGCCGCAACCACCGGCTATCTCAACGCAATGGCCGCCGCAACCTACCTCTCAAACAAAGGCGTTCCTTTTCGCAAAGCGCATGAGCAGATCGGCAATGCCGTCCGCTTTGGCCTCGAAAGCGGCCGCGAGCTAAACGAGCTAACTCTTGCAGAACTTAACCAGTTCGGTCCGGAGTTTGGCGAAGACTTCTATGAATCAATTACTCTAGAAGCAACGCTTGATTGCCACGATGTTGTCGGTGGCACAGCGCGAGATCGAGTTAAGCAGGCGCTTGCAGAAACCCGCAAACGTCTTGATTCGGTTGAAAGAAAGGCTGGAAATAGCAGCTATGTCAGTGTTTAGCCCGTTATCGCCTATAAGCGAGTCGACCTCATCGTCGCGCCCGCGCGTAGGCGGCGCTACGGTGCGTACCGCCAAGCTTCAG
Organism: Edaphobacter sp.; assembly: GCA_035656355.1. Classification (GTDB taxonomy): domain Bacteria; phylum Acidobacteriota; class Terriglobia; order Terriglobales; family Acidobacteriaceae; genus Edaphobacter. The sequence goes on from DASRSR010000097.1 coordinate 3,958, forward strand.
GATGCGGTCAATATCTTCGATCTGGTTAATTCACTCTCCGGCGACGGCACTCTCCTGCGCCGAAACTACGCCGAGATATGCGAAAACGTCCGCGACTTCAAGGTAGCTGAGTCTGAAAGTGGAGTCTTTCTCGGCTGCGGTGCGCTTCACCTTTACGGCCCACATCTAGCCGAGGTTCGCTCCATCGTCGTAAAGCCTGAAGCCAAAGGCCAGGGTGCAGGCGGCAAGCTTCTACGTGCATTGCTGGACGAAGCCGAAGAGCAAGGCGTGAACTGCGTCTCCCTGTTCACACGTATTCCCGATTTCTTCTTCCACTTCGGCTTCCGTGTGGTCGATCGCACAGCATTGCCGGACAAGATCTACAAGGACTGCCAGAACTGCCCTCGCCTCTATGCCTGCGATGAGGTGGCGATGGTACGCGGCAATCTGCCCCGCATCGCCGTCCTTGGCCCCAGCAAGTTCGACGAGCCCCAACTGGTTAAATTGCAGGCTGGCTCCCTCACCTCGAACACTGGCCGGTAAAGGCTCGGTTTTAAGCCGTCTTCGCTCAAAAGAACGTGCCCAGATTACTCGATTTTGGTACCAGGGCGCACCTGTGATGCCGCCTGTAATTTGGTCCCAGGCAGTGTCGTCGAAAATTTCACCTGCACAAGGTCTTTTCCGCTCGGTGCCGGAAAAGTGGCGATATAGGTCTCAGAGATCGCCTTCGTGAATTCCTTGAGAAAAGGGTCTATCGAAACCGGGTTTCCCAATCCCTGAAAATAGGCCGTTCCTCCTGTTCCTTGCGAGACCTGAGACAGATAGCTCTGTCCACTGAAACTGCCCCGGTGTCCCCGAAAACCAGCATTGGCATAGTAGATGGACGAAACTGAGACACCAGCTCGCTGTGCATCTCGAATTGCAGTCTCAACATATGGGCTGTTCTGGTTGGTAATGCTGGTGCTGCCGTTATAAGGATCTACACCGTTTGTGATCATCAGAACAAAACGCGCCTTCGGTGCCGGACTTCCTTCCGCTCCGCGAGGCCATTTTTTGACAAAATCAGAGAGACAAAGATATGGGCTGGCGCTAAGGCCGGGCGACCCCAGCGGCAATCGAAGAGTATGCGCCGCATCAGCATAATCGGTAGTAAATTCCTGTGTAGGAATTATCCGGCCATTCTGCATATAGCCGATATAAATCTCTGTTCCTGGGCGAAGCTTCCGCACAAAATCTTGCAACGTGCTAAGTTCTCGTCCCACGCTAAGGCGGAGTCCATCGTCAATCAGAATGGCAACCTGCGCTCCAGTGGCAGGGACAGGCGTTAGACCTTCCAGTTGCGTTTTTTTTCCGTTCACCTTGACTGTAACGTCATTCGCGGACGGAACCGCCGCATTCTTTGAGACCGCCTGCAGAAGTGCCTGAGTTCGTGCTGGACCTTCCTGCTGTCCCAGCATTGGGACAGCGCCAGCAGCTATGAGGACAAGTGCCAGAAGATATCGAGTCATAGTCATACCCCTTCACTTAGACGGTTGAGAAGACGCGGTGCTCTGTCTCTGCGGTATAAGACTTCACTATTAGGAATACCGCAACTTTTTTCAAAGCAATTGTTGATAAAGCACAGACAAATAATTCTATATAAACAATTTAGCCCAGAGATCGATCCCTGGGCTAAATCTATATCGCAGCTCTTCCCGATAAACAAACTATGGTTCGGTAACACGAACAGCAATTCCCTTTCCTTGCAAAGGAATGGTTGTCTTAACTGAATCCAGGTCCGTCCGGATAACCGTCAAATTAGTTGAGTCCGGCGAGGTGACATAAACCTTTCCCGTTGGTGCAGCGTTGGTAGCTGCAATCCATCCCGGATGCCCGCACAACGTAGGCACGCTGGCAGTAGTGCAGGTTCCCGAAGTCTGTGTCGGTATATCCGGGAGACCAGTAATCGTAGCGGTAACAGTGTTGGTTGTCAGGTTGATAACCGAAACCGAGCAGACCGTGCTGACACCCGGAACCGCCGGAGCAGGTCCGCATGGCAGGCTTGGATCGCCCGCATTGGCAACATAAGCCCGAGTTCCGTCCTGCAATACCGAAACCATTACAGGATTGATACCCACAGGAATTGTAGCGAGAACCTTACCAAAATCGGCAGCGTCCACTGGATTGTTGGGGTCGCAATTCGGATTGCTGGGCAGTGACGTCGCCGAACAAAGCGGAATGCTGATGATACTGACTGTACCTGGCGAACTGCTGTCAGCCCCTGCGTTGGCTACGATCAATTCATTGCGCGTAGGGGCAAGATCAGCCCACAGCGGCGCTCCACCAACAGAGATCGGATTAGAGCGGCCAGCGGGCAAACTGTCCAACTGATTGGACTGTGAGTTGATGACGCTGACCGTACCGTCGCCTTTATTCATAACGAAGACACGCTTCTGATCTGCTGTCATTACGCCATAGACAGGATTTTTGCCAAGTGGAATCGTGGCGCTGTCCATTGTGTTGTTGGTTGTCTCAAGCGTAGCCGCTACTCCGTTGCCGGAATTGTCCTGGCCGAGAGCATAGACGCGAGTCGCTTTCTGAATGCCAACGACATACGTCGGATTGGGAACTGGAAACTCCTGATCCAACGTCAATGCGCCGGTATTATCCGACTTAAGAGAGGCGAGGGTGTTGCGTCCTGCCTGTGGGATATAGGTATAGGTTCCCTGTGGGAAGATGCTGACCGGATTCGCACCGGAAAGCAGAGTCACCTGCTTTACCTGGCTGCTAAGCAGTGTGGTCGTGATATTGAAGTTGTTGACTGTCCCGTCGCCGTTCAGGGTATAACCAGTGGTTCCGTCACCGCTCAATGCAAGGTAGTAAGGATTAACCCCTATATTGGCAGTGATCAGTACTGTGTCCCCCGAAAAATCGACAAACGTCACCAGTCCCGGCTTGTCGGGAGCGGGCGAAGAGATCGCAACGGCAAACTTCCTCGGCTGCCCTGCAGGCCCCACCGGATTGATGGCCGTAACGACGGGACGGTAGGTATTGCCGCATCCAATCAGCGATGCAGAGGCAACAGTTGCCAGAGCGAACCGGAGTGCGAACCGCGCTACGGAGCCCATATTACGCGGCCCGCGAGGGTGGGTGTTTGTTTCTGCTTCAACTCTTGCTAAATGCAAAACTGCTCCCGCTTTGGTGCTGGTGTTGGCTATGCTCAAGAATTGATTGTAAATCACAGGAGAGAGCCGATTGGGAAGGAAGAAGAGGGTAAATAAACAAAGCACGCCAAGCACTCTGCTACTGTGCCGGACTCAGTTCCAGAGTAAAGTGCTGACCTGGACGATTACGCCACTGCTGGCATTCACGACAGCCTATCTCTTTGGGCGCGTCCTTTCCACATCTTCCGTCAAGGCATTCTTACCTGCCTTCCTCATTAGCCTGTTGTTTGCCTTAGCCGCATGGCTCTTCAAGGCTGCGACCTTGCCCGCAGCGGTCATTGGATTTCTCGTCTGCATGATCATCACGGAGCCCTCTGCACAACGAGGCGTTTCTCCGCTTCACACCGCACTTCCGGCATTAGTCGTCCTGGTGCTGCTTACGTTTATTGCTACCCGATTCGGCCGCTCGAAAAAAGAGACTCGTCGTCTGGCAGAACGGCAGGAAGGCAGGCACGCATCACAAATCATTGCCAACCTGGGTGTAGCGGCACTGTGCAGCGCGGCAGGCTGGCATAGCGGAGCGATTGCCGCACTGGCAGAAGCTGCCGCCGATACTGCCTCCTCGGAGGTCGGCCAGGCCGTTGGCGGCCCGGTATGGTTGCTTACCTCGTGGCGACGAGTTCCAACGGGAACCAATGGAGGAGTCAGTATTACGGGCAGCACAGCAGGAATCGTAGCCGCTGCTCTGGTTGTTGCTACCGGGATGTCGTCAGGCGTACCTGCTTCAACGGCAGTTCTTCTCTTTGCCGCGGCGTGTGCTGGTCTCTTTTTCGATAGTTTGCTGGGAGCAACCTTGGAAAACCGCGGCTGGATCGGAAATGATGTCGTCAACCTATGTTCGACCGCCTTCGCCGCAGCTGTCGCCGTCCTTGCAATTTATCTCAGTTAGATCAGCGGTCCGAGTCACCTTCAAGCCAGTCGTGCAGCCAGCCTGCATCCAGATGAAGGCGCCATGCGGTGTAGCCCAGCATTTCATGGAAATAGCGCATTGCCATATCGTAGTTACTGATATGCCCAAACGCCGGACGCGGTGAAGTATACACATGCAGTCCCGCAGATTTACACAATTCACGTATCCGGAACAGATGCGTTCCGTCACTAACAACGACAATGGATGTGAGATTGTACTCGCGGGCAATAGCAGCCAGTCGTTGGACCTGCTCTTCTGTATCAGTTGAACGCGTTTCCGCGATGATATTGCCGAAGGGAATGCCGCTGGCCAATAGATAATTTCTACCGACTCCGCCTTCCGTATGGCCGGAATCTTTATCTCCGCCTCCCCCTAGCGTAATCACCAGAGGTGCAATCTGCTTGCGATATAACTGCACGGCATGATCGAGTCGCGCATGGAAGACCGGAGAGGGCCGCCCCAAATACTCCGCCGCTCCAAAAACGGCAATCGCACTCGCCGGCTGCGCCTGATCTTCATTTGCAACCTCAGCAATCTGGCGATACACCCAAACGAACCATCCCAACGCAAACAATAGAAAAATTGCTATCAGGCGGCGAAGAAAAATGCTGCCGCGCGAAGAACGGTGCGTGTGCCCGGAATGGGATGGCAAAGCAGTCATCTGATTTCGTCAGAAAAATGAGTTTACGACAGTCTTTATCTAAGGTTGCAATGCAAGCGCGATCTCGTGTGTTGGAATTGCGCCCTCGCGAATAATCGTCCACGCGTTCCCTCCACCTGAAAGATCGACGATTGTGGTCGGAATTGACCGCGCTGTTGGGCCGCCATCGACAATCAAAGGAATCTTGTCGCCAAGTTGTTCCAGCACGCAATTAGCATAGGTGCATTCAGGATAGCCATGAAGATTCGCCGAGGTTGCCGTGATGGGAAGACCGAGCTGCCTGACCACTTCACGTGAAATTGCAGCTTCCGGAACGCGAAGCGCTACATTGCCGGTATTCGCTGTAACCCTTAGGGGAAGACGTGACCCCGCCTTGACAATGACGGTAAGCGGCCCCGGCCAGAACTTCTCCGCAAGGCGGTCGAAAGCTGAGTCAAGCTGACGAGCGATCTCATAGGCCTGCGCCACCTCAGCAACCAACAGCGAGAGCGGTTTGTGTCGCGCGCGCGACTTCAGCTCGTAAATGCGATCCACCGCTCGCAGATTGACCGGATCAACCGCCAGACCGTAAAAGGTATCGGTTGGTATAGCGACTACTTGTCCACGATGCAGACTGCGTACAACCTGATTCACGCGCTCGGGTTCTGGCTCGTCGGGATGGATGCGGAGTGTTTCGGCCGTCAAAATTCCTGCTCCTGATACCGGTCGTTCAACCGCAAATGCAGAGAACTGCCTCAGCATATCAGTTATGCTGTTCAGGTTCGATGCACCCGCGCAAAGGGAGCGTAAGATCGTGCTTGATGCCTCTCTTTGAGAAATCGGCCAGAATTGCGGTCATCTCCAGCCGCGCGAACAGCCGCGTCAAACAGTTGCGGGCGGCACTTTCTGGCAACCCCAGACTAAGCGCGGGACTGGTGGCAATCGAAGGAGACAATCTGTTGGCCGAAGCGCTGCGAAGCAGGCTCGCGCTGAAGACTATCTTTGTCAACGAACGGCGAAATGTTCCCAATGGCGTCCCCCCGACGGTCGAAGTTCTCAGGCTAACCGATGATGTCTTTGCCAGCGCAGCGGGAACCCGCTCTCCGCAAGGCATCGCTGCTCTGGCCGAGCCTCCGATCTCATCCATTACCGACGCCCTTCGGCGAACGCCCTTGATTTTGATAGCCGCTGGCCTACAGGACCCTGGAAATTTAGGTACGCTTGTGCGTTCCGCCGAAGCCTTCGGAGCAACTGGTGTACTTACTACGCCGGGAACGGTAAGCGTCTGGAATCAGAAAGCACTGCGATCCAGCGCCGGCAGCGTATTTCGAGTACCGGTTGTCGATGCCTCGACAGAAGATGTAGAAGCTCTGAAAGCTCGCGGCGTAAAGCTGCTTGCAGCCGTAGGATCTGGTGGAACCATCGCGCAGGAAATCGACTTTACCGGCCCATGTGCGTTGATGATCGGCAATGAAGGTTCTGGTCTCAGCAACGAATGGATAGAGCTTGCCGATGCACAGGTGACGGTTCCCTGCCCAGGTCCGGTTGAAAGCCTTAATGCAGCAATAGCTGGTTCCCTGCTGCTCTACGAAGCTTCACGCCAGAGGAGTCTGCAATGAGCCTCTTCGACGCGACACCTCTGACTGCTGCGGCATCCCATAGACGGCAAGCTCCGCTTGCGGAACGAATGCGGCCGCAAACATTGGATGAGTACGTTGGCCAGGAGCACCTATTAGGCCCCGGCAAACCTCTTCGGCTCGCTATTGAAGCCGATGACTCAACCTCCATGATCTTCTGGGGCCCTCCCGGAACCGGCAAGACCACACTCGCCAAGATCATTGCGCACATGACCCAGGCAAGCTTTATCGAATTTTCTGCCGTGCTCTCCGGCATTAAAGAGATTAAGCAGGTCATGGCCGAGGCAGAAAAAGCTGCCGCCCTCGGATCGCGCACCATTCTCTTCGTCGATGAGATCCATCGCTTCAACAAGGCACAGCAAGATGCATTTCTGCCGTATGTGGAGCGCGGCACTATCCGGCTGATCGGCGCTACAACCGAGAACCCTTCCTTTGAGATTATTGCCGCACTCCTGTCTCGCTGCCGCGTCTATACTCTGCAGGCGCTTACCGAAGGGCAGATCGTCGCTTTGCTGCGTCGCGCTCTGTCGGATAGTGCACGAGGTTTAGGAGCCTCTGGAGTCAATGCAACCGACGATGCCCTCTCAACGATCGCCTCTTATTCCAGTGGAGATGCGCGTAATGCTCTCAATGCGCTCGATGTAGCGGCAAAACTTGCCGAAGGTCGCAAAGAGCACGTCATCACAAAAGAGCTGGCTGCTGAAGCGATGCAGCGTCGAGTCTTGCTCTATGACAAAAAAGGCGAGCAGCACTATGACATCATCTCCGCGCTGCACAAGAGCGTGCGCAACTCCGATGCCGATGCCGCGCTCTACTGGCTGGGCCGGATGCTCGAAGCCGGAGAAGATCCGATGTACTGCGCTCGCCGCATCGTCCGTATGGCGGTTGAAGACATCGGCCTTGCTGCCCCGGAGGCATTGAACCTATGCCTCTCTGCCAAAGATGCCATGCACTTTCTGGGGCAGCCAGAAGGCGGCCTGGCGCTCGCGCAGGCAGTCGTCTATCTGGCGCTGGCCCCTAAATCGAACGCCGTCTATACGGCTTATGGAGCGGTAAAGGCAGATATCGAAGCTACACGGGCCGAGCCGGTACCGCTGCATCTGCGCAACGCTCCAACGAAGTTGATGAAAGAACTTAACTACGGCAAGGACTATCAGTACGCGCACGATGTTGAAGGCCGCGTTGCAGATATGGAGTGTCTGCCTCCTTCGCTTGCCGGACGGCGTTACTACCATCCCACCGGTGAAGGCCGCGAAAAGCTGCTGGCGCAGCGAATGGACGAGATTGCACGAATCAAAGAATCCAAGCGGAAGTAGCACTGCCCCGGTAGCCCATAACTCATTCGCTCACTACAATGGAGCTTATGGATAACGCTGTTGCGGTTCCCGGCAGCCGACTGGCTGAAATCTCGGAGAAGATTAGTCATGGCCAGCGCATCAATGCCAATGACGCCCGCTGGCTCTGGGAAAACGCACCTGACGCTGAATTGCGCGCTATGGCAGAGACAGTCCGCAGCCGCTTCCATGCTCCAGGCACATGCACCTATATGGTGATGCGCATCATTAATTACACCAACGTCTGCGTCGCTCAATGTGACTATTGCGCGTTTTATAAAATGCCCGGCATGAGCGGCGGTTATATCCTCAGTCGTGAAGAAGTCTTTCACAAACTCGATGAATTGCTCGCCCTCGGTGGCGATCTCGCAGCCTTTAATGGCGGTTTCAATCCGTATCTTCCGCTGAGCTATTACTGCGATCTCTTTTGTGCGATCCGTTCCCACTACGGCGACTCTCTTGAGTTCTACGCTTTGACAATCGCTGAGTTCATGTATCTGGCCGACCGTGCAAAACTCAGCTATGCCGAAGCAGCATCGCAGCTGAAAGCGGCTGGCGTGCGCTGGATCACTGGCGGTGGCTCTGAGATTCTGACCGAAGACTTTCGCGCGCGTCACTCCAAGTTCAAATACACGGTTGCCGAATACTTTCTCGCCCAGAGAGCGATTCTCGATACAGGATTGAAGACTACCGCCACCATGGTCATCGGCTTCGATGAAACGCTTGACGAGCGGATTGAACATCTGGAACGTACCCGGAAGTTTCAAGATGAAACCAACGGTCTGGCCAGCTTTCTCTGTTGGACGTTTAAGCCCTATTTCACCCAGATCGGTGGAATTGAAATCACGACCGCGGAGTATCTGCGCCACCTCGCACTCAGCCGCATTTATCTGGACAACATCCCACGCATCCGCACCTCTGTGCTTACCCAAAACGAGCGCGCACTCGATGGCCTCCGCTACGGCGCAGACGATTTCGATCTGCCCATTGAGGACGAGGTTACGCAAAAGGCCGGCGCTACTATCAGCCTCGACTTCAAGCGAATACTGGACTATGCTCGCCGGCTTGGTTATTCGCCAGAGTACAGAAGCGTCTCCGGCAATGTCAGAGCTTAGAATCGGAAATCACTCCCCATGGACAACCACGAAAACTGCGGTGCTGAAAAATCGAAAGCCTGTTGCTCACCTTCGGCCCAGCGCAACGCATCCATTGGTGTCCGCGAATCAGTTGGTGCTGCCGTATCTTCTCAGTCCCTGAACACGCCTTCTATCGCGCTTCCCGGTGGAACTTTCCTTATGGGGACTAACTACCGCGACGCCTTTTCTGCTGATGGCGAAGGCCCCGTGCGTCCGGTCACCCTCTCACCATTTCACATCGATACCTTTCCGGGAACCAACCGTGACTTCGCCGCATTTATCGCTGCGACCAACTACCGCACCGATTCCGAACAGTTCGAATGGTCTTTTGTGTTTTACGCACATATCCCGCCGGAACGATTCAATGAGCTGGTGGAAGACACGGTCGCTGCTGCTCCCTGGTGGTGCAAGGTTCCAGGCGCGTCATGGCAACACCCTGAAGGCCCGGGCTCGGATGTATCCAAGCGCCTCGATCATCCCGTCGTCCATGTCTCATGGAACGATGCCTCTGCCTACGCCGCGTGGGCAGGCAAGGCATTGCCTACTGAAGCGCAATGGGAGTACGCCGCGCGTGGCGGCCTCGAACAGAAGCTCTATCCCTGGGGAGACGAACTTACTCCCAACGGCCAGCACCTCTGCAACATTTGGCAGGGAGAGTTTCCTCGCCACGATACCGCCGAGGATGGCTTCTCCGGCACTTGCCCTGTTGACGCTTTTCCTCCCAATCCCTTCGGGCTCTATTCTGTCACCGGCAATGTGTGGGAGTGGTGTTCCGACTGGTTCCACACTGTCTTCCCTTCCGCTTCAACGCAAGATCCCGCCGGCCCAACCTCTGGAGAGATCAAAGTGATGAAGGGCGGCTCGTTCCTTTGTCACGCCTCTTACTGCAATCGCTATCGCGTCGCGGCGCGAACATCGAATACTCCGGACAGTGCAGCATCCAACGTTGGCTTCCGCTGCGTCCAGCAGTAAATCGGACGAATCGTCATTTGGTTGTGTTTAAAGGTGTTGAAAAGGCCAGCTTTGTTTTGGGACGCGACTTCGTGTGTTCTGCAAATGCCCTCTGATCCCGCACAAAGCACTCTTTTTGGAAAACTTCCGCTTGGATGCGAAAATCGAAAATATCCTTATGAGCGCAGCTAACGAAGAAGATCAAGCACCGGTTCCTCAGCCCGTTCTCGCGCCTCTCACCAGCGCAGCAATATTCCTGGTTGTTTGCATCAAACCAGATCGCGAAAGCTACGCGACTGTGCGTTCGCTCTGTGCCGATCTTCCGGGAATCTTTCGCGCAGTCGATTTTCGCCGCGTCGAAGGTGGTCTCTCGTGTGTCACTTCATTCGGGTCGGATGCCTGGGACAAACTCTTTGGAAAGCCACGCCCTGCCGAGCTTCATCCCTTTCGCGAGATTCGCTCCGGAGAACGTCATGCCGTCTCCACTCCAGCCGATGTTTTATTTCACATTCGAGCCCGGCGAATGGACCTATGCTTCGAGCTTGTCATGCAGATTATGGAACGGATACAGGGAGCAGTTTCCGCTGTCGATGAAACACACGGCTTCCGATACTTCGACGATCGTGACCTTCTCGGATTCGTAGATGGCACAGAAAACCCGCGCGGCAAAGAAGCTCTCGATGCTGCGCTCATCTCTGAAGAAGATGATCCCCAGTTCGCAGGTGGAAGCTACGTAATCATTCAGAAATACCTTCACGACATGGCGGCATGGAATACTCTCTCCACCGAACAGCAAGAGCGCATCATGGGGCGCAAAAAACTCTCCGATATTGAGCTGAGCGATGCGGTAAAACCGACCTCAGCACACAACGCTCTCACCATTATCGTCGAGAATGGAAAGCAGGTTGATATCTTGCGGGACAATATGCCGTTTGGCAGACCCGGCCATGGAGAGTTCGGAACATACTTTATCGGGTACTGTCGAACACCGCGAATTACGGAGCAGATGCTGGAGAACATGTTTATCGGTCGGCCCCCGGGCAACTACGACCGCCTTCTGGATTTCAGCCATCCAGTTACCGGAAGCCTGTTTTTCGCGCCATCGGAGACTTTCCTCGAAAACCTCGGTGACGAAGATCCTTCTGCAGCCCAGGACAGTCCAGCGCCGTCAGATGCGAATGAATCATCTTCATCATCAGCGCGCGATACATCACTCAAAATAGGATCACTCAAAGGAGTTCCAAATGAATAACCTCCACCGAGAGCTGGCCCCAATTTCCGATGCGGCATGGGCGCAAATTGAAGAAGAAACATCCCGCACCATCAAGCGATACCTTGCCGGCCGCTGTGCAGTGGATGTCCTCTCTCCCGGCGGAGCTGCGCTCTCCGGAGTTGCAACCGGTCATTTGCTCTCCATTACTCCGCCCTCTGAGGGAATCATTGCAAATCAACGCGAAGTCAAACCGCTTGTTGAGTTGCGGGTGTCGTTCGATCTATCGCGGCAGGCGATTGATGATGTGGAACGCGGCTCTCAGGACTCCGACTGGCAGCCGGCCAAAGATGCGGCAAAAGCAATCGCATTCTCCGAAGACCGCGCCATCTTTGATGGATACAAAGCGGGTGGAATTCAGGGCGTTCGTGAAGGTACCAGCAATCCCATCAAGACGCTGCCTGAGGATGTCCGCGACTACCCGGATGCTGTCGCCCAGGCCTTGAGCCAGTTGCGGCTCGTCGGCGTCAATGGCCCGTACTCGGTCGTGCTTGGAGCCAACGAATACACACGGCTCGTCGAGACCCGAGACCATGGCTATCCGGTTCTTGAGCATGTAAAACGCATGGTCGATGGCAATATCATTTGGGCTCCGGCCATCAGCGGCGCCTTTGTGCTGAGTACTCGTGGTGGAGATTTCGAGCTCAGCCTGGGATCAGATGTCTCGATCGGTTATCTCAGCCACACAGACGCGGCAGTCCGGCTATACCTGCAGGAAACATTCACATTCCGCGTCCTCACTACCGAGGCGTCGGTAGCTATTTCAGCATCATCAAAGCAGGTCGCACAAAAATAAGTAAGGCATTCCTTACCTCTGCGCAACAACAACGATGGCTTTATTTTGTGGTGCCCGGAGGGGGACTTGAACCCCCACGACCGGTTAAGGTCTGCGGATTTTAAGTCCGCTGTGTCTGCCGATTTCACCATCCGGGCTTTGGCAAGGAAGAGACTCGCTTCCTCATGTTAACGTATTCTGCTTCCCGCTGCCCTTGAGAAGAAATCGTTTGGCGCTGCAATCACCGTTCAGTTCGCCTGCCGGAATCGAATCCTTCCGTCTTCCAGAAAATATTCGGACGAGCATTGATCGGAACCACAGATCATCGATTGCAGCCCCATGCATTGCTGTCGTGTGATCAGCCCAAGAGCACCGCACGCAGGGCAGGCGAGAACAGCCCAGTAGGGGTCCTCCGCACGACCCAGTTCTCCGGCGCACTCCAGCATGAACAATGTTCCCGGATGCATCTGTTCCGGAATCCATTCCTCCAGCAAGTCCAGATCTGTCGTCATCTCCGCTCCTTCGGGTGCACTGCTTATGGTGCAAAGAATAGCGGAATCACAGCGGCTGTCAATGGGTATTTCAGGGGAGTATTTTGCTGAATGCGTCCGCCCCTCGCATGAGAAGATAACCACAAATGAAAACCACCGAATTCGCCATCGCGATCATGGCTGCCGGCAAAGGCACACGACTTAAAAGCAAGCGCCCCAAAGTACTGCATGAGATTGGCGGTCAGTCCCTGCTGCTGCATGTTATCGACGCAGCAAAAACGATCGTTCCGGCCAGCAATATCTATTGCATCATTGGCCACAAGGCCGAGCTCGTCAAAGCCGCCGTCGCGCACACCGGCGTTGCCTTCGTTCTTCAGGCAGATCAGCATGGCACCGGCCACGCTCTGCAGATGCTCAAAGCCGATTTTGAGCTCTCCGGCAAAACGCCGCCGGAAAATCTTCTCGTTCTCTCCGGCGACGTTCCATTAATCCGTCCCGAAACCATCACCGAAGTTCGCGACGCTCACCTTCGCGAGCACGCCGCGATGACCATCCTCACCGCCATGCCCGACAACCCTCATGGCTATGGCCGCATTCTTCGTCTCAAAGAAGACGCTCCCGAAGTCCTCTCCATCGTCGAACAAAAATCTCTCACTCAAGAACAGCTCGGTGTACGAGAGATTAATTCCGGCATCTATTGCTTCAATACCGCTGCACTCTTCAATAAGCTCGCATCGCTTAGCAACAACAACGCTCATGGAGAGTTCTACCTCACCGACGTCGCCGCTATGCTCGTTGCGGAAGGCAAGCGCGTCATCGCCGTCAAAGCCGAAAGCGTTAATGAAGTCCTCGGCGCAAATACCATCGCCGAAATGATGCACCTCGATGCCGCCATGCGTTTGCAGAATGCGCAGCGCCTTATGGCCCAGGGCGTCACCATCTTTCGCCCGGAAACCTGCGTAATCGACTCCGCTGTAACCGTCGGCTCGGACACCATCATCGAGCCTTACGTGCAGTTGCTCGGCCCTACCAAAATCGGCACCGATTGCCGCATCCGTTCCTTCTCCGTGCTTCAGGCTTCAACCGTTGGCAATGGAGTCACGGTACGGAACGGTTGCATCCTTGACCAGGCTGAGATCGGCGATGGCGCTATCCTTGGTCCTTATGCGCATCTCCGTCCAGAAAGCTATATCGGCGAAGGAGCGCACGTAGGCAACTTCGTCGAGACTAAAAAGCTCATCCTCGGCAAAGGCTCCAAAGCCAACCACCTGAACTACCTCGGCGACGCCATCATCGGTGCCGGTGTTAACGTCGGTGCCGGTGCAATTACCTGCAACTATGACGGAGTCAACAAGCACCAGACCATCATCGGCGACCGCGCTTTCATCGGCTCCGATTCTACGCTTGTCGCTCCCGTCACCATCGGCGATGGAGCATACGTAGCTGCCGGTAGCTGTATCACCGAAGAAGTCCCGGCCGATGCTCTCGCCCTTGGTCGCAGCCGCCAGACAAACAAGCCCGGCTGGGCCGCCGCCAAACGAGCCGCTCGAAACCGCTCCAGTTCGCAGTAACAGGAAAATTGATCTAGCATTTTGACGCGAGGTATTTCAATCTATGAAGAAGACTCTAACTCCCGTCGAGATCGAAGATGTACTGCGCGCTAACCCAGCCTGGAAGATGAACGAAGGCAAACTCGAGCGTGAATGGACATTCACCAACTTCACCGAAGCAATGGCTTTCGTAAATCGCGTCGCCAAACTCGCTGAAGCCGCCAACCATCACCCTGACATCGATATCCGCTATAACAAAGTCCTGCTTGCCCTGGTCTCGCACGATGCCGGCGGCATCACGCAGCGTGACGCGGATATGGCTGCCAGAATCTCCCGAGAATTGGATAATCCCATTTAGTCAAAAACTGAAATCTCTAAAAATTGAAAAAAAAATATTACCTACTGAAAATAAAAGACTTATTGAGAAATAACCTCATCTGAAAAGAAATTTTCTATGAATGCATGTATTTCTTGACTTCAGGGATACACATTGTGGTATATTTCATTCAACGGCAAGCGTGGTTGTTCCGCTCCGTACAGGTTCTCAGCCAAGCAGGCTGACACAAGTTGCGTCACTGGCCTCCCGGCACGAACGAAAGTTCGTGCCGTCTTTTTTTGTTCTCTTCCCGTCTCACAACCCCATTGGCATTTGCATCTTGCAGACTTTATGATTTTTCCAATGAAGCGAATCTTTGGATGCGCCCTTCTTGGACTGGTCACGCTTGCTGCCTCCGCGCAGTGGATGAACCCTGCCGCTGAAATCCCTGCCTACAATGCCACAGCGCCAAAACGTGCGCTTCCTCCAATCCTCCACGGCAATCAACTGACCGGACCATATTTCTCGCATCCTTATCAGGTCACCGCCTATGAAATGGCGGCAAAGATTTCCAAGGTCCTTCATCAGGAACCCTGCTATTGCCACTGCGACCGTGCACTCGGGCACAACAGTCTGCATAGTTGCTTTGAAGGAACCCATGGCGCAGTCTGCTCCACCTGCATGAAGGAAGCCGTCTACGCCTATCAGCAGACCAAGAAGGGGCAAACACCCGCGCAGATACGCGCCGGCATCGAACGCGGCGACTGGGAATCCGTCGATCTCTTCAAAGCCTCGCTCTAATTCGTTGC
Organism: Edaphobacter sp.; assembly: GCA_035656355.1. Classification (GTDB taxonomy): domain Bacteria; phylum Acidobacteriota; class Terriglobia; order Terriglobales; family Acidobacteriaceae; genus Edaphobacter. Next base: position 18,959 of record DASRSR010000097.1, read on the forward strand.
TCCATATATTTCAGCCGAAAGTTCGGGTGCCCCATTCATTGCGACAGCTTCATCGTCGCAATGGGTGGGATACACAACTTCAATCCACATCATCCTGAGCGAAGCCGAAGACAGAAAGACCTGCTTTGTCTTAATGTCCGAATCGCACCAGCACACCGAACGTCCTCGCGCTCATTTATCATCAAGCTTCAATGGATTCCTCAGTCAACACCTTGCTTCACTCCGGCGCTCAGCTTACAGACGCTGCTCTCGAGCGCCTTCTGCCCTCGCCCGATGCCGCTCCCCACTCTCTGCATCGTGCCATGCGCCACAGTACCTTCGCTGGGGGCAAACGCCTGCGTCCCATCCTTTGCATGGAAGCAGCACGTATGACTGCCGGAAGCTCCGGCCTTCCAGAAGGTGCCGCCGAACTTGGCGCGGCCATCGAGATGCTCCACACCTATTCGCTCATCCACGACGATCTGCCCGCGCTCGATAACGACGATCTTCGCCGCGGTCAGCCTACCTGCCATGTCGTCTTCGGCGAAGCTATCGCCATACTCGCTGGCGATGCGCTGCAAACGCTAGCCTTCCAGACCATCGCTGCTCTGCCCACACAGCCAGCAACAACCGTCGCCATCCTGCGCGACATCTCGCTCGCCGTCGGCACCGGAGTCGGTCCCAACAGTCCGCTCCCTCCCGGCATGATCGGCGGCCAAGTTGTCGACATCGAGTCCGAAGGAAAAACTCCTACCGCCGAGCTGGTCGAATCCATTCATCGCGCCAAAACCGGCGCGCTCATCACCACCAGCATCGTCAGCGGAGGCCTGCTCGGCCTCGGCGCAAATCCGCACGCCCGGACTCTCGATCCTGAAACGAGCATTCAACGCCTTCGCACCTTCGGCGAAAAAGCCGGTCTCGCCTTCCAGATCGTCGACGACATTCTCGACATGACACAAAGCTCTGAAGAACTTGGCAAAACCGCTGGCAAGGATACCGCCAGCATCAAAGCGACCTGGCCCGCTGTCTATGGTATCGAGCGCTCACTCAAAGATGCCGAAGAGCTTATCGCCGACGCCTTTGCCGCACTCGACCCCTTTGGTTCCGCCGCCGATCCGTTGAAATCTCTTGCCAGCTACCTCGTCGAACGAAAGCACTAGCAATGCTTACCGAAGCAGAAATCTTTACCGCCTTGCGCGACTGCTACGATCCTGCACTTCCCTGCAACATCGTCGATCTCGGCCTCATCCGCGCAGTCAAAATTACCGCCGATTCCGATGCTCCCGGCGCCGGTATGCCCGGCGTTCCCTCAAAGCACATCGTCCATATTGATCTTGTGCTCACAAGCCCGGAAGAGAACGCCGAAGCACAGCTTTGCGCTCAGATTACCAATCGCCTCGCAGGCATGGAAACCGTAAGCCGCACCATCGTCAACGTTCTCGAAGCTCCTGCATGGTCGCCGTCCGACATCACTCCTGCCGGACGCAGAATTCTCGGCCTCGACGGCAATCCCAATCTGGTTCAGATACGCTAGGCTCATGCCGAAGAAGACAACGCGGCCGCGTGATCTGCTCAAACCAACTGCTACTCCTATCCATCCCTTCGATCGCATTCACGGCGTCGATACCAGCGGTCTCGTTCCCGCTTCTAACCTCATCACCGGCCATCCTAACGACGAGCACGTCACCGCCTACTACGGCATCGCGCCCAGCATTCTGCGTACACTAATCGACACCTGGCGTGAAACGCCGCCAGCTTATCCCATTCACAGCTACACCTTTGTAGACATCGGCGCAGGCAAAGGCCGCGCTCTGCTTACCGCCAGTGAGCTTCCCTTCCATCAGGTCATCGGCATCGAACTCAACGCAATCATGGCCCGCATCGCTCAGCAGAACATCGAACATTGGCAGCGCTCTCACGCCACCGACCCCACCGCGCCTAATCTCGCTCCGATCCGGCTCCTCGAGCAGGACGCTCTCGCCTTTGACTTTCCTTCGACCCCAACATTGATCTTTCTCTTCCATCCCTTCGAGGCGCCGGTACTCCGAAAACTTCTTCGCCGTATCGAAACCCAGTTCGCCAACCGTCCCGGCACACTCGACATCCTCTACGCCAACGCAGAGTGCCGCTCCACGCTCGACCGCAGCCCCGCCTTCAACCGCCTCTTCCTCGGCCCAGTTGCCATGTCACCAGAGGATCACGCCGCCGACCTCGAAGCCATCGCCCAACAGGAAGAGTATGGCTCCACAGGCGACGAAGAGTGCGCCATCTACCGCTACACCGGCCGTTCCAATCCTGCACCCTCCGCCCATCCACAAATCATCTAGTCGCGAACCGCCGTCACCCTTCGCAAAGCGAAGGACCCTATCTGTCTTTATCCCTGCGAATCTGCGTCGTCCTTAGAGGCAACCCACCGCTGCGCCTGCTCCAGGTCTGCCGCGGTATCGATGTCCACCTCTCCGCCTTCCAGATCGACCGCATCGGCAGAAGCAATCAGCTCACGTGCACCTGCATCGCCTTGCAGCTTCATCAATGCGTCGAATTCGCGCACCGGGAAGAATGCCGGAACACCATTTCTACCCGAATAACGCGAAGCGACGATGCTGTCCGTGCTCATCAACTGCCGCAGATGCGCTGCCGTCACCGCCGGTTGGTCGCACGTCATCACCACAATGCCTTCTGCCTCTCTGGCCAGGGCACGACAGGTCTCAACTCCAAGGCGCAGCGAAGAAGCCATGCCCTCTTCCCAGCCTCCGTTGACCACCACAACCGCATTGCTCAAGGGACATGCTGCTCGAATCTTCTCCGCATCTGCGCCCAGCACCACAATCACCGGCGAACACCCCGCCTCTGTCGTCACGCGCACTGCCCTTTGCAACAAGACCTCACCATTCAGCGCCTGCAATTGTTTCGGCGAACCCAGACGCCGCGAAGCTCCTGCCGCCAGCACCACGGCTGCAACGTTCATTGCGGAACGTCCGTCGCACAATGGGTTCGGAGATACCGTGAAGCTCCGCCCAGTGCTATCTGTTCTGCAACGTTCTCTGCGGTCAGCTTCCGCGAGACGCCAGTCTTTCCCATGCAGCAAGCCTGTGCCTCCGCAATCACAGCCAGCGCTACCGCCTCCGGCCCATCTCCGCCCAGATCGAATCCCACCGGAGCATGGACTCTCTCGCAGCACTGCTCAATCGGCAATCCCATAAGAGCTGCCGCTTCGTTGATCAGCAATGCGCTGCGATGCCTTGCTCCCAACAATCCCAGATATCGTGGAGCAATCGGCAGCAATGCAGCCAGAGCTTCGCGGTCCTGCTCATAACTATGCGTCATCAACACAACCGCATCGCTGGAGCTAACTCCCAGCTCATGCACATCTGTAGAGACCGAAACTCGTTCCGCATCCGGAAAACGTTCCGCCTTCGCCATCTGCCTGCGAGCATCGGCAACGGTTACGCTCCAGCCCAGCAGAGCGGACATGCTGACCAGCGGCTTTGCGTCATCGCCCGCTCCCAGCACAAACAGGCGCTGCGGAGCACACAACTCTTCTACAAACCGGCCTTCGTACTCTGTTCCGGCTTGCAGTCCATGCGCGCAGGCCAGCTTCTTTTCGCCCAGAGCTTCGCTCGCAAAGATTACTTCACCAGCAGCGCTCAGGATAGCTCGCCGCAGCTTTTTGCCATCACCCGGAAGCCAGGTCACTACTGTTGCTTCTTCCCCCGCAAGCGACGCAGCCAGCGCAGCCATCAGTGCTTTGCACTCCGCAGTGTCCACTGGCTCGATCAGCAAGTCTACTTCGCCACCGCAACCAAGTCCAAAGGGAATCTCCGCTGTATCGTCAAACATCGTCGAGTAGCGCTCAACAACTGCGCCGTTTCGCATCATCCATACTGCTTTGCGAATCACCTCGGTTTCAAGGCATCCGCCGCTGATCGTTCCGGCGTATTCACCACCCGCATTCAGTAATAACCGAGCCCCCGGCTGTCGATAGCTCGACCCGATGACCTTCACCAGCGTCACCAGAGCAACTGCTTTGCCCTGCTGCCAAAGCTGAACGATCTGCCGACGCTCTCTCATAGAAAAAGCTTAGTCCTTTTCTGAACATGCATCATCGCCAAATAAAAAGAGGAAGCGAATCGCTTCCTCTTTTATGCCGGAAAAGATTTAGCTCTTTTCCGAGAAAGTGTGAATTCCACACTCGAGCTTTTTGCCGCCCCAGCGTCCACTGCGCGCATCGGCGCCTACTGCAGGAATCGCTGTGCAAGGCTCACAGCCGATGCTGGTATATCCTCGCGCATACAGCTCCAGCTCGGGAATATCGTTCGCCTGTGCATAGTTCTGAACGTCGCTCCAAACCCAGTCTGCAAGCACGCTGATCTTCTTCAGATGCCTTCCTCCAGGCAGCTTGTGATCTTCTATCTTCTTCAAACCGGCTCGCGTCGGCGACTGCTCTCGTCGCAGTCCGGTGAACCACCAGTCGAACGGCTCCAGCGAGCGCATCAACGGCTCTACCTTACGAATCTGGCAGCATTGCGCAGGATCGACAATGTGCAGCAGTCCAAATTTAGCTTCGTGCTCCTCAAGCGTCGTCAGCGGCATGGCATTGATGAGGTTCAATCCCCATTCCGCAGTCAACCGATCACGATACGCAATCACTTCCTTGAAGTGATAACCCGTCTCCAGAAAGATCACGGGAACGTCCCGCAGATGCTTGCGAAGCATGTGCAGCACCACCATGTCCTCGGTCTGAAAACTGCTGGTTACGCAGACGTTTTTGCCCGCAGAGTCGCGCACAATCTGCGCAACCAGCTCTTCTGCCGTCGATGCTTCGTAGTCAATACCAGCTTCAAGCACGCTCATTCCGCTACTCCTGCAAGCCGTAGAATTTCGTCCACGTCGCGCCCTTCGCCGAGCAGAACACCATCTTCGGCAAAGCTCTCAATCTGTGCCAGAGCGTCCACATCCAGCGGCCGCGCCGAAACGGCAACAACTCCCGCCAGTTGCAGAGCACGCACAACTCCGGCGAGTGCAGCGTCCGGAATCTGCGCATCGTCAATCCGCACGGCACGCTCTCCACGAAGCTCCAGGGCTTCCGTGACGCGATCTGCCACAGTTTCCTGTTCCGGAACCCAGACAAAGACAGTTCGCGCTGCTGTCTCAGATTTCGTTTCGGTCGCCGATAAAATCATCGCCGCACCAACTGTGGCATTCGTAATGCCGTCTATCAGAATCAACGCGCCGGTGCTGCGATTCTCTGTATACGCATCGAAGAAAAGCGGAAGACTGGTCTCAAACTCGACCT
>DASRSR010000098.1:0-3604 GCA_035656355.1 Edaphobacter sp.
TTGAGATGGAGATGGACGGTCACGTTCAGCAATAAATTCCTATAATCTCTGCTTTAGCTTTCGATTTGAAAGCGGCAACTTAAAGCCGCGGGATTTTCGATATGTTGCGGATGGGCTGAAGCTCGTCCCCCTTAATAACTAATTGATCAGAGTCTTCCTAATGCCCTGAACTGAATCAAATAACTTTCCACGGAACCGAAACAATCCTTCCTGCGTATCGAAGATTGCGCAATAAATGGGAGCCGGCCCCCCGATTGAAGGATTGATATGAAAACGTTCCATGCCATTGCCGCATGCGCGCTGCTGTGCACCATTGCCGTGGCGCAGAAGCCCTGCGACGGCTCTAAAGTTACCGGCATTGTGCAGGACTCCACCGGCGCAATTATCCCCGGCGCCAGCATTCAGATCGACAATGGCGAAACGGTGGAGAGCGGCGATGCCGGACAGTTTCGGTTTGCCTGCGCATCGGCAGGCCAGCACCATCTGCACATCAGTGCTCCCAGCTTTGCTGCAAAAGAGATCTCCATCCGTGTGCCACAATCGAAGAACGAGATCATTGTTGCTCTGCAGCCGCAGGACGTCACCACTTCAGTCGATGTAGGCGAAGACAGCAGCCCCGGAGCCGCAACCGCTGCAAGCGGTTCTTCGCAGACCATCTCCGGCGATCAGCTCAGCACGCTTGCTGATGACCCCGACGATCTTCGGCGCGAGTTGCAGCAACTTGCCGCGACCAGTGGCGGATTAGCCTCCAATACGACAATCGCCGTCGATGGCTTCCAGAGTTCCTCACCGCTGCCGCCCAAAAGCTCCATTGCCTACATCAAGGTCAATCCGGACCTGTTCTCCGCAGAGTATCGGGAGCCGCCCTTCGATGGCGGACGGATTGAGGTCTACACCAAGCCGGGCCAGAGCCACTATCACGGCGCTCTCTTTGCCACCAATGGCAGCCCCTGGATGAACGCGCGCGATCCTTTTTCCACCAGCAGGGCCGCACTCGGCAAGCAGCGCTACGGCTTCGAACTTAACGGTCCGGTACGCAGCAAAGGCAGCGACTTTGCTTTAACACTGGAGCACCGCACCATCGACAACTATGCCGTCGTCAACGCTATTACTCTCGACGATCAGGGCAACCGGCAAAGCGTCATTGCCAATATAGCCACCCCACAGCAGCTTTGGCTGGCAACGGCGCGTTTAGCATGGCAACTCGGCCAGAAAAATACCTTCACCGCTTCTTATAACGGCAATGTAAACCACTCACAGAACGTTGGTGTAGGAGGAACAAGCCTTCAGGAAACCGGCTACGACAGCAGCACTGCCGATCACACGTTGCGGCTGCTGAACGTCACCACCGTCTCTCCTAAGATGATGCATGAAGCGCGCGTCGCGCTGGATTGGAACGGCGAAACCGACATACCGAACTCAACCGCCCCACAACTCGCCGTCTCGGGAGCCTTTACCAGTGGAGGCGCCGCCGTCGGTCCGCAGCGGCTGCATAACTTTGAAGTTGAAGTAGATGACGATGCCGTAATCAGCACCAAAAATCATCTGCTCAAGATAGGCACCCAGTTCAAGATGTATAAAGTACGCGACCAACTGACAACAGGCTTCAATGGCGCGTATACCTTCGGCGGCGGTCTTGCGCCGGCGCTCGACCCCAATGGAAATCCTATTCCCGGCAAGACCGAAGTTATCTCCGGTCTGGAACAATATCGCCGCGCTAAACTCGGCTTGGCGGGAGGAACACCCACGGCCTTCAATAATGTCTCCGGCACACCCTCGGTGAACTTTACCCAGGTGCGCAACGCTCTCTTCATCCAGGACGACTGGAAAGTGCGGCCAAGGTTACAGATCGCAATGGGCTTCCGTTATTACCTGCAGAATGCTCCATTGGCGATGAATGGAGCCACACCTCGGCTTGGTGTCGCCTGGTCTCCGGACAAGAAGAGCAACTGGCAGCTTCACGCTCACATTGGCCTCTTCACAGGTGCTTTTTCCTTTGGCGAATACGCCGAGCTGCTGCGTGAAGATGGCGTGCATCGTATAACCAATACTGTCTATAACCCGGTCTACAACAATCCTCTCGGCAATAGCGACGCTGTAATCCACTCTATCCGGCAGGCATCGCCGCACCTGCAGAACATCACCTTCGCTATCGAAAACGTGGGCGGCAGCCATAACTTCCCCCACGGTTGGAGCGTCAACACCGACGTCTACTGGGGCCGCATCTGGAATTACACCCGTACCCTGAACATCAACTCTCCGCTGAACAACGACCCCACAGGCCCGCGCCCAGGCCCGCGCAATCTCAACATCCTGCAGGCCAACAACAGCGGCCAGGGCGGGGCCAACGTCGAGTTCTTCGGGATCAATCAGCACAAACTGAAGCATCTACAGTTTTTCTTCGGAGCTGTTCGCGTCAACCTGATCGACAATACAAACGACGACACGTTCTTCACACCGCAAAGCTCACGTACCGATGCTGGAGAATTTGCTCACCGCAACGGGCAGGGAATATGGCAGGTCTTCGGGAATGGCATGTTGAAGCTGCCGCAAAAGATCGAGCTGAGCACCAATCTGCACGCGATGAGCGGTGCTCCGTATAACATCACCACCGGCTTCGACAACAATGGTGACGGCAACTTCAATGATCGGCCGCAGTACGCGCCAGCCGGAGATCCTAACGCTATCCCCACGCAGTTCGGCATGCTGGTGCCGAGTGGAGGCATCGGCGCCTTTCCTCGCAACGCCGGCCGCCTACCCTGGGTCGTCCACATGGATACCAACATTCAACGTCAATTCCATTTGACGAAAAATCCCAAGGCCGACCATCCGCAGGCGTTAACCCTGAACGTACGCAGCTCAAACATCCTGAACCATATGAACGTTACCAGCGTCGGCGGCGTGCTCGGATCGCCTCTCTTCAATCGCCCCTTTGCCGCTGATAATGGACGGCGCATCGAATTCGGCGCACGTTATAGCTTCTGAGCTGAAAAGCCACTTCTACCGCGATAAAGCCGTAGAATAGAGGAGGAAATTCATCACAAGATTAGCTCAGAGGATAAGAACGGAAGATGAGTATTGAAGCGCAGACAATGTTGGCAGGACAGATAGTTGCAGCGGCCCAGGCTGCCGGGTTAACAGTAGTCTCAAGCGCAGAAGGCAAAGACTTTTCGGGTAACCCGACGACGCAGTTTACGCTGGCACTTGCTGCCGACCCGGCAAAGACTCAGTTGCTTGAGCTTAGCTCGGGCTTCGACTTCAACCGCTCCGATCTGGCCGCTGTCGTGAAGGAGTATTTGGCAGAAGCGGCAAAACGCCTGAAGAGCCCACGGCCAGACTGCTATCTGACGCTCGGCGGTCTTCCCCTCAGCTTCGGACGTTTTCAGTGGCCGTTTCACAGCTCAACCTCCGGCGCCGATACATCGCTGGTACATGGCGAAGTCTGGCTGGAAGACGGGCGCGAGCATGTGCTGCACTCTAAAATCTCTGCCTCAATGACCGTAACCTTCCGCGAGGTCGTCGCCGCGCCTGAGCAGCCCTTTGCCGAAAGCTTTATCTACAACGCCGTGCGCAAGACGATGGACCAGGGCCAGTTGGAGCTGGT
>DASRSR010000099.1:0-37560 GCA_035656355.1 Edaphobacter sp.
GTCGGCCCGAGACTAAGATGGGGCACCCCGATTCAGATTGAGATGACGTGCGGCGGGAGTTTGTGCATCCCCACCCATCACGGCGATAAGACTGCCGTAAAAAACAAAATGCGGGGGTTTCTTCGCTTCGCTCAGAATGACGACGGGGTGAGAAGTTATGCGTCCCTATCCTGATGAGGCTGCGGCATAAATAGGGGGCGCCCCGATCGAATATGTTAGAAAGGTGTGGTCAAAATAATCGATTCCAATCTTTCAGAGGACTTTTATGAGATGGATCAGGGCGTCAGTGGCAACAGGAACAGCGTTCTTTTTCATGCTATCGGCGGGAGCTGCTGCCTTTTGTCAAAAGACGTCCTATCCGTTTCAGGATTCGCGCCTGACGGCAGACCAGCGCATTGATAATCTTCTCTCGCTGCTGACACTGCAGGAGAAGATCGATCTGTTGGGAAAGAACCTGAACATTCCCCGGCTGGGGATACATGGCTCGGGGCATTTGGATAGCATTCCCGGATCGAGTGGACAGGTGGAAGGGCTTCATGGTCTGGCGATGAGTCCGGGCTGGGCAAGAAAGTCGTCTGGTGAACCGGGAGTTCGTGGTGGGACATCGGTGATTCCGACGACGCAGTTTCCGCAGGCAGTAGGACTGGGAGCGACATGGGATCCGGCGCTGGTGGAGAAGGCTGCTTCGCTTGAAGGAGACGAAGCACGCTACATCTTTGAGAGATATGATCGCGGCGGGGTGATCGTTCGTGCACCCAATGCTGATCTGGCACGCGATCCTCGCTGGGGACGCGCGGAAGAATCTTATGGAGAAGACCCATTCCTTGACGGAACAATGGCGACCGCATTTGTGCGCGGTCTGCAGGGCAACGATCCGCAGCACTGGAAGACGGCATCGCTGGTAAAGCACTTTCTGGCCAACAGCAATGAAGACAATCGCGTCGGCTCATCGTCGAACTTCGACAGCCGGTTGTTGCATGAGTACTATGCGGTGCCGTTTCGCATGACCATTGAAAACGGCAAGGCCGATGCTCTGATGACGGCCTATAACGCGGTGAATGGCGTACCGATGGCTGCGAGTCCGCTGCTGCGACAGCTTGCGATGCAGAGGTGGGGCTTCAATGGATTGATTGACACTGACCGCGGCGCGCTGACATTTATGGTGACAAAGCACCACTACTATCCGGATATGGCGCACGCAGCGGCGGGAGCGATTCATGCCGGGATAAACCAGTTTCTTAACGAATACCAGCAGCCGGTAAAAGATGCGTTGCAGCAGAGATTGATTACCGAAACTGATATTGATGCCAACCTGCGTGGACTGCTGCGGGTGATGCTGCGCCTTGGGCTGCTTGATTCCGCTGCTCCGAATACAAACCGCTTTGAGAAAGAACAGGAGCCGTGGGACCGGCCAGGAAGCAGGCAGCTTGCGCTGCAGGTGGCACAGGAGTCGATTGTGCTGCTGAAAAATGCGCAGCGTCTGTTGCCGCTGAATGCTTCGGCGATTCATTCGATTGCAGTTGCCGGTCCACTTGCAGACGAAGTAGATGCAGACGGCTATGGAGGAACGCCTCCGTTTCGAGTGACACCGCTTGAGGGAATCCGGGCAGTGGCGGGCCCGCGGGTCGAGGTGCGTTATGGAGCTGATCTTGATTCTGCGGTGAAGCTGGCGAAGACATCGGATGTCGCCGTCGTTGTTGTGGGCAACCGGCCAATCTGCCATAGCAAAGCGACAGGGCCGTGCCGGCCTTCGGAGGGAGAAGAAGGGGTTGATCGTAAGGAGATCGATCTTGGCCCAGAGCAGCAGCAACTTGTGCGGGCCGTCTATGCGGCGAATCCGCGCACTGTGCTTGTGGTCGTCTCCGGGTTTCCTTATGCCATCGATTGGTCGGCGCAGCACGTTCCGGCGATTCTGCATATGGCGCACAGCAGCGAGGTAGAGGGAACGGCGCTGGCACAGGCGATCTTTGGTGAGATTAATCCGAGTGGCCATCTGGTGGTGACGTGGCCCAGCTCGCTGCAACAGCTTCCACCGATGATGGATTACAACCTGCGCGATGGCCGGACTTATATGTACTTTCGGCAAAAGCCGCTGTTTCCATTTGGATACGGATTGAGCTATACGAGCTTTCGCTATCGCAATCTGCGTGTTCAACACGCGGAATTAGGGGAGAGCCAGACAGCCGATTTAAGCGTAGAGGTTCAGAACACGGGTCGGATCAAGGGCGATGCTGTGGTTCAGCTTTATGTGAAGCATTTGAACTCTCAGGTAGAGAGACCGCAGGAGGAACTAAAGGGGTTTGCGCGGGTTTCGCTGGCTCCGGGAGAGCAAAAAACGGTGCATCTATTACTGCCGGCAAAGAGCCTTGCGTATTGGGACGATGGCAAAAAGGGCTGGACGGTCGAGCATGACAAGGTGAAAGTGATGATCGGCGAGTCGTCTGCTGATGTGAAACTGGCGAAGGTGATTGCGGTGGGGAAGTAGGTTCGGACCGCGGATTCCGCACGGATGAACACGGATTTGTGAATCCGGGATCGGAACAGGTAAATACAGGGGTTTCTCCGCTACGGCCCTTCGGGCCTTCGATCGAAATGACGTGGGTTGAGGTTGTATATCCCACCCATCACGACGATAAGACTGTCGTAATGAATGGGCACCCGCTTTATATTTCCCTAATCTCTAATGCTTAGAAGCCCTGGTCGGAGCGGAAGGCGGTGACCTTGTTGTTGACGAAGGTGACTGCCATTGGTTTACCCAGGTTGGAATAGATAACCAGACGATTTCCGTAGTCCTGGCTGACACTCTTGCTGACCTGGCCAAGTGCGAGCTGTACCTGACGCTCGTTCATGCCGAGGATGACCTGGTGGGAATCGACGGCCTTCCATATCTCCGGGCTCCAGTGTTTGTAGAGCTCATGCGGGTCGTCGTAGAAGAAGATTTCGTCGGTGAAGAAGGTGTATTGGCCGTCCTGATGATAGCCGACGGGGACCGCATACTCCTTCGCCGGGTCGGAAGACTGGGGCAGAGTGAAGACGAGTGAGACCTGCCGGTCGCCTCCGGGAATGCGGTAGGTTGCGTCTTTCGGGGCTACCTGCTGGACTGCATCTTTGACGATGAGAGGCTCGGCGCCGAGGAGGGTCCCGGATTTCTTGTTGTATTCCACGCGATGCCCGATGAAGGGGTAATAATCCATCTGCCCGCCAGCAGAGACCCAGAGCTTGCTGCCGATCAGGGTCTTGATATCAGCCATCGAATCGGGCCGCTTCTTCTTCAGAAAGACGAGATCGTCGTCGGAGATATGTTCGTTGGCGGTGGTTTTCTGCGGCAACACCATGGGAGCGTTGCGTTCGCGGTGGATCATCCAAACGCGGATGCCTACGGCGGCTACGAGAATGAGGGTTCCTGCAATTGCTGCCTTCTTGCCTGTATCCATTCGATTGCTCCTGTGGGCTGCAAACCGGGTTTCCTTAATTTCTCATTCAATCGGCTGGTTCGGCCACACTAAGTTCCTGATTGGAACTCATGAGCGCCTCAGCAGTGAGGGCGTCGGCGCGTCGCAGGGTCGGGAAGAGCGCCGCGGCTGCGCCGGTGACCAGCATGGAACCAACTCCGCCGATGATGACGGCACGGACTGCTCCCCACCATTGGGCGGTGACTCCACTCTCAAACTCACCAAACTCGTTGGATGCGCCGATGAAAAGCCAGTTAACGGCACTGACGCGACCGCGCATTTCAGGCGGCGTGGCCAGTTGCAGGATGCTGCCGCGGATGACGACGCTGACCATGTCGCTGCCGCCGACGATGACCAGCGCGATGAGGCTGACCCACATGCTCTTCGAGAGGCCAAAGACGACTGTCGCTGCGCCAAAGATGCCGACGCAGGAGAGCATCATCCATCCGGCGCGGCGCTTGATGGGACGAACAACCATGATGAGGGAGACGGCAAGTGCGCCGACGGAAGGCATTGCGCGCAGCAGGCCGAGGCCGCGCGGACCGGCATGCAAAATGTCGGTGGCAAAGATGGGCAATAGGGCTACTGCTCCGCCCAGCAGGACAGCGAAGAGGTCGAGAGAGATGGAGCCCAGCAGGAGCTTGGTCTGCCAGACGTACTCAAGCCCGGCCAGAACTGTCTTTGTAGAGAAGGCTTTCTTTTCCACGCCCTCTTTTCCGGCGCGAATCATGCTAACCAATATGAGAAAACCGATCAGGGTGACGAGGGTAAAGGCATAGACGATGGGTGCTCCGTTCCATGGCAGCAACGCACCGGCGAGCGGCAGCGTAAACAACAGACCGCCGACGGCAGGGCCCGCCATGTTGGCGGTCTGGTAGATGGTGGCTCCCCAGGTGACGGCGTTTACAAAGTGATCTTTCGGAACCAGGCTGGGCAGCAAAGCGCTTGCGGCAGGCCCGCTGAAGGCACGTCCCATGCCTATGCCGAGCAGCACCGCGTAGATGGGCCAGACTGTGCCATGCGAGATATGAACTTTGGTCAGAGAGAGCCAGAGCAGTGATGCGGTGCAGAGCGCCTGAAGACCGTAACAGACAAGAATGATGTTGCGCCGGTTGAATCGGTCTGCTGTGTGGCCGGCGGCCAGCATGAGAAATAAGCCGGGCAGAAAAAGCGCCAGTCCGGTGAGACCGAGGTCGAGCGCCGAGTGGGTGATGGCGTAGACCTGCCAGGCAACTGCGACTGATTGTGCCTCTGCGCCGACAATGACCATGGTGCGCGCGGCCTGGTAAAGTTTGAAATCTCGTGATTGGAAGGCGCTGCCGGCGCTTGCTCTGGTCGTTGTACTGTCACCCTCGGGCATACGGTATGGTTTCACATTTCCCGCGAAAAAGCGTAGATGGTTGGATGATGACTGCGTGCTGTTAAGTACGTTTATTTGCCCAGATAAGTTTTGTACTGGGTCTCGACAACGCCAGTATTACGGGCAAGGGTCAGCTTGGACTGGTTGTACTGATAGAGCGTTTGCACCAGTTGGCTTTGCGCATCGGCGAGAGTGGCCTGGGCCTGGATGACGGGCAGGTTATCGGAGACGCCAGCCTGAAAGCGGTCGATGGCCTGCTGCAAGGCTTCGGTAGAGAGATCGACGTTGCTCTGCGCTACCTTCACCAGCTTGGCCGAGGATTGGACATCGAGCATGGCTGAGCGAATCTGCTGCTCGATGGTGACGCGGAGAGAGGCAATCTGCTGTTGCAGGCCGTCAATCTGCGCGGCGGCAACCTGGTGCTCGCCACGAAGCTGTGCTTCTTGAAAGATAGGAATCTTGAGACTGCCCTGAGCGGAGAAGACGCCGTGGTAGAGGCCGTGGGTTTCGCCGATGACGCCATAGTTGCCACCGAAAGAGAGTGTCGGCAGGCGCTCGTACTTCACGGCCTTTTCAGTGCGTTTGGCAACCTCCATCTGGGCTTCGAGGCTGAGATAGTCTTTGCGGCGCGTATAGGCGATTGCCTTGGCCTGATCGAGTGGAAGCTCAGCGAATTCGGAGTAGGGCGCCTTGTCGGTGAGCGCAAGCTCCTGATCTGCAGGGAGGCCGATCAACCGGTTCAGCGCGATCTTGTCTTTGGCGAAGATATTTTCCGCATTGATAACGGTCTGCTGCTGGGTCTGCAACTGGACACGCGCGCGCAGCACATCGAGGTTGGTGCCAACTCCGGCATCGTGCGAGGCGGTGGCTTGCCGAAGCACTTCCTGGTCAGCTTTTTCGAGCGCCTGTGCGTTCTCAATCTGCGAGGCATCGGCCAGCGCACGCAGGTACTGGCGGCCTACGTTAAGTACCACCGTTCCTTCGGCATTGAGTGTAGTAAAGGAGGCAGCGGTGTCGGCCTTCTGCGCGGCGCGATAGAGATAGTAAGCAGGCAGGTTGAACAACTGCTGATTCAGATTGAGTTGTGCCCCTGTGGTGTCCACCTTCACGATGGTGGAAAACTGTCCGGGAGGAATATTGAATTTTTCGAGCAGAGGGCCAAGCGATTGCGGCTTGAAGCCCATGGCGGCAAGGTTGATCTCCTGTGCTCGGGTAAAAGCCTCGGCGGTGATGGAGGGCAGCAGATTGTTGGCGACGGTGAGCACCTGGCCGTGGACCATACGCTGGTTCTGGCGGGCGAGTTCGAGTTGCAGGTTATGGCGCAGGCCAAGCTCGATAGCGTCATCAAGACTCAGCGGCATGGCTCCGGGTTTGGCCTGTTCGACGGTGACCCCGTCGGGAAACTTCGGTGCCTCAAGATGAGGAGTGGGGGCCGAGGGAAGTGTCTCAGAGGGAGGATTGGCGGCGGGCTGAGTCTGTGCCGACGCGCCTGCGCTGAGCGCACAGCATAAGGCTGCTGCGCAGCATGCAGTAGAAAGGCGAGGCAAAAGCTTAAATTTGCTCAAGGAGCCGGACAAAGGGTATCTCGAATCTCTAACGCCGGAGTCTCTCGAACCTCCAGCTTTCAATACGTTAGATTATCCAGCCTGCCGTGGAGTTGCGAAATTTGAACCTAAAATCGATAGACGGATCTGCTGGACGGGGCGTATCTTCCATCGGATAAAATACTTATCACAATCTTATGCGTCTTACTTCCATGAACCGCATTGTTCGCTACGCCGCTGGTCTGTCCCTTGCTGTGTCTCTTTGCATTCCTGCTGTTGCGCAGTCTTCTGCGCCGCCAAATACAGGAACTCCGTTTAAAGACACCTCGATGCTGAAGCCGCCTGCAGGGGCGCGTGTTGCCATCATTGAGTTTGAAGATCTCGAGTGTCCGGCGTGCGCACATGCATTCCCGATAGTGCACCAGGCTGTGGAGCACTATAAGATCCCTCTGGTGCGTCGCGATTTCCCGCTGAAGATGCACATCTGGAGTCTGGACGCGGCCATCATTGCCCGCTATATGCAGGACAAGATCTCTCCTCAGGTAGCTGAGGCGTATCGCGGCGCGGTTTTCGCCAACCAGACTGCGATTGCTTCCAAAGAGGACCTGCAGAACTTTACTCGCAGCTACTTTCAGAAGCATGGCCTGCAGATGCCATTTGTGGTCGATCCGACCGGGCAGTTTGCCCGCGAAGTACATGCAGACTATGAACTGGGCGAGAAGCTTGGCCTGAACGAGACCCCGACGATTATCGTGGTGACGCCGAAGCACTGGACGCAGGTGACCGACATCAATCAGCTCTATGCGACGATTGACACCGCGTTGGCTGAGACACCTGCGGCGGCAACCCATTCGGCTGCTCGCCATGTGACGAAGAAGAAGCGGTAGGCTCCGGTTGGATGATGTGTCGCGCTTTCAGCGCTCGGATTTTATGGATGATGCTACTGGGCCTTCAGCCCAGGCTAGTATGTGCCGGGCCTTTGGCCCTATCTTCCAGATGTAGGTTCTGTTGATTCGAGTAAAACGCAGATTCCCTTCGGGAATGACAAAGGAAGGAAGCGAAAAATGCGTCCTGCCTTTGAAGACAGTATCTCAGGGGCTAAAGCCCCATTGATTCTGGGGCGTTTGCGGCCCGGCTTCAGCCGGGCCGCAAACGGCTACTGGATCTGAACCAGTTCTGAGCTGCCGTGCGATGCGCCGGGCGTGATCTGCGACTTTTGCGGAGCGCGCCAGTGGTCGATATAGCTGACCTGATGCACGCAACTGATGGTGCAGCTTGGAGCGCAGGATTTCTCTGTAAGGAATTCGCGCTTGATGTCGGCAGTGGTGTAGTCGGCCAGCGGCACACCGGGGTAGCCGCGCTGCTGACTGCAGTAGTGCACGAGACCAAATTCGCAGATATAAAGATAGCGGCTGCCGGCACGGCAACGCCAGTCATTGGTTTTGCCGTTAGCGATTGCCTCCTGAAAGTGATTGAAGCGCGAGTAGCTACGCCGGGTAAGCTTGCGAACTTTGTCCCAGACGCGGCGCTCTGCCTCGCCCAGCGGCTTCAATTGACCGCTGCCATCGTGGATGATGCCGATGGTTGAACTGAAGCCAAGGCCAAGAGCACGCTGGCTTACGGTGAGGGCATCGTTGGGATTGGCGACGCCGCCGCCCACCACGGAGTTGATGTTGACGTGAAAGTCGGCGTGTTCGGCCAACATCTGAAGTTTTTTGTCGAGGACCTTCAGGCTCTTTTTCGAGACAGCATCAGGCATCACGTTGTCGATGGAGATCTGCATGTGGTCGAGGCCGGCTTTGTTCAATCGCTCAATCCGATCCGGCATCAGCAGATAGCCGTTAGTAATCATGCCAGCAATGGCGCCGGTCTGACGGATACGCTCGATGATATGGTCGAGGTCGGGGTGCAGCAGCGGCTCGCCACCGGAGATGGTGATGACGGAGGTGCCGAGACGGCCCAGATG
This sequence comes from Edaphobacter sp., assembly GCA_035656355.1. Taxonomy (GTDB): domain Bacteria; phylum Acidobacteriota; class Terriglobia; order Terriglobales; family Acidobacteriaceae; genus Edaphobacter. Next base: position 8,323 of record DASRSR010000099.1, read on the forward strand.
GTCGATACGGCGGAGCATCTCGTCGATGGGAACGGGGTCAGAGACGTCGTCGAACTCATTGCAGTAAGTACAGGCCAGATTGCACCGTCGCATGGGCACAATGTGTGCCATGTAGGGGTGGTCGGTTGCAGACAGGGCAGAGCCGATGGATTTGATCTCGCGCCACTTGCGTTTGGCGGCAAGCAAGCGCCGCCTGGCATTCATGCGGCGGCCTGCCGGGGTAGATGTAGGAGCCGTAGTCACTTTTATAAGTATAAGGGATTGAGATAAGGGAATAGGGATAAGGGAACAGGGAACAGTTGTTTTGTGCGTCCCACATTGCGACGATAAAACAGCCCCAATGAATGGGGCACGCGAACATTGTGGACAGTTGAAGACTAGCCCAGACAGGTGGAACGGTGTTCGGGACGTATCCATTGGTTGGCAAGGCTCATCATCCGGTCGGGAACGTCGAGCTGCTTCCAGGCGGCGGAGGCCATCATCTCAGAAGTTTTTCTGATCATCTGTACGCGATGCTGAATACCAGCGCCGGGCGTGAGAGCGTGTTCGGTCATCTGGACGAGGTCCATTGGGTGTCGCATCGAGGCAAAGTGCTGTTGGACCGTGTTCTCCATCGCATTCAGGGCAGACTTCAGACTTGCAACCAGCGCCGATGCCTGGTTGACGCTATTGCTGAAGAAGCCGGGGTCATTGTCCTGTGGGCGATTACAGGAGGAACGCTTTCGTCCATCGGGGGTCATGGTCATCGTCTGCTCATGGCGATTACGCAGAATGACCACGGAGATTGCCTTGCCGCGGTTCTGGCGGATTGTTTTAAGCCATTCATTACCGGTGGTGACGGGGACCTGATTGACGCGAAGAACGACGTCGCCGGCACGGATTCCGGCAACTTCTGCGGGGCTGTTTGCCTCGACGCTGCGCACCAGCAGACCGGCATTGCCTTCTACTCCGAAGAACTCCGCCAGTTGCGGTCCCATGACCTCAAGCTGCGCGCCGGTGTAGGAGGAGCTGAGCACGGTGGTTGCTCCAAGCAGATCGTGATGCGGCTTTGCACCGACATCGGGCGACGGGTTGCTGTTGTGGAGGAAGCTGTTCCAGATGTGGGACGGAGGAGGGTTGGTTGGCCCGGGATCGGGCACGACCAGATGCTGTTCCCAGGCGCGACGCTCAACCTCCTGCCGGTTGGCGAGCTGCGTACTCATGGTTTGCTGTTGCCCGTCACGGCTGATAACCAACGTTACAGAGAGACCGGCAGGACTTTCGCGCAACATCTTGCGTAGCTGTTCCTGATTCTCGATCTCCTGCCCATTCATTTTGAGGATGACGTCCTGTTCGCGCAATCCCAGCTTGCCTGCAGGGCCGTCATGGTCAATATGGATGATCTCTGCACCGTGCGTGTCCTTGAGTTTTAGCGGAGCAACCTGATCGGGGGCGATGTCGCGGATATCGACGCCCAGGTAGCCCTGCGTCTGCTGATCTGTCTTAGCGGAGTGGCCTGCGGCGCGCGAAGCCTGAGCCTGATCGGCCAGGCAGACGGCAGCCGCAATTGAAAGAACCAAAGCCACACGAAGCGATTGCCGGCGGTTCATCTCTATCACCTCATCGCTTATTGAATGTCAGGGGCGCCTTGCAGGGCCTGGAAGGAAGCCGTCCGGATATACGGATTCTCATCCTGAGTGGAAACTGTTCGCAGTACCTCGCGCACGCTGGAATCGGCCTGCACCGGCTCCAGCATATCGATGGCGGCGGTACGTACCTGAGCGTCGGAGTCGTGCATCAGGGCTTCGAGGACAGCATCGCGCACATGCTGGTCCTGACCAATGTAGTGCTGCAAACCTTCCAGCGCCTTTAGTCGAACGCCTGCATTTTTGTCGTAACGCAGCGCAACCAGCAGCGCGCCGCGGATTCCCTGGCCATTGGGACCGCCCGTACATTGGTGGCCCTCTTTGCACTCATTGGCCAGAAGAGCGACAGAGTCGGCACGCACGCCATTGGTTGCCGGAGATTTGGTGCCGGCAAGCAGAAGCTGACGAATCTCAGGCGAATCCAGTGAGCCTTCCATGGTTTCGGGAATCAGCTTGTTGTACTTCACCTGCACCAGCTCGGAGTTCGGGGTCTTGATGATTCCAGTGACACTGGCGATGGAGGCCTGCTGCGGGGCTGCAGTTACAGTGACAGGCGCCTTGGGCTTTGGGGAGTGGGCAACCTGATAGCGATAGGTAAAGTTTCCTGCCAGAAAGCCGACGCCCAACAACAGTGTTGCCAGAGCGGGTGCACCGTGCAGATGGCCCATCCACGAGAAAAAGCCGTTGCGAATATGGGCAAAGATGCCGTCCTGTGGAATGTTGTCCAGCGCGTCGTCCAGCCTGACCCGGGACTGCGCCACAAAGTTCGGAGAAGGCTCTACTACGGGAAGCAGGGCCAGCCGCTCCTCCAGTTCCTGCATTGCATCCAGTTCGGCGCGGCAGTCGCTGCATCCGTCCAGATGCTGCTCGAGAACGGCTACCTCCTCATCCGGCAGTTCTCCGTAATTCGCCAGAATGATGTTATCTTTCGCCATTTTGCACGTCATCGCGTTTCCTCAACCAGCCTCAAAATAATCTGTTACTTATGCCCGGGTCTGTACCGTCTGCCCGTGGTCAATCACTTTCTGGTACTGTCTTCAGCGCACTCCGGCAAGATTCGCTCTCAGCTTTCGCGTTGCCCGAAATAGAGTGTTTTTCGCTGTTTCCTCGGTGGTGCTCAGCATTTCGCCGATGGTCCGGAGCTTCAGCCCCTGGTAGTGCTTCAGCTCAAAGACGGTGCGCTCGCGTGGAGTCAGTTTGTCCAGCGCCTCACTGATGCGCTGGCCCATTACCTTGCGATCGAGCTCCCGTGCGGGGTTCGCCATGGACCGGTCATCCGTAATGTTCGCCATCAAATCCATCTCTCCGCCGCTTGAATCGAGCACGGTCGCCGGATCTTCCCGGCGACTCTTTCTTCTGCGCAACTGGTCCAGACACAGGTTAGTCACAATCCGATACAACCATGTGTAGAACGAGCACTCGAAGCGAAAGTTTCCGAGATGGCGGTAAGCCTTGATAAAGGCTTCCTGGTGCACGTCCTGTGCGTCCTGCTCATTGCCGAGCATGTGCAGCGCCAGCCGCAACACCGACTGATCGTAGCGGCGTACCAGAGCATCGAAGGCGGCCCGCTCGCCCCGCTGGGCTTCACGGATCAACTCATCATCTTCAATACGCTGCTGTGCGCGCGCTTCAATCTGCGCCTGCGTCAGCTTGCTGCCATTTCTGGCGCCGGACTGTGTCGCCGCCTTTGCCATTCCTGGCTTTGATTCTACCGCCGCGGCGTCTCGTAGTCCCAAGGCAAACGGACTTGGCCGCCGCCCCATCGGGTTTAATTCAATCGCTTCAACGCTCATTCGTCCGACTCCGGAGTCAGAAAATCGAGTTCACTTGAATAGACCCTCGTCACTTTCAAAGGTAAGCAGAGATGTGTGTTTAACCTGTTACCTTCCGGTAAACTTGCAAGATGTCTTCAAGCCTCTTTCCCGAGCAGACTGACTGGATCTCGGCCCATTGCGATGGTGGCGCACGGGGAAATCCCGGTCCGGCCGGATACGGCGCGCTGATCCAGGACGCTAGCGGCAGGGTACTGGCCAAGCTGAGCGAGTTTCTCGGTATCCGCACCAATAACTTTGCCGAATACTCTGGCCTGCTTGCCTGCCTGCAATTCGCTCTCGATAACGGCTATACGCGGCTGCGCGTTGTCTCCGATTCGGAGCTGATGGTGAAGCAGATTCAGGGCAAGTACAAGGTGAACTCTCCTGATCTGAAGCCGTTATGGCAGGAAGCGAAAAGCCGTATTGCGCGTCTGGACGGGTTTGAGATCAGCCACGCTCTGCGCCATAAGAACAAAGATGCGGACCGGCTTGCCAATGAAGCGATGGACCGAGGAATGAAGCGGAGTGGAACAGCGCCGGCGGCTTCCTCAACACCAAAGGCTACGCCGTACCCCAGGAAAGCGGAGGCTCCGCTCGATCCCTATACGAAAGCAGATACGATGTTGCGAGGATTTACGAAAGATGGCGTGATTCACGTCCTGGGCGGAGCAACGCTGCCGGACGGAATATTCGTCAAAATCATTCGCGAGTAGAGCGATGGTCTGACGTTTCTACCGTGTCAGCGAGTCGCGAGCAGAGCTCTTCGACGGCGCAGAGTTGCTGCACCATTGTCTCCAGCTTCACTGCGCCGATTATTGTTTCAAGGTGCGACTGCATACGATCGAGAATTCCGGCTACCCGTGCCGCGCGTCTGCGACCTGCGGGCAATAACGTCAGGCGAAAGGCGCGCGCATCGTTGCTGTCGATTCTGCGCCGCACAAGCCCCTTGGCTTCCAGGGAAGAGAGGCAGTGGCTCACATTGCCACGTGTGGTCTGGAAGGTTTCGGCCAGGTCAGAGGGTTTGATGCCGCCTTTCTTCTCAAAGAACAGTGCTGCCAGGACCAGAGCTTCGAAGAAGGTAACGCTTTCGGCAGCAAGAATCCGATTAAGAGCGGTCTCCATGCGGCGTGCACCGCGATTGACCTGAAAGACGGGGCTTTGCCGGAGAAATGATTCAATCCTCATCGTCTCTCAATATAGTTGACTGATTCAACTACTTACAATGGAATAAAACTAATGGAGCGCAGCAGAGAATCCGGACGATGATCGAAGCAACGATCATGAGCAAGAAAATCACTTTCTTTATTTTCCCGTTTTGCTTCTTCCTGGGCTTTGGCGCTTCTGCACAACAGAAGCCAGCGCCGGTGGCCCAGACAGTTACAGTAACCACAACGATTGAGCCAATTCCTCTGTCGGAGAGCAATCGTTCGGTGCAGACGTTGGATACGCGTCAGCAGCCGCTGCTCTTTAATAGCGTTGTCGATTATCTGGGGCAGGATTCTTCGCTTAACCTGCAGTCGCGTGCGCCTGCCGGAGTGCAGACCGATCTTTCGATTCGGGGAACGACCTTCGAGCAGTCGCTGCTTTTGCTCAATGGGCTACGCATCAACGATCCTGAAACTGCGCATCTGAACCTCGATATTCCGGTGCCGCTTGCGGCGGTCTCGCGCATCGAAGTGCTGCATGGCTCGGGATCTACGTTTTATGGATCGGATGCTATCGGCGGCGCGGTGAATCTGATTACCGCGCAGCCTGCGGCCTCTCCGGCTGGTAACAGGTTTTCGCTGACTGCGAAGGCAGGCGGCGGCAACTTCAGTTCGACGGAGCAGGCCTTTCGCGCGGATTACGCCACGAAGCTAATTTCTGCCGAGCTGAGCGGCAGCCGTGATACCTCCGGCGGTTTCATTGCGGACCGCAATTATGCCAGCAATGCCATCTCTGCTGAGACATGGCTGAACCTGAAGCCGGGCACGATGGACATTCTGCTTGCGATGAGTGACCGGCCTTATGGGGCGAACCGGTTTTACGGTCCTTATCCTTCGTGGGAGCGCACCAAGGCATGGTTTGCGGCGATTCAACAGCAACTGGGACAACACACTGCAGCCAGTTTCGGCTATCGACGGCACACTGACCAGTTCATTCTGTTCGTGAACAACCCAAGCATCTACGAAAACAACCACATCACGACGGCATGGCAGTCAGCGCTCCGCAGGGTCGACCAGTTAGCGGCGAATGCCACGTTGTCGTATGGCCTTGAGGCCAATGGTGATGGCATTCATAGCACGAACCTTGGCCGCCATGCGCGCAACCAGGGAGCAGGGTATGCCAACCTTTCGTTGCCTGCGCTGGGCCGGTTTTCGCTCTCTGTTGGAGCGCGAGAAGAGATCTTCTCGGGTGGAGATTCGGTCTTTTCGCCGAATGTGGCCGCGGCTTTCACGTTGACACGCACACTGCGTCTGCGTGCATCTGCCGGACATGGTTTTCGGCTGCCGACGTATCTCGATCTCTACTACTCTGACCCGACGACCATCGGCAACCCGAATCTGAAGCCGGAGTCCTCGTGGAATTATGAGGGTGGCTTCGACTGGACGCCTGCGAGCGGCCGGTTCGACCTGACGGCGACCGGATTCAGCCTCAATCAAAAAGATGGAATCGACTACTCGAAATATTCGCTTACCGAACCGTGGCAGGCGGTCAACGTCGGCAACTTTAACTACAACGGTGTGGAGACGCGGCTTCGCCTGCATCTGCACGGGACACAGCGAATCGATCTCAGCTACACCGCGGTGCAGGCTACTTCGCCGCCGAAGGGTCTAATCTCCGAGTACGCCTTCAACTATGCGGCACAGAATGCGATATTTGCGTGGAGCGGCGATCTGCCAGGAGTTCTTCGCCAGATTGTGGCGCGTACACAAGTCGGCGTAGTGCAGAAGACTACACGAACCGCCTATCCGCTATGGGACGTTTCCCTGTCGCGCAATATGGGCCGCCTGCGACCTTATCTGCGATTGACCAACCTGAGCAATACAAGATACGAGGAGGTTCCAGGTGTCCCCATGCAGGGCAGAACGGTCATGGCGGGTACGGCATTCACGTGGGGAAGCAGGTAATATCTTCAGGAATTCAAAAGTTATCGCTTACGATAGGCTGATACCTTCGATTCGGGAGACGAGATGAAGCGACGCGACCTGCTCAAGTTCTCTGCACTAACCGCCACAGCGGCGACCCTTAAAGCCACGCCGTCCTATGCCCTCTTTGATCCAGAGCTGACAACACCAAGCCCGGAGCAGGTGAAGCGCGTGCTGATTGTTTCGCTCTGCCACCTGGACGTGGGCTTTATCGCGACGCAAGCGAAGATAATGCGCAAGTACTTCGACGTTTACTATCCGGAGGCAATTAAGACCTGCGCTGCGCTGCGCGCCCAAGGCAAAGATCGATATGTGTGGACAACGCCGGCGTGGCTGCTCTACGAGTATCTTGAACAAGCATCGGCAGAGCAGCGCAAGGTTATCGAAAAATCTATTGCTGCAGGCGACCTCAACTGGCACGCCATGCCCTTTAACTGGCAGACCGAGATGGTCGATCCTTCGATGATGAAAGGGTGCTTTGGCTTTTGCGCCACGCTTGATTCGCGCTTTGGCCATAAGACGGTTGGTGCGAGAATGGGCGATGTCCCCGGGCACACGCGAGGCATCATTAGTCCTCTGGCGGAGGCAGGAGTCAAACTGCTGGACATTGGCGTCAACGCGGCGAGCACGCCGCCTGAGGTTCCTGACGTCTTCCTGTGGAAGGACCCCAACGGAGCATCGCTGGTGATGATGTATCACCACCATAACTATGGCGGCGTCATTCAGATTCCAGGAACAGATACGGCCATTGCGATGGAGGTGCGGAACGATAACTCCGGCCCGCATCATCTCGACGAGATTGTTGCCACCTATACGCGGTTGAAGAAGCAGTTTCCGAATGCGACGATTCATGCCTCGAATATGAGCGAGGTGGCGGATGCGACCGATGCGGTCCGCAACCGGCTTCCGATTGTGACGCAGGAGATAGGCGACACATGGATCTATGGCGTCCCCAGTGATCCGTATAAAGTGGCCCGCTATCGCGAAGCTGCGCGTCTGCGTCAGCAGTGGGTGAGGCAGAAGAAGTTTGCGGCTGGCGACAAGACGGACTTGCAGTTTCTGCGCCGCTTCTCGCTTGCCATCGAGCACACCTGGGGGACGGACACGAAGACTTATCTCGACAACGACCACTACAAGCCTGCCGACCTGAAGCAGGTGATCAACACGCCGCCCTACCAGACCATGATTACAAGCTGGAAGGAGAAGCGCGACGACATCGATGAAGGCGTTGCCGCATTACCCGCGCCGCTGCGTGCAGAGGTTGAAGAGCGGTTCAAGCAACTGACACCTGCGACTCCGACACACAATGGTCTGCAGGCGCTGACGGCGAAACATGAGATTACGGCGAAGCACTTTGTCGTCGGCATCGATCCGAAGACGGGCGCAATTACTCGCCTGCAGAACCGTGCGACCGGAAAGGAGTGGGCTTCAGCAGAGCATCCGCTGGCACTCTTTACCTACCAGACGCTCTCAGCTCAGGACTTCGCCAACTATCTCAATGCCTATGTCCTCAGCAAGGCCGACTGGGCACCGCGCGATTTTGGCAAACCCAACATTGGTCACTTCGGCGCGTTATCGAAAGAGTGGCATCCCACGATTGTTCACGCCTGGGCGGGAGCGCACGACAATGGCCATCGCATTGTGCTGGAACTAAAGATTGATGATGCGAAGACCGCAGCAACGGGTCTGGTTGCGTGGCCAGCGACGATGTACCTGGAGATCACGCTGCCGGATGCAGAGCCGGCCGTGCATCTGAAGTTTTCCAGCTTTGGCAAAGAAGAGAACCGGCTGCCGGAGTCGCTTTGGCTGACCTTCAATCCCGCAGTCGGCACGCCAAGCGCGGACCACTGGCTGATGGAGAAGTCCGGCCAGCCGGTTCGGGCGTCTGATGTCGTTCGCGGCGGTGCGCGACACATGCATGCAATTACAGAAAAGTTACGTTATAACGCTGGCCAGCACGGATTTGAGATTGCGACGCTGGATGCTCCGGTGGTCGCGTTCGGCGACCGCTCGCCGTTGAACTACTCACCCAATCCGCCTGATGTCAGCTCCGGCGTTCATGTAAATCTCTTCAACAACGCCTGGGGTACGAATTACATTCAGTGGTGCGGCGGCGACTGGGCGTATCGCTTTACGCTGCGAGGCTGACATGATTGTTATTTCTCAACATCCAAAACTTTAAATGAGTGAGTAGTTTTGTCGAGGCTCTCTGCTTGTTTACCACCGTCCGAAGTCGTCTCATCAGTGCCGCTCCCATCGTTACAGCTAGCAGCCTGATGGCTGGGAATGCCGGTCTTCTTTTGAGACGAGGTCTGCACCCGAACCTTGAGACAGCGGTTGGCTTTCTGTGGATTGCTTCCGACTATGCGCTTCGGCAAAAAAGCCGTCATCCGGTCGCAGCGCCCCGAATCAATGCCGCAGGGGTAGTCCTTGGGAGTCTTCTGCTTTCAGCAAGCGGCTTTCACGTGGGATACATCGATTGGAACCGGGTGAGGACACCTCTCGGTTATATCCCTGGAGCGGCGGCAGTAGGTTTTCAAAATGAGTTGCGCCGGTTTGGCCAACGCCTCACAGCGTCGCGTTTCGGCACCGCAAAATTTTTGGGAGCAGTCCTGAGACATCCCTATGCGCTGTCCGCACTTCTGTGCTCTTACGGCGTCATGGAACTTATGAAGAGCGCTTTGCACGCGCACGACACAGGACTCGTGGCCATCAGCGCAGCTTATGGAGTGGGAGTTCTATTTCTGTCCTTATTGGACTATGGACGGGCAGGCGCAAAGCTTGACTACGCCTCCGACGCTTCGGTCATAGGTCAAAATATCGAAACCGACATGCTGTAACAACAGGGTGCATGACCGCAGATTAGTCGCAGCAAACGCGCTTGTGATTTAGAGCATGATCGGAAAATGGGAGTGTTGCTGCGTCAATTTCAGGTGCCGATCGCGGATGTGATTGCGATCGGTCCTCAGAATCCATACTCATCAGTGGCGGTGAGTTGACCTATCATTACCGCTGGAGATGGTCAGTGACGACGCCCCGGAGTCAACATTTTTTGCAGGCAAAATACCTCAATGGCTTTCTTGAACCCGGAGAGGAAAAATTATTGTGCTACACACGTGGCCGCACAGAACCATACTTAGCTATTCCCGGAAAACTTGCTCGAAAGCGGGATTTTTACCGATTTCCAAATTCTACCCCAGACAAGAATCTGGAAGATTACCTGGGAAGGATTGAAGTCCCCGGATTGAAAGCCCTGCGCGAACTTGTAACCAACAGGCAGCCTCTGTCAATTGATGATCGAATCCATCTTGCCCGTTATGTTGCATATCAAGAGATGAGAGTTCCCTATTCCCGAGAGGTAATGAGAGAACAGTCGCCGTTCACTCTCTGAACAACTCGAGATTCTAGACAAAGGTGGAGCTGAGTGCGCAGAAATTCATGACGGCCCTTTGGTTAATGGTCGCTTGCTTAAGGGTAAGCCCTACAAAATCACTCGTGCTGACATTATTGAAGAGCTTGCACATATGGATTCGAACCCAAGAACATTTGACCTTGAATATATGGTGAGCCTTGCGAACGAGATGACTACCTTTTACAGTTCCATGCGCTGGGACGTTCTATATGCTCCAGCACGATATTCATTCATTACATCTGACTGTCCAGTTGTCCGGATGTTTAGCAAGCCAGGAGGATATGATGCATTCCTGCGTCAGGATTGTTCAGTCTGCTTTCCACTAAATTCGCGTGCGCTTTTAGTGATCAAGCACGATGGATGTTCTGATGAAGCTAATGAAGGAAACCCTGGATAAGGGCAATCGAACGCCTCCTCCTGTCGAATTCCGGCATATCTCCCGCAAGGGCGTTGAAACATTCAATCGACAAACGGCAGAATACGCATATACTTGGTGTTTCTCCGGATCGAAGGCCGCATGGATACTTTCTTTGATGCAAAGATCCACCAAACGAAAAAAGCCTGAGTTCATCCGAAAGGGAAATTTCACCGGCACGATCTGGCCGCGTTCAGGGTAATGCTTGTCAATTTTTTGTAAATTGCGAAAGAGTTCTTGGACATTGGGCAAAGCGGGAATATTACTTTGCCAGTTCGGCTTTGACGATCTCGCTGACGAGTTTGCCGTCGGCGCGGACGCCGTCGGCCTGGAGTCGCTGCTGGACCACGCGCATGGCGGCTCCCATATCCTTTGGGCCGGGCTTTTGGCCGTCTTGCGAAAGGTGCGCGATTGCGCCCTGGACCACCGCGCGAACCTGGTCTTCGCTTGCAGCCTGGGGCAGGTAGCCCTCGATCATGGTGATCTCAAGCCGCTCTTTTTCGGCGAGTTCGGGACGATTTCCTTTGGTAAATTGCTCGACTGAATCTCTGCGCTGCTTAATGAGCGTGGTCAGCACCTGCGACTCTTCGGCATCGGTCAGGGGCTGGCGTTTATCGATTTCCTTATTCTTCAGCGCGCTCTTTACCATGCGCAGCGTGGTCAGCCTGTGCTCGTCGCGGGACTTCATTGCCGCGACGATGTCTGTCTGAATCTTTTCGCCGATGCTCATTGCGTCACACTCTCCCTTAAACCCTAAAGGACACTCTGATTTGAGGATTGAAAGTTCCCTCAGGGGCTAAAGCCCGTTCAAGCTGTTGTTTTTACGGCGTGGTTGAAGCCACGCCCTTTCAAAACGAAGACTTATTCAGAGTCTACCCAAACACTTCATTATAGAAGGCGCGCAGGTGAGCAGGCCGCCGCTACAATAAAAGCATGATCCGCAAAACTCGCCTCTTTACTCCTGGGCCGACGCCGCTTCTTCCCGCTGCCCAGTTCGCCATGGCCGCTGCAGACATCCACCACCGTACACCGGAGTTCCGCGCCCTTTACTCGCGCGTTCTCTCTCAGCTCAAGGACTTTGTTGGCACCAAAAATGATGTGATCATTCTCTCCAGCTCCGGTTCGGGAGCGATGGAGGCCTCTGTCTCCAACCTGACCTCGCCTGGAGATCGCGTGCTGGTGTTGACTGCCGGAAAGTTTGGCGAGCGCTGGACCGGCATCACCAAGGCATTTGGCTGCCATGTGGATGTGGTCGAGGTCCCCTATGGACAGACCTTTTCGCTGGATGCGGTTAAGGCAGCGCTCAAGCTCGAGACCCGCGCGGTCTTTGTACAGGCAACGGAGTCGTCCACCGGTGTGCGTCACGATATTGAAGCCATTGCCAAGCTGCTGAAGGACGAGAAGTCTGAGGCGCTGCTGATTGTCGATGCGATTACAGGTCTGGGCACCACGCACCTGGATATGGATGGATGGGGTGTCGATGTTCTAATTGGCGGATCGCAGAAAGCGGTGATGATGCCGCCGGGCCTCAGCTATCTGGCAATCAGCCAGCGCGCCTGGGACCGCATGGAGTCTACCTACAATCCGCGCTACTACTTCGACCTGCGCAAGGAGCGCAAGAACGCCGCCAAAGGCGAGTCGGCCTATACGCCTCCGGTGTCGCTGATTGCTGCGCTTGGCGCGTCGCTGGACTACATTGCCGGACAGGGCGGCGGAGACCTTACTCAGGGCCGTAAGAATCTGGTCGATAATGCCAATACCTGCGCTGCGATGACTCGCGCTGCAGCGACTGCCATGGGCCTGAAGCTCTTTGCGCCCAAGGGGCACGAGGCGGGCGCGGCAACCGCGATTCTGCCGCCCGAGGGGACTGACTCCGGCGTTATCGTCAAGGGACTGAAGTCACAGTTTGCGGCCATCGTTACCGACGGCCAGGGCGAGATGAAGGGGCACCTCTTCCGCATTGCGCACATCGGCTTCTTCGACTACATGGACACGATCGCCATCATTGGCGCGCTTGAGCAGGTGGCTATGGCAACCAAGCTGCCGCTGCCGGGCTTTGAGTTTGGCCAGGGGCTTATTGCCGCACAAAAGGCCTATGCCGAGCGTCTGAAGTAGGAATTACAGCCACGGCTGATAGAGCGGCAGCGGAATTACACCGCTGCCGTTGCTTTTTGCTTTTCTTCGAGATACCACGCCACGGTCTTCTTCAGCCCTTCGTGGAACTGCGCCTTGGGCTGATAACCCAGCTCCTTGGTGGCGCGGCTGATGTCTGCCAGCGAGTGTTTGATGTCGCCTTCGCGAGGTGGTCCGTAGATGGCGGGCTCTTTGAAGCCGAGGATTCCGGCGATAGCAGCGTACACGTCATTCAACGTATGGCTCTTGCCAGTGCCAACATTGAAGACGCGTCCGGTAGCGACTGAACTGGGAGCTGTGCAGGCCAGCAGATTTGCGCTGACGGCGTTATCGACGTAGTTGAAATCGCGACTGGTGAGGCCATCGCCGAAGATGGTAGGCGTGATGCCGGCCATCATCTTGTAGGTGAACTGTGCGATTACGCCGGAGTATGGCGAATCGGCAGCCTGACGCGGGCCAAAGATGTTGAAGTAACGCAGGCAGACGCCTTCGAGACCATAGGAGCGGTAGAACGACTGAATGTAGTACTCGCAGGTGAGCTTCTGTACCGCATATGGGGAGAGAGGAAGAGGTAGCATGTCTTCCTGCTTCGGCTGCGTTGGCTGGTCACCATAGGCAGAAGAGGATGCGGCATAGACAATGCGCTTCACACCTGCATCGCGAGCGGCGATCAGCAGGTTTAGAGTCCCGTTAATATTGGACCCATGCGAGGTGAGCGGATCTTTCACCGAGCGGGGAACCGAAGCGAGCGCGCCCTGATGCAGAATATAGTCCACGCCATCGCAGGCATCCTTCATCCCTGCAACGTCCTGAAGGTCCATCTTTTGAAAATCGATCTGCTTCTGTATTTCGGTCAGGTTGTCGAGCGTTCCTGTTGAGAGGTTGTCGATTCCTCGTACATCATGCCCCTGCTCAACAAGAGCGCGTGCAAGGGTGGAACCGATGAAACCTGCAATGCCTGTAATCAGATACCGCGCCATGCTTGCCTCCGCCGGGAACTGCTCACCGGCAAAATCGTTAACTTTCTAAGTTCTGGGAGTGCCCACAGGGTCGTTCGCCGCGAACACGCTAGGAGCAGCCAGTTTGTCAATTACTCCTGCTCCAGTCCATGCAACTTTTGTTGTGCAGGTAGATAAAAGCTGGATTTGTAACCAAATGGAGACGAGCCGAATATATTTTCCGAAAACTTCTACCCATTATTTCTGCTTCTTAATTATCCATCGTTTTAGCCAGCAGATGAGACACTTTTTCACTTCAACGGTCAGCCCGCTGGTGTAACGATTTGTAACAAGAGAGGAAAAAGCGGCGAAATTCTGCCGATTGTCGTTTGAAAGAAAGCCATGCGATTTTTGAGGGTCGAATGCGATAATTCACATATATGGTGACTAACAACCCGGTTGTTCTCCCTAAGATTGCTCAGCAGCGCTTCGATCGCCTGAAGAACCGCACGGCCAAGATCGGAGTTATCGGACTTGGTTATGTAGGCTTACCTCTTTCTCTTCTGCTGGCTGAGGCTGGCTTCAAGGTGACCGGCTTCGATATTGATAAAAACAAAGTTACAGATCTCGAAGCGGGTCGGTCTTATATCTTCCGTATCCCTGCCGAAGAGATACAAAGCGCGCGAGCAAAAGGTTTTACCGCGACTGCGGAGTTCTCCCATTTGTCTGAGATGGACGCAATCATCATGTGCGTTCCCACGCCTCTTACCGAACATCGTGAGCCGGATCTAAGCTATGTCGAAAATACTGCCAAAGCCGCCGCTCCGTGGGTACGTGAGGGACAGCTTGTTGTGCTTGAGAGCACGACCTATCCGGGAACGACGGAAGAGTTGATGATTCCGGTTCTCGAAGCGGGCAATACCAAGGGACTGAAGGTGCAGGGACAGGGAACCCCCGCAGAGAGTGGCGTCTTCTATGTCGCCTTTTCGCCCGAGCGCGAAGATCCAGGCAACGACACGGTTGCGCGTCGCGACATTCCAAAGGTCGTGGGTGGTCACGAAGAGGTGGCGACAGCATTGGCCGCTACGCTCTATGAAGGCATCTTTACGCGCGCAGTGCGCGTTTCGTCGACCCGCGTAGCCGAAATGACCAAGCTGCTGGAGAATATCTATCGCTGCGTGAACATTGCGCTGGTCAATGAACTGAAGCAGCTTTCGCTGCGGATGGGCGTAGACATCTGGGAAGTGATCGACGCTGCAGCAACAAAGCCTTTCGGCTTTCATCCCTTCTATCCCGGGCCGGGCCTGGGCGGCCACTGTATTCCCATCGATCCTTTTTACCTGAGCTGGAAGGCCAAGGAATACGACTTCAATACCCGATTTATCGAGCTTGCCGGAGAAGTCAACGAGGCTATGCCGGAGCATGTTGTTAATGCGGTGAGCAAAGCTCTGAACCAGCACAAAAAGGCAATGAATGGCGCGAAGATTCTGATGCTGGGTATGGCTTACAAAAAGAACATCGATGACCTGCGCGAGTCTCCTTCGCTGACCATTATTGAGTTGCTACGCGAACAGGGCGCAGAGGTCTTGTACAACGATCCCTACTTCCCAACCGTTGGCCGGGGCCGTCACTACAACCTCAATATGACCTGTACGCCGCTGGAAAATCTTGGGCAATATGATTGCGTGCTGATCGTGACCGACCACTCCGATTACAACTACGAAGAGATTGTGTCTCAGTCGCAGCTTGTGGTCGATTCACGCAATGCCACTAAGGGAATCCGCTCTCCGAAGGTCGTGCGCTGCTAACTGTAGAGCGATTAACTACGGATATGACGGTAGAGCCTTCTGAGAGTGGGCTCTATCTTTCCCAGTCGGCTCATCAATACCATATCTGTACGGAACGAATGAGAATACGTGTTGGGAGTATTCCGAAGTACATCATATGGATCCATATTGAGTACATCACGATTAACGCCCCCATAATATGAGAATGCAGTTGTGTAACCTGCCTCTCTGGCAATTTGCTGGGTCTGTGGAGTGAAGTCGTTCTGAGAACCATTGGGATAGGCCAGCGATGCAACAGGTCGCCTCAAATGTTGATCGAGGATGGTCTTGGATTCACACAATTCAGTCTGTTGGTCGGCAAAGGAAAGGCTGCTTAGAAAGGGATGGGTATGTGTGTGAGCACCAATCTCCATACCTGAGGTTTGCATTTCTTCGGCTTCCTTCCAGTTGAGAAAGCGCCTTTCGGTTGTGGGTAATGCAACCTGTGCTTCTGCGCGAAGTTCCCGTAGAAACTCTGCCTGCGTAACTTTCTCCTGCATCTTGTAAGTTCGTAGAACTATATCGACAGCACCTTCGCGGTTGCCCTTTAAATCGACAGGGGAACCCCATCGAGTCATCATTGCCAATGATGACAGAGGTGAGTGGCGTACAAGGTATGCGATCTCGTCCCACCAGGGAACATAAGCTGTGCCAACGAAGGTGGAAACCAGAAAGAAGGCAGCGGGTATATTGTGCTGCTTTAACAGTTTGAATGCGAGGGTGTAATTGTCCAAATAGCCGTCATCAAATGTGATCATGACATGAAGGCGGGTCAATTGTTTCCCTTTCGCCCTTAGTTCTGCCAGTTGATAAGGCAGTAGAACGGGGAAATGCCGTTTGATATATGAAAGCTGATAATCAAACTGTTCCACTGAAGCCGAGAAAAGATTGCGGTCATATTCGCATGTATCGAGATCGCCTATACGATGGTGGTTAAACACAACCAAGCCAGGCCCGGTTGGCAGCAGTTCCAGTAAAGACAGGAAGCCGGAGCGCGAAAGTAGTCGCGAAATCTGTTTCCGATAGGGCATAAATCATCAACCTCAGAGCTATTGGAAATTCGAAATAATCCGTGTATGTTCAGTTCGTGAGTATACATTCAGAAAACATCCTCAAGGTGCTCGTTCTGGACTGTGAGTGGGCCGCTGGGCTGGAAACGGTTCAAAGCCTTGGGCGAAAAGGCATCACAATTCATGCGGCGGCAAACAAAGAGTGTGTTGCTTTTCATTCTCGTTATGTAGCCGAAAAAAAAATACAACCCGCATCGGTCGATGAGCTTGCTACGTGGATTTCTGAACAACACCGTAAACAACTTTATGATTTGATTGTCCCCTCGACAGAGCGCTCCCTGATGGCGTTCCTTACGCCGCATATTTCTCCGGAGGCAAAATCACGCGCTGTGCTCGCTCCGGATGATAGTATCCGGTTGGCTCTGGATAAAGAGAAGACCAGGCAACTTGCCTCAGATCTGGGGCTGTATGTGCCTGCGACTAGATTGGTAGACGAGCATAGCTCCTTCCCAGTGCAGTTTCCAGTCGTACTAAAGCCTATCCATAGTAAGAGTGTCAGCAATTCTGGCGTTACACACCATTCTGTAACTATTGTGCGTAACTCAGGTGAATGGAGCGAAGCTTTACGAGATATTTATTCCCAGATGTATGTCCAGGAGCAGGAATATATTACCGGTGAAGGGATTGGGGTCGAGATGTTATTCGAGCGGGGAGAGCCTCGATGGCATTTTGTACATAAGCGATTGCATGAGGTGCCGCTTACAGGAGGAGGAAGTTCCTATCGTCAGGCAATCGAAGCGAAAGCACACCTCGTGAACTTGGCAGAACGACTGCTTCGTGCTCTCCAATGGCATGGTGTAGCAATGGTTGAATTCAAGTTGACCTCCGCGGGCGAGATATTTCTGGTGGAGATAAATCCTCGTTTATGGGGATCGTTGGCCCTTGCAATTGATGCTGGCGTCGACTTTCCAGTCGGACTTCTCTTACTCAGCACCGGAGCGCCACTTCCGCAACAACCGTTATACCGGGTAGGATATCGAACGCGAAACCTCACCAACGATATGTTGTGGATGAAATACAACCTGGTCGCTGATCACTCCGACAACTTACTGTTGACACAACCGCGTCTGCGGTCGCTTATCGAGTTTGGGCGACCTTTGTTAGGTCAGGAATCCTGGGATTTTTTCGATATTCGTGATGTTAAAGTTACGCTTCGCATCATCATCGATCTGCTGGCCCATACTACTAAAAAAGCGCGCGACTTTTTCTATGGACATATCGAAACCTGGTATCTTTCAGTTGCTCAAAGAGCTACTTTACGCAGGATAGGCCGCAGACAAAAGCGCAGGATTCTCTTCCTCTGCTATGGAAATATTTGTCGCAGCCCCTTAGCAGAGGCGTTTGCCAGACGCTATATGAATGAAGAAATTGAGGTAACCTCCGCTGGATTCCACGAACGAGCGGCGCGACGGTCTCCAGATTTTATGCAACTCATCGCAAAGCAGACTGGTACTGACCTCTCGACGCACTCATCCAAGTGCGTTGAGCCTGGCATGATCGACAGTGCCGATATTATTGTCGTGATGGATCGAAGAAATTATTTCCAATTGAAGAGACAGTTTCCTCGAGCAATAGATAAGACAGTTTTTCTGGGAATGTTTGCATCTCCACGGCAGCTTGAGATTAAAGACCCCTATGATCTTCCGTTTGCCGATGGGCTTAATATCGGTAATACAATCCATGAGTCTGTCAAATCTATGGCAAGTTGGATGCGCCACCCCTAAGAGCATACCCGAACCAATGATGAGTGACCGGGTAGGTATCAATTGCTAAGAAGTTCCGCGACGGGATTTTCCATTCAGTAGCTTTTTATATGTACCGACGGTTTGGGTCATCATCATTTCAGTAGTAAATTTTTCGCTCACGATGAGTTTGCCCGCCTCTCCCATCTTCTTAGCCTTTGCGGGGTCTTCCAGTAGACGAATAATAGCTTGAGCAAGCGCTTCAAAGTCTTCGGGTGGCACAACATACCCG
Organism: Edaphobacter sp.; assembly: GCA_035656355.1. Taxonomy (GTDB): domain Bacteria; phylum Acidobacteriota; class Terriglobia; order Terriglobales; family Acidobacteriaceae; genus Edaphobacter. The sequence continues at coordinate 26,658 of DASRSR010000099.1, forward strand.
TTGACGCCATCTTTTACCGCTTCCGGATTGCCACCGACATCAGTAGCAACCACAGGAAGAGTAGCGGCCATGGCTTCAACAATGGCGCTAGAAAATCCTTCGCTGCGGGAGGGAAGGACGAAGACATCGGCTGTGTTGAGATGCTCGCCTAAGTGCATTAGTTCTCCCATAAAGTGGAAGTGATCCGTAAGGCCAAGATCATGTATTAGCGCCTGAAGTTCCGCAAAGTATGCGTGGTCCAAAATCCTGCCGGCTATGCTGAAGGATGCTCCAGGAAATCTTTGTCGAACTATAGCAGCTGCCTTAATAAAGATGTCATGGCCTTTTATGTGACGAATATTTCCTGTAGTCGTAATTAAGAATTTGCGAGGTTCATGGTGGGGCTTCGATACAAATTCCCAATTTGCGAGATCTAAACCGTTGTAAATTGTTTGTATTCGGGTTGGAGGGATGCCGTCTTTCTCGATGCAATATTGGCGAACCTGTTCAGAAACCGCAAATACAGCATGAGGAAGTCTGGACAGCAGACGATAAGCGAGATGATGCTTTCTGCCCCGAAGGATACCCATGTCTCTTCGACTCCAAATCAACTTCACCCCCGCTGTAGCTCTCGCTACAAGACCCGCCCAGAGGTCTGAACTCTCAAAAAAAGTCTGAACGATGTCAATTTTTTGGTTACGAAGGAAGCGCCGTAGTTCAATGGCAGCTGCAAATGCGTCGAGGTTATAGGCACTTTTGAGTGGAAGCTGGTATATCGGACAGGATGAGAGATCAAATGCCAGGCTCTTGGGATCGATAGAAAAAGTGAGAATAGATACACGATAGCCATAATCCGGCAATAAAGATGCGATTTTCAATGCAACACGTTCGCCGCCGCCTAGTGACCTTGGAAATTCATCAACGACAAGTAGCACATGAGGTCTATTATTCGATTCTGTGCTTTCTGCTTTAAGCGTGGCTGGATTTAATATAGTAATCATCTTATTTTTTGGTATAAAGTCTCCGGAAAGCACATGGAATCGATTGGACGCGCAATGTGCACCCAACGTGCTTATTCTACGTAGAATGTTGCTTCATCCAAATCCAGATTGATGATTAAAGCGGCGTTCCTGTTTGAGTATTATCGACATGTCTCACTATCCACAATGGAAGGCTTCTTTTTCTAAAAAGTTGCTGTTCTCCGCGTGCCACCTGCTACTATTACACCGCCGGCGAATACCGCCGTCACCAGGAGCATTACGAAAATGGCAAACGGAACAGTAAAGTGGTTTAACGATGCAAAAGGATTTGGCTTCATCACTCCCGAAGATGGAGGCGAAGACGTCTTTGCACATTATTCCGCGATCAATGCTAGCGGCTTCAAAACCCTTCAGGAAGGCCAGCGCGTCACCTTCGATATCGTAACCGGACCCAAAGGCAAGCAGGCGTCCAATATCCAACCTGCGTAACCAAGAATAGTGGCTGCAAAACGGACGTGAAGGAGCGCCCGCTTTGCAGCCATTGTTGCAAGAAGGTGATTGTCCGGCCCGAACCCCAAAATTAATGATAGGGCTGATAAGGATTCCTTATAGGGGATTCAAAAGTCTGTCTCGACTGAGCTCCCTTGCGCGGCCATGCTGGAAGACATGGTACGCAATCTCTTCTACATCGGGATTATTGTTTCGGCGAGTGGGCTAATTGGGCCTCCGCTTGCTCTGGCAGCGGGCCTGGCGTTTGGGCTGACGGTCGTGCACCCCTTTCAGGATGAGAGCAGAAAGCTATCGAAATTTCTGTTGCAAGCGGCGGTGGTCTGCCTGGGCTTTGGCATGAACCTGAAAGAGGTGATCCAGGCTGGCCGCTCGGGCGTGGTGTATACCGCCATCAGCATCACATTTGTGTTGAGCCTGGGCCTGCTGTTGGGTTGGCTCCTCAAGGTGGAGAAGACGCAGTCGCTATTGATTGCTATAGGCACGGCTATCTGCGGAGGCAGCGCAATTGCTGCAATGGGGCCAGTTGTTGAGGCGAACGACGAAGAGATGGGCGTCTCCCTGGGGACGATCTTTGTATTGAACTCGGTGGCTCTGCTGCTCTTTCCGCTGATTGGCTGGGCGATGCATCTCTCGCAGACGCAGTTTGGATTATGGGCAGCGCTGGCGATTCACGACACCAGTTCGGTGGTTGGGGCTGGAGAAAAGTATGGAGCTGTTGCGCTCGCAGTGGGTACAACGGTGAAGCTGACGCGGGCGCTGTGGATCGTTCCATTGGCGCTGGCGACGGCTGCAATGAGAAAGAACAAAGCGAAGATCTATTGGCCGTGGTTCATCCTTTACTTCTGCGTGGCGGCGGTGCTGGCTAGCTATGTTCCGCACTATATGCCGCAATCAGTAGGCATCTTCCATGTATTGGACAAGCTGGGTAAGGCTGCATTGACCGTGGTGTTGTTTCTGATTGGGACAGGAATTACGCGCAACACGCTGAAAGAAGTGGGCGTGCGACCTCTGGTTCAGGGAGTGACGCTGTGGATTATCGTAGCGAGCATTTCGCTATGGGCGATTCACGTAGGCTGGATCGCGCTCTAATGCGGAACTTAGTTCTCAGCTATTTTTGAGATGGCGAAGGCGAGAAGTCGAAGAGTCTCGGATTTGAGGCTTTAGGTCGGCTTGCCGGACGTGGTGTGCGGATAGGGTGAACAGCGGCTCGCACAACCGGCTTTGAGAGGATGGCATGCAGGTCACGCAGCTCTTTCTGGAGTTTACGAAGCTGCTTGGAAGGGTTGGCACGTGGAGCATCCGCGATGCCGAGCGCAAGCTGCGGTTCTTTGTGGTGAAGTTCGGCTTTGAAGACCTGGCGCGCTCCGGGAATTGTGTAACCTTCGTCATAGAGAAGGCTCTTGATGCGGAGGACCATCTCTACGTCGCGGCGGCGATAAAGCCGTTGGCCAGTGCCCCCTTTGTGAGGCTTGAGAGTAGGAAACTCTCCCTCCCAGAAGCGAAGAACATAGGCGGGCAGATCGCAAAGTTTGGCGACTTCACCGATACGAAAGTAGAGTTTGTCCGGGATCTCGGACCCGGAGGGTGGGGGCGTTCTGCGGATTGGCTGATGCTGCGCCATGCCAAAGCTCCCAGTTGGCCGTAACATCCGGCGTGCTGCCAGTATAGGACAATGAGACAGTTTTGGGACTGTTTTTGGTTGCGCAGGGGAACCTTGCCGGTCAAACTGGCGTATTGTTTCTCTTGGACAGAGGAGATCGTTATGCAAGCGAAACAGGTGGCAGTCGTTGCTTTGATGGCCGGAATCGTAGTGATTAGTGGCTGCCGGATTGAATCCAATAAGCACGGCGACAACGACAATGTGCGCATCGCAACGCCATTTGGCGGCATGCAGGTGAAGACCAATGACACTACTGTGCTCGAAGGCATGGGTCTGCCGGCGTACCCAGGGGCAGTGCTGGTGAAGAAGGACAAAGATAACGGCGCGGCGGACATCAATATGAACTTCGGCAGCTTCCATCTGCGGGTGAAAGCCGCCAGCTACCGGACTCCGGATAGCCCGGATAAGGTTGAGGCTTTTTATCGTAAGGCACTGGCACGGTACGGCGATGTGATCAAATGCTCGAACGATAAGCCAGTGGGCGAGCCAACGCGCACGGCTGAGGGACTGACTTGCGACAACTCCAGCAAGCGGGTGCAGATCGAAGATGACGCCTCACGAAAGATGGAACTGAAGGCAGGCTCAAAGGCCCATCAGCATATTGTGGCAATTAATCCTGATGGAACAGGCACTAAGATGGGCCTTGTGGCACTCGATCTGCCAGGTCGCCATAACGGCGACAATACTGATCAGGACTAGGCGGCTTGCCGCGTCTCGACGGCTGCGATAGCTTCAAAATATGTATAAATATTGTCATCGCTGTGGTGAAGAGCTTTCCGGTGGCGATGACCGGTCTCCGTTTTGCCCGCACTGCGGCGCTCCGCAGCTTTACCTGCCCGATTATGAGCGGCCTGTCGAGACGTCCGAGCCGAACACGACTGGTGCTCCTCCGCCGCCTCAGCCAAGACAGATTGAGTGGAAGACTGCGATTCGCTGCGCCATGGTGGTCGCTGCAATTGCGGCCGCGCTGACCCTGGTGGCGACACGGTTTGAGTCCGTTTCGCTGCTGAGCTGGCTTTGGACGGTAAGCGGATCGCTGATTACGCTGGCGTTTTATCAAAGGCGGCGGCCAGCGGCATGGATGGACGCTGGAGTTGGTGCGCGAATCGGTGTTGTAGCTGGGGTGGTTCTGGTATGCTGCCTGGCCGTGGCGATGGCGGCAGGCGGTCTAATCGCCCGTTATGCGCTTCACAACATGGCCAGTTTCGATGCTCAGCTGACACAGCAATTGCATACGCAGATTGAACATGCAATCTCGGCGAATCCCGAGGCGAAGGCAGTGCGCGGATACCTGTACTCGCCGGAGTTTCGCGCGGGAGTGATGCTGACCGGATTTGCGATGATGGCTGCGGTGTTGCTGGTACTCTCAACCATAGGTGGTGCGGTCGGGGGCCTTTTGGGCACGCGACGCAAGCCGTCGGTGTAATGGAGAAGGACTGTAATCGGGTAAAGTCTGCTGGTATCATCAAGCGCAATCGATATGAGTGAAACAACGGAAGCAAAGATGCCAAACATACGGGAAAAAGGACGGTTGATGTCAGCCTCCGAGATTGAGCGGACGCTGGTGCGGCTTGCCCACGAAGTTGTTGAAAAGCATGATGGCTGTGAAAATCTGGGGCTGGTTGGGATCAAGCGACGTGGAGTTCCGCTGGCTGAGCGATTGGGCGCATTGATCAGCAAGATCGAGAAGTGCCCGGTACAGACCGGCGTGCTCGACATCAGTTTTTACCGTGATGATCTTTCTACCGATGGACCAAGGCCCAAAGTAGCTCCGGGCGAGATTGGCTTTGATGTCAATGGCCGCGACGTCGTTCTGGTGGACGATGTTCTGTACACCGGACGCACGATTCGTGCAGCGCTCGATGCGCTGTTCGATCATGGACGCCCGCGCAGCGTGCAGTTGCTTGCGCTGATCGACCGGGGACATCGCGAGCTGCCGATCCAGGCGACCTTCATTGGCCGCACGATTCCCACATCGAAACGAGAGATCATCGAAGTAAAGCTGAACGAGATCGACCGGCAGGAGCAGGTGCTTCTGGTCGAACTGGCAGACTGACCGCGGAACGCAAGGACCACATCCGTTGAGGCAAGGAAAGAAAAATTCTGTGTACGCCGATGGCTCGCTGCTGAGCGTCGCACATCTGCCGGTAGAGGAAATCTCTGCAATTCTGAGTGCAACAAACCGGCTGGAACAGATGGCCTATGCAGAACGGTCGCAACTGCTGGCCGGACGTCGTGTGGCGCTTCTTTTCTACGAATCGAGCACCCGAACACGGACTTCGTTTGAGTTAGCGGCCAAGTCACTGGGCGCGACAACGACACTGGTAAGCGATAAGTCTTCCTCCATTGAAAAGGGCGAGAGCCTGAACGATACTGGCCTGACGCTGCGCGCGTTGGGAGCTGAGTGCATTGTTCTGCGGCATCCGTGCTCGGGTGCTCCATTTCTGCTTGCACGCGCGACCGCTTTGCCAGTGCTGAACGCAGGCGATGGAATGCACGAGCATCCCTCGCAGGCGCTGCTCGATCTGCGCACTATGCTGATGCGACTGCCTGGATACAATGCTTCGGCGGTGACGGAGAAGAGTCTGGAAGGCGTCACTGTCGTTATTACGGGCGACATTCTGCATAGTCGTGTGGCACGTTCGAATGCGTTGCTGCTGCCGCGGCTTGGCGCAAAAGTGCTGCTGTGCGGGCCGGAGAAGCTTCTGCCGGAGATCGCTTCCGAACTTGGACCAGGAGTTGAGGTCGTTCGGGATTTTGATGAAGCCTTGCGGCGAGCGCAGGTGGTGATGATGCTGCGTATCCAGAAAGAGCGATTGGCAGGGCTGGAACTCGACCTGACGGACTATATTGCGCGCTATCAGTTGAATCACGAGCGGCTGGCGGCTCATGCAGCCAGCTCTCTGGTGATGCATCCGGGCCCGATGATTCGCGGGCTTGAGATTACAGACGATGTGGCCGATGGGTCGAATTCTGCAATCGAGCTGCAAGTAAGCAATGGGCTTGCGGTGCGCTCGGCGCTGCTGCTGCGGGCACTGGGTGCAGGCGGATTTGAGAGCGTAAGAGTATGAGCGATGTCCTGATCGTAAACGGCCGTGTGGTAGATCCGGCCAATGGTCTCGATGCGGAGCGGGATGTCCTGCTGCGTGAAGGCAAGATTGCCGCCGTAGAGGCACCGGGTACGTTGAAAAATGTTGCGGCTGCCGAGACGATTGATGCACGCGGCATGGTGGTCGCTCCTGGGTTGATAGATGTTCATGTGCATCTGCGCGAGCCGGGGCAGACTTACAAAGAGACCATCGCTACGGGAACAGCGGCTGCTGCTGCCGGAGGCTACACCACTGTGGTGGCGATGCCCAACACGCTGCCGGTCAACGATTCAGTGGAGGGGTTGCAGTGGATGCTTGCGCCGGAGCGCGGCGCGGTTGTGAAGCTGTTTGCCATGCCCGCGGCGACGATGGGCAGCATGGGTGCGACGCTTACCGACTTTGCTGCATTGCACCGTGCCGGCGCGGTGGGCTTTACCGACGATGGAAAGCCGATACTTGAAGATGCCATTATGCGTGAGGCATTGGTTGCGGCTGCACGGCTGGGGGTCCCTATCTCGCAACACGCCGAAGATACGCACCTGACGGGCGGCTGCAGTATGAATGCCGGACCGGTGGCGTTTCGTTTAGGACTGCGCGGCATGACCGTCGAAGCCGAGGCGCGCATTGTGGAGCGCGACATTCAGCTTCTGCGCGAGATTGAGAGCGCGGAGAAATTGCGTCCGCATCTGCACGTGCAGCATGTCTCTACCGGCCGGGCGTTGGAAGCGATCCGCGAGGCCAAGCGCCAGGGGCTGCACGTGACCTGCGAGGCTGCACCGCATCACTTTACGCTGACGGACGAGGCCGTAGGCGACTATGACACTTACGCGAAGATGAATCCTCCTCTGCGTGCCGAAACCGACCGTCAGGCGGTACTGGCAGCGCTGGTGGATGGAACGGTGGACTGCATCGCTACCGACCATGCTCCGCACGCGATCTTTGAGAAGCAGCAGGAGTTTGAGCGCGCCCCTAATGGAATTACCGGATTGGAGACGGCATTGGGACTGGCTCTGCGTGTGCTGCACAAAGGGCAGGGACTTTCGTTGAGTCGCATCGTCTCCCTGATGAGCACGGCCCCGGCGGGAATTATTTCACTGGCTGGATGCGGATCATTGACGATTGGAAATTGCGCCGATGTAACGATCTTCGATCCTGCCGCGGAGTGGACGTTTGCGGCAAAGGATTCGCGGTCGAAGTCGAAGAACACACCATTTGATGGCGCGGTTATGACGGGACGGGTGAAGGCGACCATCAGCGATGGGCGAGTGGTATTTCGAGGCTAGAGTGGTTTCCTCCAGTTATGAAGCGGGCTTTCGGGCCTTAGTCTGGTGCTCTATCCGCCATTGACGGGTTCTACCTAATTCCTTACGATGCGAGGACGAGTACAGGGATTTCTCCGCTTCGGCCCTGCGGGCCGTCGGTCGAGATGACGTGAGCTTGAGATTTGGCCGAGGTACCCCCTCCCCCCGTACTTAGGTTCCAAAGTATTCAAAACAGGTGGTTTAAGTCTGGACTTGTAGAGTGTACTTTGCGGCACGAGAATAAGCCCGGAGTGAATTTCCGGGCTTATTTAACTCCTATATCCAGTATAGCGGATTCGAAGAAAGAATCGGCAAAACAACATCTTTCTAATCAATAATTTACAAGAACTTCGGCTTGACAAGGTTCTGGTTAAGCCGGATTCTCGCAACTATGGAAGCACAGCCATCTTCTTTGCAACCGTAGTCAGGATCTCAAGCGCCTGATCGATCTGCGGGCGGGTGTGCTCACTGGTCATGATGGTGCGTACGCGTGCTTTGCCTTCGGGAACTGTGGGGAAGGCGATACCGGTAGCCATGAGACCGGCGTCGAACAGGGCGCGGGAGAATTCCATCGTTTTGCGGCCCTCGCCGATGATGATGGGAGTAATGGGAGTCTCGCTGGCCGGAGTGGAACGGCCACCGATGTCGAAGCCCGCAGATGCCAACTGCTGCTTGAAGTAGTTGGCGTTGTCCCAGAGCCGCTGAATACGTTCGGGTTCAGTTTCAAGCAGATCGAAGGCGGCGATGCAGGTAGCCGCCACGGACGGGGGATGCGAGGTGGAGAACAGGAATGGCCGGGCGCGGTGGTAGAGAAAGTCGATGAGGTCGCGGCTGCCGCAGACGTAGCCGCCAAGCGCTCCAATAGCCTTCGAGAGCGTACCTACCTGAACATCGACCTTATCGGTAACGTGGAAGTGATCGACGCTGCCGCGTCCATTTCGGCCCAGAACGCCGGAGGCGTGAGCGTCATCAACCATCATGATGGCGCCGTACTTTTCCGCGAGCGCGGCGAGCTTATCTACGGGTCCGATGTCTCCGTCCATGGAGAAGACGCCATCGGTGATGAGCAGCTTGTGGCCGGGCTCGTTCTGAACTTCTTTGAGCAGCTCCTCGGCATGAGCCACGTCTTTATGGCGAAAGACCTTGATCTTTGCCCGTGAGAGCCGCGCGCCGTCGATGATGCTGGCGTGGTTGAGCTCATCGGAGAGGATAAAGTCCTCTTTGCCCAGAATGCTGGAGACGGTTCCAGCGTTTGCTGTAAAGCCGGACTGGAAGACGACACAGGCTTCGACGCCTTTGAAGGCGGCGATCTTTTCTTCCAGCTCCATATGGATGCGCATTGTGCCGGCGATGGTGCGGACTGCGCCTGAACCGACGCCATATTTTTTTGTTGCGGCAAGCGCCGCTTCGCGAAGCTTTGGATGATTGCAAAGGCCAAGATAATTGTTGGAAGCGAGGTTGATAACCTGCCTGCCGTCATAGGTGCAGACAGGAGCCTGCTCATCGTCAAGAACGCGAAGCCGAAAATGGGTCCCGCGTTGCTTCATCTCTTCAATTTGGGCAGTCAGATGGGCGAGTTGAGGGCGCGTTTTGGCGGCTGTCATAGGTAATCCATGTTAAACCTTCCTAATGGATAGACAGTCTCAGGGGCAAAAAATGCATCGAAGTAGAAGGCGGGGCATGGAAGGCTTGCCGCCGCAGAGAGATGTACCGAAGTCTGATACGAAGGATGAGGGCCAAGAATGAAGATCGTTGGAAGGTATTGGAAGTGTGCCGGGGCACTGGCGCTGGCAGTGACGTTATTGGCTGGATGCAAATCGAAAGAAGAGGCGGCGATTGAGGCCGCGAAGAAACAGGCAGCCGCTACCGGCCAGGCACAACAGGTAGTCTCAGTCGACAAAAAGGGCAATGTAACCACGGTGACGGTGCAGCCCCCTGCACCGGGGCAAACCGCACAGCAGGTAACCACAACGGTGACGCCAGCTGCCGCGGCTGCTCCTACGAATGAGGCAGCGCAGCAGGCAGCGGGGGCGAATTCAGGGCAGCCCGCAGTAGCTCCGGGACAACCGGCAATCGCGGGTCCGAATGGCAGCGCACTTCCACCGACGGCTGCACAGGCAGCAATGCCAGTTCCTGGCGGTCCTCCGGTGATTCAGCCGGCGAAGCCTGCGGAGGTCACAGTTCCTGCAGGAACGAATCTTACCGTTCGCATCAATCAGCACATTAGCGTCAAGAGCAGCCGCGCTGGCGACCATTTCGATGGCGAGATTGCAGAGCCGGTGATGGGAGATGACAACCAGGTGGTGATCCCAAAGGGCGCGCCAGTCGATGGCATTATCGTCGCTTCGCATAAGCGCGGGCACTTCAAAGGAGCTTCTATTCTGGAGTTGCGCTTAACCTCGTTGAGCGTGAATGGCACTCCTTACCGTTTGGACACGCGCGACCTGACGCGAACTAAAAAAGGGAAGGGCAAGCGGTCGGCGGCGTTCATCGGCGGCGGCAGCGGCCTGGGTATGTTGATCGGCGGCGTTGCCAGCGGAGGCACCGGCCTGCTGATTGGCGGGCTTGCGGGCGGCGGTGCGGGCACAGCGATCGCCGGACTGACCGGAAACCGCGACATCGAGATTCCTGCCGAATCGATTGTCCACTTCAAGCTGTCAAACGACCTTACGGTCAGGCCATAATTGAGTTGAAAGATAGCAAAGTCCCATCCTCATAAGAGGATGGGACTTTGTCTTAAAAGGGCGAGGGTTCGCCTCAGGTACGATTGCAGTTGTTTCAAAAAGGAGAGTGCATGGGGATTCGATTGCATTTTTGGGGTGCGGCACAGACAGTTACGGGCTCGTCACACCATCTGGAGTGTGCGGGACAAAATATTCTGCTGGACTGCGGCCTCTTTCAGGGACATCGGCAGGAGGCGCGGGAGATCAACTCGCACCTTGCGCTGCCGCCAGAACAATTGAATGCCGTGGTGCTCTCTCATGCGCATATCGACCACAGTGGCGATCTGCCATTGCTGGTGAAGCAAGGTTACCGTGGGGCGATTTATACGACGGCTCCGACGATCGATTTATGCGAGCAGATGCTGAAAGACAGCGCCCATATTCAGGAGTCGGACGCGGAATTTGTTAACAAGCGAGCGAATCGGCGCAGGTCGATTGGCATTACGCCGGATATGGAAGCTGTGCCTCCTCTTTATACCCAGGAAGATGCGGCGCAGGTGGTGCAACAGTTCAAGCCAGTGCCGCTGCATACGCCGCAACTACTTTCTGGTTCGACTGCTGATGCCGGATTTACCACAACGACCTACGATGCCGGCCATATGCTGGGCTCTACTTGTTTTCTGGTGGAGGCACGCGAGAAAGGGCAGACCACGCGGTTGCT
>DASRSR010000100.1:0-58321 GCA_035656355.1 Edaphobacter sp.
GGCGGCGGGCAAACTCCATGGTGATGGAACTGAGAATAAGCACGGCGGTATTGAGCCAGAGGATTGGAGGAATGACTGTCGGGAGCCACTCATTGACATAGTTGTTGTAAGCGTCGAAGTGGCCGGTGGACTGGCTGACAAAGAAGGTGCTGACGATAGCGACAAAGAACATAAGGTCGCTTGCCAGGGCAAAGAAGATGCCCATACGATAGCGCGTCAGCCGTTCGCGGGGTCCGCGACGACCGTTGGAACGGTCTCCCCAGTTGTCATTGTCGCCACCACCGCCCGTACGTTTATCTGTCGGCGGACGCCGGCCTGAGCCATGGTCGTGGTCATCAAGGTGGCGCCTTGGCTTCGGTTCAACGTGAGTAGGCGTAATCGTTGTCGGCATGGCGGCCCTTTCATGGCTCGCTCTATGTACAGCTTACTCCGATTTGGTATTGGAGATGGCTCCTGTGTCCCATTGGGAGAGGAACGACTCGTTGCCGGAGATCGACTGATACTGGCATGGCTGGCGAAAAACCACGATCTCTTGTTCGGATGCTTCAGGAGGGGCATTGGGGTGTAAGGCCGGGTGCCATTCCAGTGTTGTTGCCATCCAGGGATTTCGCGGAGCGGATTTTCCTCGAAGAATCGAGTAAATAAGATTGGCAAAGAAGAGAAGCTGAGCCGATGCAAGGAAGATCGCCGCCCAGGTAATGAAGCGGTTGAGGGGAAGGGTGCGAGCAAGAAGATTTCCCGCAGCATTCGCAACACCCGTGAGCTGAGCGTAGTGACGAGGCTCTCCCATAAGGCCGGTGAGATGCATTGGAAGAAATGTGGCATAAGCCCCGATGATCGTAGTCCAGAAGTGGAGGCAGCCCAGGCGTTCGGACATGAGACGGCCGGTCATAAGGGGAAACCAATAGTAGGTAGCGGCAAAGAGTCCAAAGATGGCAGCCATAGCCATAATCAGGTGGAAATGCGCGACTACGAAGAAGGTGTTGTGTAAGTACTCATCCAGAATGGGTTGGGCGAGTACAGGGCCAGTAAGACCTCCGGTTATAAACAGCGAGACGAAGCCGAGAGAGAAAAGCATTGCCGTGGTATAGCGCGGACGGCTGCCCCATACAGTTGCCAGCCAACTCAGAACCTTAGCGGATGCCGGAATCGCGATGGCCATGGTGGAGACGGAGAAGGCCGAGGCGGCAAAGGGATTGAGTCCTGCAACGAACATGTGGTGTCCCCAAAGCAGGATGCCGAGGAACCCGATCAACAGAGTGGTTGCGATCATCATCCGATAGGCGAAGACACGTCGATAGCTGAAGTTCGCCAGCAGCATGGAGGTGACACCAAAGCCGGGAAGGATGGCGATATAGACCTCCGGATGTCCGAAGAACCAGAAGAGATGCAACCAAAGCAGAGGTGAGCCGTTGCCGGGATGTCCGGCGGCGTGGAGCGTACCGCTGATGAGATCGCCGGTGGGAACAAAGAAGCTGGTTCCGGCATGGCGATCACAGAAGAGCAGCAGCAGGGCTGCGAGCAGGACGGAGAAGGCAATAACGCTGAGCAGAGCAGCGGTAAACCATCCCCATACGGTGAGCGGCATTCGCTCCCACGTCATACCTTCGCAGCGAAACTTAATGATGGTGACAAGAGTATTGATGGCCCCGATCGTAGAAGCAATGCTGAAGACGGCGATGCTGGCGAGCCACATGTCCATGCCAAGCCCCTGCCCGGGACCTGCACTGGCGACTGCACTGAGAGGCGGGTAGGCCGTCCAGCCAGAGATAGCACTGCCGCCGGGGGCAAAGGTAGAGCAAAGCAGAATAAGGAGGGCTGCGGCTGTGAGCCAGAAACTGGTGGCATTGGCGACCGGAAATGCCATGCGGCGCGCGCCAATCTGCGATGGAAGGATAAGATTTCCGAAGCCTGATTGAGGTGCGGTAGTGAGCACAAAGAACAGCATGATCGTGCCGTGGATAGTGACGAGCGCAAGATAATCTTCAGGCAGTATGGGGCCATGAAAAGGGATGATGCGATCGGGCCAGACGATGTGGATTCGCATCAGCAACGACAGCAGAGTGCCAACAGTGACCGCGAAGAGGGCAAGAAGAAGATATTGGATGCCGATAGTGCGGTGATCGGTTGAAAAGATGTGCCGGAGGTACTTCCTAGGCAGTAGCGGGTTCATTGCTGCACCGCCTTTTGTCTGGCAGTAAGCCATGCCGCGAATTCCTCTGGTGGAAGAACGCGGAGGTTGGCATTCATGCGGTAGTGTCCCATGCCGCAGACCTGCGTGCAGAGGATCGCATAGGTTCCAGGAACTTTTGGTGTGAAGTGGACATGAATGGTCATGCCGGGAACGGCGTTCTGTTTGAGCCGCATCTGCGGTACGGAAAAGCCGTGAATCACGTCGAGAGAATCAATGCGCAAATCAATTTCACGATTTGCCGGGAGAACAAGCTCAGAGGCAACGATATCGTCTGCGCCATGCGAATCTTTAGGATCGATACCCAAAGGATTGCCCGTACCGGCATCGACAAGCGCAGGATTGGTTGCGCCAAAGGTGTAGTCCGCACCTGGATAGCGGAAGTACCAGGCAAACTGTTCGCCGACGACCTGCACTTGAAGCGCCGAGGGGGCTGCTCCGGTATAGCGAGCAGCAGCCCACAGGCGCTGTGCGCGAATACCTAAAAAGGCGAACAGGAGAGCCAGCGCAGTTAATGAAATGTACTCGATGCGTGAGTGCGCGACAGCAGCGCGCCGGCGCAGAACGAGCCCGACGAGCAGGATGAGATGCGCCAGGGCAGCGAGGATGAGGATGATCCAAAGATTGAGCAGCAATTGCCGGTCGATTGCCGGGCCATGGGCGCTGCCGTCGAAGGGCAATCTCCAGGTGGCCAGCGCAAACACAGCAGGACCAGCTTTGATGGAGGAGGGGATCACGCTTAAAGGATAGCGCGTGGGTATCGCACCCGATATGACGCAGGACGGGTGATAGGTTAAAGCATCAATGAATCTGAAAATTGCAGCGATACGTTCTGGTACGGAACCGATAGGAGAATTGCCCCAGGCGGCATTTCACCGATGGCTGGAGACCCCATTAGTGTGTCCAAAATGCGATGCGGTTTATAACCTTGTGGTCGATTGGGACAAAGCAGCCGATCGGTGGTTTTCTGAGAGTTCCCGGCCGTTGATTACGCTTCTGCGCAAAGCCATCTTTATGGGACATGGAAGCGGCCATCGCATAACTCACTTCGAGACGGAAGGAGTTGTGGTGCGAAGCTACGCGGCTTCTCACCCTCAGGAGAGCAAGAAAATAAAGGCCTAGACTTCGGTGACCGGTTCTGTTTTGCGATGGCTGGTGAGAAAGTAATAGACCACCGGCGTAACAATGAGACTGAGCAGAATAGAGAGCAGTAAGCCTCCAATGACAGCGATTGCAAGCGGTTGAAGCATCTGCGATCCCGAGCCGATGGCAAAGGCCAGCGGCAGCATTCCGCAGATAGCGGCAATGGCAGTCATAATGATGGGGCGAAGACGTCGCTGCGCTGCATGAAGCATAGCATCGCGGGCATTGACTCCGGCCTTGCGTGCTCGTTCGTCGGCATCGAGCAGAAGGATGCCATTTTTGGCGACGATACCGATGACCATGATGAGACCCATGAAGCTGGCCACGTTGAAATTGGTTCCCGTGATGAGCAGAGCAACGACAACGCCGGTAATTGAAAGCACAGAGCTGGTAAGGATGGCGACGGGTGCGGAGAAGTTGTGAAACTCCGCCAGCAGGACTCCGAAGACAAGTGCTAATGCCAGCACAAGAACACGCGCAAGGTCGTGGAATGACTTCTGCTGCTCCTGGTAAGTGCCGCCGTACTCGACGCGAACGCTGGAGGGAATATTGAGGCTGGCGACTACCTCCTTGACCTGCGCCATGGCTCCGCCGAGGTTTGAACCTTCGAGCCGACCAGTGACAGTGACCAGGCGTTGAAGATTTTCGCGCAGGATTTCATTTTGTGGAGGAAGCTGCTCGACCTTTGCGATGGAACCAAGCGTTGCTGTGCGTCCAGTGCTGCTGTTGAAGACAGTGTTCTCGATGGCGTCGAGAGAGGTGCGTGAGGATTCAGGAAGTCGAATGCGAATAGTGTAAGGGCGGCCATTGAGGATCAGCGGGTTAGTTGTGGGTAGGCCGTCGAGAATCGAAGTAGCGTCTTCGGCAACTTCGGTGGGAGTAAAGCCGAGGCGGCCGGCGACAATCGGATCGACTTGAAAGTCGGTGGCAGGACCACTAATCGTGTTATCAACGCCATTCTGAATATCGACGACACCGGGGATTTTGCCGATCGCATCGGCGACGCGTGGGGCCAGTTCGTTGAGCAGTTTCGTGTCGGGAGAAAAGAGTTTGATCTGGATTGGCTCAGGCGAATTGGAGAGATCGCCAATCATATCCTGCAAGACCTGCGTGAATTCCACATCGAGTTCCGGTTCGCTGGAACGGATCTTCTGGCGAACGTCGGCCATAATCTCCTCGATACCGCGTGAGCGATTCCGCTTGAGCCGCACGGTGAAGTCGCCGGTATTCGCTTCTGTGACGGCAGCAAAGCCCATCTGGAGGCCGGTGCGGCGGGAAGTGATTTCGACCTCAGGTGTGTTACGCAAAATCTGCTCAACGTGAAGCAACACGCGGTTCGTCTCTGCGAGAGAACTGCCGGCCGGCATAAGATAATCGAGCACGAAGCCGCCTTCATCCATTGCTGGTAGCAGGTCAGAACCTAGCGCGTTATAGCTGAAATATGCGCAAACAATCAGCAGGACGCAGATGCCAGTAAGCGCAAGTGGACGGCTGAGCGACCAGGAGAGACTGCGCTTGTGGGCTTGGAAGACGCGGCGCATGATGGGTCCGCTCTCTTCGTACTCTTCAGATGTCTCAGCGACAATATCGCTATCTGATGCCTGAGATCGCTGCTGAACCTCATTGTGTTCTGATGCCTGAGATGCTTTCGATTTACGCAACAACGATAAGGAAAGTGCCGGTGTCCAGGTGAGGGCAAGCCCAAGCGAGGTTAATAGAGCAACCGTCATGGTGATTGCGAGCGCGCGGAAGAAGCTGCCGGTCACGCCTGTAACGGAGATGAGCGGAAGAAATACTACGACCGGAGTAATAGTAGAAAAGACGAGAGGAGTTGAAAGTTCATGGATCGCTCTACGGACAGCCTCAATACGGGATTCGCCGGCGTCGCGATGGACGACGATTCCTTCGACGACAACGATGGCGTCATCGATGACAAGGCCAATGGCTGCCGCCAGGCCACCAAGCGTCATAAGGTTGAAACTTTGGCCGATGGCCCAGAGGAACAGAATTGTAACTGAGACAGTAACAGGAATGACCAGTCCGGCGACCAGAGAAGACGTCCAATCGCGGAGAAAAAGGAAGAGAACAACGCACGCGAGAAAGAGGCCGATGAGAATAGCATCGCGAACGCTGGCGATACTTTCACGAACCAGCTCGGACTGATCGTAAAAAGGCTCAAGCCTGACACCGGGCGGAAGGATGGACTGAAGTGAGGCCACCTTCGCCGCCACGGCATTTGCGACTGCGACAGTATTGCTGGCCGGCTGACGGGCAATATTGAGTAGGACGGAGGGACGCCCATTGGCCATGACCATGGTGTAGACAGGCATTGTCCCGGGCTTAACCTCAGCGACATCGGAGATGCGGACAGGCGCTCCGCCGGTAGTGGTTTTGACGACGAGGCTCCCAAGCTCTGAAGCACTGTGCGCCTGCGCACCGATAAGGCCAAGGATAAGTTCGTGATTTGCTTCGTAAAGTCCAGGGGAGTCGATAATGTTGGACGCCTGCACGGCATTAACCAGATCGAGCAGCGTGACCCCTGCTGTTTGAAGGCGTGCAAGGTTAGGAATAATGTGGAACTCAGGAACCTGTCCGCCCTGTACAGTGACAGTGCTGACACCATTGACACGGTTGAGCGGCGGCTTTAGATCATAGGTAGCAATCTCCCAAAGGCGCGTTTGAGAGACTGTATCCTTGCCTCGGTCATCGGCAGTGAGAGCATAACCAAGAATCGGGAACGTAGCGAAGGTGAGGCGTCTGGTTGTGATGCGGGCAGTTGAAGGCAGCTCCTGCTGAACTTTGGAGATTGCGGCATCGGTAAGCTGGAGCGTACGGTACATATCGACGTTCCAGTCGAAAAATAGGCTGATCTCGGCCGAGCCGCGACTGGTGGTACTGCGAACGGTACGCAAGCCTGGAACGCTGTTGATGGCGTCCTCGATTGGCTTGGTAATGGTGACCTGCATCTGCTCAACCGGCATAACCCCGTTATCGACGCCGATAACGACACGAGGAAAATTGGTTACCGGAAAGACTGAGATCGGCACTTGAAATGCGGCATAGATCCCGGCGACGGTAAGGACGATGAGAAAAAAGAAGATTGTCTTCGCTGCACGCGAAAGCCAGAATGATTTGTCCAGCTCTTGATCAGCGACAGTCATTCGTCATCACCGCCGCTGGATTTTTGCGCCGATTTCTCAGCAGGCGGCTTGCCGATCTTCACCTTTGTGCCATCGTCCATTGCGTAAGCGCCTGTGGTAATGACGGTGTCGGAGCTTGAGATGCCGCTCGTGACCTGTACCTCCTGAGGAGTTTGAATGCCCAACGTGACATTGCGCTTGTGGGCGATGTCATCCGGGCCAATGACCATCACAAATTTAGTCGTGCCGTCCTGCGATGTCTGGACAGCCTCGGCGGGAATTACCAGAGCGTTATTCGCGGTGCGCCCTGTGATTGTGGTGTGGACAGGAGTTCCAGCTTTGAAGATGCCTTTTGGATTTTCCAGTCGCAGCCATATCTCCACAGTCGTGCTTCCGGGGTCGAGTGCAGGACTGATAAGTGAAACCTTGGCCGGGACAGGCTCTGGAATTCCAGGAACAGTGATCGTGGCGGGCGCGCCAAGCGAGAGCTGCTGCGCTTCCATCTGCGAAATATGAAGCTTCGCAAGCAGGGCTGAGGTATCCATGACAGTGATGACGGCGGATCCCGCGGCTGCGGTTTCACCCGCAAAGAGAGGTCTGTCGGTAACAACTCCATTAATGGGGCTACGTATCTCGGTATAACTCAGTTGCGCCTCGGCGCCGAGATACTTAGCCTTTGCAGAGGTAAGCTGACCTTTCGCTGTTTGCAGTGCGGCGCTGGTTCCTGTTTTTTCAATGGCGGTGAGGTTTTGCTTGGCGATGTCGTAGGCAGATTGTGCCTGCACAAGAGCGGCTTTCGCAGTATCGAGATCGCGACCCGGGATCGCGCCCTGCGCAAAGAGTTGAGAGCGGGCGTTGACGATGCTCTGGTTCAGATCGAGATTCGCCTTAGCCTGCGCAAGATCGGTCTGAGCTTTCGTCAGGTTAGCTGGAACCTGGGAACGGGTTTCAGTAGCATAGGCACCCTCAGCAGCGGCATATGCCCCTTTGCTGTCGAGCGCGGCGGCTGCGAGGTCGCGGTTATCGAGCGTCACCAGGAGCTGGCCTGCGCGCACGTGAGCGCCTCGCTGAACGTAAAACTTTTTTACCGGTGCAGTGATCTTTGGCGAGATTGCCGCCTGAGCAAGCGGCGCCAGAACAGCATCAGCGGTAATCTGTTCTGAGATAGAGCCTATCTTTGGATGCACCGCATCGACATAAACAACCGGTGTTGGCTGGGCCTGCTGCCGATTGCATCCAGCAAAAAAAGCTGTAGCAATGCAGAGTAGAAGAGCCGCAGAAACAGACTGTATGGAGGATCGAGGCGTCATCGGAGTCAGATCGTTCCTGTCAAAAGCTGTAAGTTTGCAAGAGCAGTTTCATAACGGGTGATGCCGTCTTCCCGGGAAAGTTCAGCGGTGGTCAATGAGTTTTCTGCGTCGACTATTTCAAGCGCAGTCGCCTCTCCGGCAGTGTAGCGAAGTCGAGTCAGGCGCAGGCTCTCTGCGGCGGTTTGCACGCTTTGATTCAGCGAATCAAGTTGATTTCTCGCGGCGGTGGCCTCGGCATAAAATTCGTCAAGCTGAGCGATCAGGCGTCTCTGCGTGGCCGTCAGTGTGACCTTTGCTGCATCGCGGAGAATTTGGCTCTGTCGCACCTTGTGCTGCGTGGAGAGCCAGTCCCACACGGGAATATCGACAGTGGCGCTGGCAGAATAGCCAAGGTTATGCGCGCCGTCGGGACCGCGGGTGGCAAACTGTGCTGCATCGATGCCATAGGTAAAGTTGAGGGCGAGGTCAGGAAGATAAGCTGCCCGGGCGGCGGTGACATCGAGCTGACTCTGGCGCAAAGAGGCAAGCGCAGCCTGCAGATCAGGATTATGCCGTCCGGCGGCTGCTTCTACATCGGCGCGTGCAGGCAGCGGTGGCGGCGAAGATGAAGCTTGGAGCGTGTAAGGCGACCGGGGATCGGGAAAGAGCAGTACACCAAGATCTAGCTGCGATTTTCGCGCAAGGACGATGGCATTTTCGAGATCACGATCACGCTGTTGCTGCTGAAGCTGTGCCTTTACTACATCGGCATGTGCGCCTTCGCGGACAGCTTCGCGCTGCTGTGTCAGCTTTACGAAGCTGGCCGATTCAGCCGCAGCACGGCGAGCAACATCGACTTTGTTCTGCGAGGTAAGCGATGAATAAAAAAGCCCGACGACAGTGGAAACCAGACCACGGCGCGCAATCTCAAGATTGGCAGCCGCTACGGCTGCGGCAGCAGAGGCGCGAGAGACAGCATTAAATTGCTGCAGTCCGAGAGTCTCATTGACGACTCCCTGGCTGAGGTATTCGTGGACTGCATTGTTTGCGATAAAGCGCGGTGGCGTCGGCAATCCAGTTGGATTAACCGGATCGATGACGCCGCTCCCCTGGGTATACAGATATTGATTATGGTAGACAACGCTTGGCAGCAGGGCTGACTGGGCGATGGAGTGGTTAAGCTGACTGACTTTACTGGCCGCTACCGCGGCTGCGAAGGTTGGTTCGTTCGCTTTAGCACGAGCGATAGCTTCATCCAGCGTAATTGACGGTGTAGCCGATGGAGTGATGGCCTGAGATTGCATCTGTTGCGCCGGTGCTAGTAGCGCCGACGGCAGACAGATGCAGACCGAGCATAGACCAGAGACAAAAAAGCGCATACGAATCAGGTATACCTCACTGGCGTTCCGCGACCAGCACAGTAAATGTTCCCGGAAGAATCGCCGGACGGGAGTGCGGTGTGGCAGCGGGTCGAGGAGCAAAATCCGCAGTAACGAGATAGACGCGTCCCGCAGAGGGATCAATCGACATGGTGCGCGCACCCTTTTGCGTATTGAGTGTCTGGATGACAGGGTAAGTATCTTTGGCCGCATCGACGACCGTGAGTGTACCTTCGCCATTGGAAGAGAAGGCCAGCCTGTGAACAGGATCGTACCCCGCGGCGTCTGGTCCTTCGCCAATGGCAGGTGTAGCGAGCACCTGGCCAGAGTCTGCATCGACCACATTCATGGTCTTCGAGTCGCACACTGCGAAGAGATGCCGGTGCGCCGTATCAATCGCCAGCCCTGAAGGAGAATCGCAGTTCTTCAGAGGCCATGTTGCTGTCAGCTTTTTGGTCTTTGCATCAAGCCGGACAATCGAGTTTTTACTCTCGATATTGTCGAAGATCGTTCCCCTGCCGTCTGCTACTGGAAACTCCGGCTTACCAGGAAGAGCAATGGTCGCGACCACCTTTCGTGTTGCCGTATCAATGACAGAGACGCTACTGCTGCGGCCATTGAAGGCCCAGACAGTCTTTGTAACCGGCTCAAACACAATTCCATCGGGATTCGTCCCGACAGGAATGGAAGCCAACGTTTTGAGGCTGTCACGATTGAAAACAACGACAACTCCAGCCCGGCCATCGCTGATGTAGCCATATTTGCCTGCGCTATCGAGCGCTACGCCATGAATTCCCTGCAGGCCCTGAATGCTGCCTATAACTTTTCCGGAGTTCGTATCCAGAACTTCAACACGCGTTCCATGGGTAACATACAGTCGGTGCGCAGCAGGGTCGGCCACCAGATAATCCCAGCCACCCTCTCCACCAATCTTCCATCTCTGTTGAATGCTGTAAGGCTTTTGCGCAATTGCCTGCAAGGGAAGCAGAAGTGTGCAGCCCATAAGAGCAGCCAAAAAAACTTTCCCCATAAATTCAAGGGTGCGAAAGATATTGCCGAATGTCATAGCGGCTCCTCATAAGTCAGACGATAAGTATGCCTACCCATTCAAACTTCTCAAACGTACCTTAATTCGGGATGAATAAGTATTGACATTTAATTCGTCGCGCCCGGAAAGCGAACCATAACGATGGTTCCTCGATCAAGTTCGCTAACAATATCAATCGTCCCCCGTACGCGAGCGACAATAGCCTTGCAGATTGCCAGACCGAGGCCGGTGCCTCCGGTTTTACGGCTGCGCGAAGGATCGCTACGATAAAAGCGATTAAAGACATAGGGAAGAATTTCTGGCTC
Source organism: Edaphobacter sp. (assembly GCA_035656355.1). GTDB lineage: Bacteria > Acidobacteriota > Terriglobia > Terriglobales > Acidobacteriaceae > Edaphobacter. Next base: position 10,496 of record DASRSR010000100.1, read on the forward strand.
GATGCCGCTTCCATCGTCCTCAATGCGAAGTTCTGCACTATGGCGGCTGGCGAGGATGACTGCCCGCACCTCAGAGCCTTCCGAACTATGCTGAAGCGCATTCAGTATCAGGTTTGAACATAAAAGATATAACTGTTCCGGAGCGATATTGACTGCTGCCGTCTCCGATCCGGATACAACGATCCGTTGCCGTTTAACCTGGGCCACAGTCTCCAGTTCTTCGGCTACGGCATGCGCTGTGTGAAAGAGATTCGTTACATAAAGAGAGCGCGGCTGTTCCTGACTTTCAACTCGGGCCAAGGTCAGCATTTTGGCAACAATCTCTTCCATACGTTCGCAGTCCATCTGGCAACGTTCCAACCCTGCCTCATACTCTTCTGCTGTCCTGTGACGCATCGAGAGCAACTGGATAGAAGACTTAGCCACGGCAACTGCGGTCTTGAGCTCGTGAGCGGCATCGCTGACAAACTGATGCTGTTGCGTAAATGATTGCTTTAGTCCATTCAGCACCGTTTCGAGTGCAGCAGTGAGTGGCGCAAGTTCTCTGATTCCACGAGCGCGCTCCGAGGGAGTGAACTCCCATGAATTAACCGATACCTCGGAAGCTGCGGCTGCCAGCTCGCGCAGCGGAGCAAGGCCGCGATTGAGTAGCCAGAACATCAGGACTCCGCTGATGGCCAGCAATAGCAGGCTTGCTGCAGCATAAAACTCTACGGCATCGGCAACTACTTTCAGGGCATGCTTTGTCGGAGCACCATAGAAAATGGTGACATGGCGCACAATGCGTTCCGTTGTATCGCCAGGATCGACAATCCGTATTCCATGCATGCGAAAGACACGATATTGCTTGCCGCGAACCTTGGTCTCGAAGAAGCCGTCGCTGCTGTCCTTAAGCTGTTCTAAAGTTGGTCCTTCCCAATTATTTGATCGCCCCAGGATTCGATTGTTTTGATCTCTGACGTCATAGATCGCGCTGTTGTGGATCTTAAGCGCAGATTTATCGAGCAACACATTATCCTGCGAGTCTTCCGCATCCTGCACTGCTCCCAAAATGGAATCCGCGCGCCCCTGGAGACGTACATCCAAAGCATGAAACTCTGTATGCCGTTCGTACACCATGGCAACGACAGTGATTGCAAGTGCGGAGAGCAGCTCTACCAATAGGACCGCAGTAATTAGTCGTCGAGTCAGAGAGTAGGGTCTCATTGAGTCTCCGGTCGTTCGACGATCATTCGGTAGCCGCGTCCGCGGAGAGTTTCGATACTGGGTCGCTGAGTCACGGCATCCAGCTTTTTGCGCAGATTAGAGACGTGGGCTTCGATAACGTTGGAGTGGTGCTCCCAGTTGTAATCGTAAAGGTGCTCCAGAAGTTCTCGCTTTGAGACGATCACCCTTGGGCGATGAATCAGATATTCGAGAATACGATACTCCATCGGGGAAAGTTCGACCGGCTGACCTGAGCGGTGGACGGTTTGCTCCACAGTATTCAGTTCGAGATCGGCAAGACGCAACGTGGGGTCAGCGACTCCCTTGCCGCGCCGGATCAAAGCCTTGGCGCGCGCAATCAGTTCTCCCAGATCGAACGGCTTGCTGAGATAGTCATCGGCACCAGCATTGAGGAGCGAGACAATGGAATCCCGTTCGCTTTTTGCCGTCAGGATAAGAACAGCAGTCCGGTCGCCGCCTGACCGCAGCTTTCTGAGCAAGCTAGGACCATCAAGCTTTGGCAGCATCAGATCCAGCACAATCAGGTCGTAGCAGCGATTGCCGGCGAGATCGAGACCGGTGAGCCCGTCTTCTGCGCAATCGACGGCAAAGCCAGGGCCATCTCGCAGCGCGGAGGCCACGTTTTCCGCCAATCGTTTCTCATCTTCTATCAGCAGGACGCGCATGGGATCTATTTCACCCAATATCAGCTTAAGCGAGGCTGAACCTGTAAAGCTAACAGAACCTGCATCTAAATTTCTGCCCCAGAATAGAAGATATTGCTGCGATAAACTCGTACCTCGGTATGAACGGCATCTTCAGCTTGCGTCAATTCTATATAAGAGAGCTATCTAGCATTCTGTGCCATACGAACTTTTGAGTCCCAACTCGAATCCCGATGATCTGCGTCAGAAAAAGTGCGCCCTGGCTATTATGGCGAAGGCGCCACGTGCAGGAAAGGTAAAAACAAGGCTCTCCCCGCCTCTTACGCTGGAGCAATCCGCGGCATTGAATATCTGCTTTTTGCGCGATACCGCACAAAATATCGCAGAGGTCTCGGCTGCGGGTCAGGCCGCCGGTCTGGTGTGTTACACCCCAGTTGGTGAGGAAGCCGCTTTTGAAGGTCTATTGCCGAACCCCTTTCAATTGGTCCCACAGCGCGGCGACGGTTTTGGTGAGCGATTGATGGCCGCCGTCGAAGACATTCTTGGTGTTGGATACGGCAGTGCCTGCCTGATCGATTCGGACTCGCCTACGGTTCCCGCGGAGGCCTTTAGGCAGGCGGCGGTGGAATTGGCAAAGCCGGGCGACCGTGTCGTTCTTGGGCCGTCAAACGACGGAGGATATTATCTGATTGGGCTTAAACATTCGCACCCGGAGCTCTTCGCGGATATTCATTGGAGTACATCCAGCGTCTTTGCCGAAACAGTCGCCGCTGCTCAGGCAAGGAACCTTGAAATCGTAACCTTGCTCTTGTGGTACGACGTGGATGATGCCGCTACGCTCGATGTGCTCTGTGCCGAATTGCTTGACGGAATTCCACCGAAGTTCACTGCGATTCATGGGTATACGGCTGAGCATACTCGCAGCTTCCTTCAGACGCTGAGGCGTGGCGGTTCATGACGCCAACCTCCTCGATGCCGACGATACGTGCATGGCAAATCAATGTGGTGCTGCTATGTATCGGCGCAGGAATGTTCGTGCTCTCACATCAGCTTGTGCAAGAGTATGACCACTTCACCATTGGATTTGCCGGAGTCGCCGGCTGGTCGATCGTCCTTTACCTTATTGCGGTATGGCTCGTGCTTACACAGCCGATCAATCGGTTCACTCTTCCGATCATTCTGGCCGTCGCTGTAGCCTGTCGGGTGGTTCCGCTTGAGGCTCCGCCTCACCTCTCGTCCGACATCTATCGATATGTCTGGGACGGCATTGTTCAACATGCCCACATCAATCCTTATCGCTACATTCCGGCAGATGCGCATCTCGCCTTCCTGCGTGCGCCGCATCAGGACATCTTCGACAACATCAATCGACGTGACTATGCGCGTACGATCTATCCGCCGGCTGCCCAAATCCTGTTTTATCTCACAACCTGGATAAGCCCCACCGTTCTCTGGATGAAAACGGTAATGATACTTCTGGAAGGGATTACGCTCTATGGTCTCGTCGCTTTGCTCAAAGAGCTAGGTCTGCGACGCGAGCAGGTGCTGCTGTATGCATGGTGCCCGCTCCTGGTCTGGGAGGTAGCAGGTTCCGGCCATATTGATTCGGCGGTAATAGCCTTTGTTACTTTGACGCTGCTGGCCCGCTATCGAAGGCAACCGATCGCTACGGGCATCTTTCTTGCAATCGCAATTTTGTTGAAGTTCTATCCGCTGGTGCTATTTCCGGCGCTCTATCGTCGCGGAGACTGGAGGATGCCCGCCGCCTGCGCGTCAGTTATCGCGGTTGGATACTCCATATATAGCAGCGCAGGAATGCTGGTCTTCGGATTTCTCGGAGGCTATACAAAGGAAGAAGGGATGACGACGGGAGCACGCTATTTTCTCTATGTGCTGTCGCAGCAAATTCCCGGCCTGCGCCGACTGCCCATCACAGCCTTCTTTATATTCAGCGCACTCGTTTTTCTCGCGATCATCGTATGGGCATGGAGACGTAATAGATCTTCAGATCCAAAAGCGGCTTTTCTTGCTCCTGCATTTGCGCTGGCTGCAGCACTGATGTTTCTGTTCTCGCCGCATTATGCCTGGTATATTATCTGGCTTATCCCATTTTTTACATTGATGCCGAATCTCGCCATCCTTACCTATCTGACAGGATTTTTCTACCTCTATACCACGGCATGGGCAGATCCTGGCCCGAAGATGTACTTCCTGAATAAAACTCTTTATGCTGGCGTCTTTGTGGCGTTCCTGCTGCAACAGACTTTATCTCGATGGCCAGTACACCATCACTTTTTCAAACTGAAACGAACCGCCGAGTATCCATGAACTCTTCTGCAGACCTGACCGGCATCTCGGTTATTATTCCGGCTCTCAATGAGGAAGAGTCGATCGGCCATGTGGTCGCCGCCATGCCGTGGCATCTGATTGACGAATGCATTGTGGTAGACAATGGCTCAACCGATGCTACTGCCGCAATTGCACAACAGGCAGGCGCGCGCATCGTTACCAGCCCGACGGGGTATGGGGCTGCCTGCAAGGTAGGTTCGGACGCAGCGCGCGCCACCAGCACAGTACTGGTTTATATGGATGGAGACGGTTCCGACATTGTCGATGACCTTCCTCGGTTAACAACCCCAATTCTGAACGGGGAAGCAGATTTTGTGATTGCATCAAGAATCCGTGGCCAGCGTGAATCTGGCTCTATGCTTCCGAGTCAGGTCTTTGCCGGTCATCTTGTTGGGACACTTTTGAGACTCTTTCAAGGAGTTCACTATACGGATATGGGACCATTTCGGGCGATTCGCCGTTCGTCTCTGGAAGAATTTAAGATGAGCGAGATGACCTACGGCTGGAATCTTGAGATGCAGATTCGGGCCGCACAGCATCGGCTGCGAATCCAGGAGATTCCGGTAAATTATCGTCGCCGTATTGGCGGAGTCAGCAAGGTTTCGGGGGATTTCAAGGCCAGTATTAAGGCTGCCGTTCGTATTCTGAATGTGCTCTTCCGCGCAGGGATTCTTCACCGCAGCTAAGCCGTCCCTTGCTTCAACTGCACGTCAGAGACACACCCATGAAATCATCGAGCAATTTTCACCACACCAAAAATATTTGATTCATCGGATCATAAAAAGTTGCGGGACAACTTTTTAACTCATGCCGCGTCTTATGGAGTGTAGTGAGAAAACGCCGGATCTTCAGTTCCCTCAGTTCCGGCTTCCCTTATCCGCAAGACCATTACCCTCCGTAACGTAAGGCCTCCAGAGCATCGGAGGCCTTCACGCCTTTCCTGCTTAGGAAAGACCTATTTTGCGATCAAGCGCCAGTGCTCCTGAGCCGCAGAAGAGGAGCATCACAGCAATCGCAAACAGAGCCAGAGCATATTCCGATCCTGCGTAACCATGACGAAAATCCACAGTGAGCAGAGCAAACAGCATATTGATTGAAATCAGAAATGCCGCCAGACGGGTGAGCAGTCCAAGCAGGATCAGAATGCCGCCGAAGAACTCCGTCAAAGCAGAGAAGTACCCCAACCAGTACGGGATACCCAGTGAAGCTACAAAATGAGCGTGATGTTGCAGCGCAGAGAAAGCATTATGACCATTGATGCCGCCGGAAGGAATCACTTTGTGATAGCCGTGAGAGATCATCGCGCAGCCAAGCACCAAACGCAGCAACAGTGCTCCCCAGGGTTGGAGGTTATTAAGGAATCGGGTCATAGATATTCTTCAGAGAGTATCGCGGCCTGCGAAGGTCTGGGAAGTCACTTCTGATGTGCCTGCGACGCATGAAGGCAGCTTTCCAGAAACGCACTCACTGCTGACTGGTAACGCTCGTCGGCTGCACTCTGGATTGTTATGGTCGTTTTCGGCGAGGATGCGGCCCGGAAGGCAGCCTGCATCTTTTCGGCAGTATCCGATCTTGCGATGAGTAGCTTCGGAGTTTGAAGCTTTGCAAGCGGCTCCGCTAAAGGAAAACGATCGTGAAATAGAGCATTCAGGGGGATAAGGTTCGAGCGCGGGTCGTTACGTGCAACGTCCAGCAGATCGGCATGGGGATCGTCCAGAATGACGCCTGAAATCTGTGGGTGTTTCTCTGCCAGATGGGCCGCCAACGAAGCGCCAACGCCGGCGCCATACACGATAAGCTCTTTTGCCGTAATTGAACGTGAGTCAGTGAGATAACTCCATGCAGCATCCGTATCCCAGATCATCCGCTGCTGAGTGGGGTGCGTATTTGCACTTTGTCCATACCCTCTGTAATCAAAGGCAAAAACATTGATGCCCAGATTATGAAGCGCCGCCAAAGTTGAAACTGAATCCTGCAGGGAACCATCGCCAGCGGGCAGAAAGAGGACCGTAGCACCACCATACTGATTTGCGTGCTCCGCTGGAATCCACCAGCCGGTGAGCTGGGGAATTGCCGTGGCGTCAGGCCCAAAATGGATGATCTCGTATGGAGCACCAGCGATCGATTGAGGTGCTGCTTTGGTCCGTTTCGGATGCAGGACCAATTGCCATTGCCCCTGATAAAAGAGCAGGCAAAGTACCAGATAAGCGCAGATGAGTGCGACTAGTATCGTCGCCCCCATTGCCTTGACCAGCCACATCGGCTCAACGGTGATGGGTTCTGAGGCGGGCTGTGGGGTTCGTTTGGGCGGCTTGGCAGAAGGGCGGGGCATTACGAATGTTTATGTATGCACTTTAGCATCCGCCGCGCGGCGCACGAGAGCCCGGGAGGGCAAATCGCTAAAATAGAAAGTGGAGGATTGGGTGTGGCGCAGTGGGTCCGGTTATGCGGGTTGCAGGAAGCTCCCGCAGAGGGAAAAGTAGTAGAGGCTGAGGCGGAAGGAAGAGAGATTTGCCTGGCAAACGTCAACGGCAAGCTGGCAGCGCTCGACAATATCTGTCCTCACCGGCAGGGCCCGTTGGGCCAGGGATGGATTGAAGGCAACTCTGTTGTCTGCCCGTGGCACTCGTGGACTTTCGACTGCAAAACCGGTGAATCCGGATATCCGCCTAACCATCGTGTCGATGTTGTCCCACTGCGAATTGAGGGCGACGATGTTCTGGTGGATGTTGAACGACAGCTTGAATCCTCCGATATCGAAAACACCATCGAGATCCCCGGCAGATAGTCAGTTCGCAGCTGAGGCTGCCTGGATTTTTGTCTGATTCTCCATTACTTGCAGCGATGTCGAAGGAAAGCTCTCTCCATCTGCGCAAAAAGCTGTTAGAATCTATAAAATCCACTCCTTCGGAGAGGCAATGCAGGCAATCCTGGCGCTGGAAGACGGGCGCATCTTTCGTGGCAAAAGCTTTGGCGCGCAGACGGAACGGTCTGGCGAAGTGGTATTCAATACATCTTTGACCGGCTATCAGGAGATCTTTACCGATCCCTCCTATGCGGGTCAGATTGTGGTTCTCACCAATCCGCACATCGGAAACTATGGAACTACGCCTCAAGATGCGGAGGCAAAACATCCTTATATCGAGGGTCTGGTGGTGCGCGAGTTTTCGCCGGTCAGCTCGAACTGGCGCTCCACCCAGGTCGCCGACGAATATCTTGAGCGTTACGGTGTTCCCGTTATCGCAGAGATCGACACACGCGCCGTGGTGCGGCATCTGCGTGCCAATGGAGTGATGCGGGGAGTCATCGCCAGCGGAGAGAACCTTGACGTCGATGCTTTAGTCGCGAAGGCGCGCGCGATTAAAAAAATGGAAGGCACCGATCTCGCCTCCATCGTTACCACCAAAGCTCCGTACAAATGGGATGCCAGTGAGCCGAAAAATCAGACTGGAGACACTCTGCTGACTGCATCGCAGGATGACGGCAAGCAGATGCATGTGGTCGCTTATGACTTCGGCATCAAGGAAAACATTCTGCGCATGTTGACGCGCGAGAATTGCAGCGTAACCGTGGTTCCCGCGAATACGTCTGCCGAAGAAGTCCTCAAAATGAATCCGGACGGCGTCTTCTTCTCAAATGGTCCGGGCGATCCGGAGCCGCTTGGCTACGCAGTTGAAAACGTAAAGAAGCTTCAGGGCAAGGTGCCCATCTTTGGAATCTGCCTCGGACATCAACTCTTTGGCCTGGCGCTCGGCGGCAAAACCTACAAGCTCAAGTTCGGTCATCACGGCGGCAACCACCCCATCATGAATCACCGCACGGGCAAGGTTGAGATTACAGCGCAGAACCACAACTTCAATGTCGATCCGGAGTCGCTGCCGGCAAACGTGGAGCGCACACACACCAACCTGAATGACAACACCCTGGCTGGTTTGCGGCACAAGTCGGATCCGATGTTCAGTGTGCAATACCATCCGGAAGCCAGCCCTGGACCGCACGATTCACATTACCTCTTCAAAGACTTCCGCAAGATGATGGAAGAGTGGAAGAAATGAGTGCCTCGCCGGTTCTGCATAGGCCATCGGTGCCGTTAAGGAAGCTCAATTTCCCTCAAGTCCATTTGGCATCATTTGTACCGGACGGACTCAGGGCGGAGGTGGTAAAGCAGACGTTTATCCCCGAGCTTGCAAAAGACATTACCAAACTAGGCAGCATCGAAGACGCCATCCGGAATATTCCCACGACCCATTACCTGGTTCATGGTGATGCGCGGGAGATGAACAGCATCGCACCGAATTCAGTTCATCTCATCATAACCTCGCCCCCTTATTGGACATTGAAGAGGTATGACGACAGCAACCGGCAATTGGGTCACATACCAGACTATGATTCGTTTCTCTCGGAACTGGATCGTGTCTGGGATCGGTGTTATGAGGCGCTTATTCCGGGGGGGCGCGTGGTTTGTGTCGTTGGGGACGTTTGTCTGTCCCGCAGGCAGAATGAGGGACGGCATACCGTTGTTCCTCTGCACGCAAGTATTCAGGATAGATGCAGAAAAATAGGCTTTGACAATTTGGCACCAATTATCTGGCATAAGATTGCAAATGCCGCCTATGAAGCAGGCGGCGGAGGTTTTCTCGGGAAACCCTACGAGCCAAATTCTGTCATCAAGAACGACATTGAATACATTCTTATGTTTCGCAAGCCGGGAGGATACCGCAAGCCGGATACTGCTGCACGAATCCTGAGCGTAATTAGTTCTGACAATTACCAGAAGTGGTTTCAGCAAATCTGGACTGGGCTTACAGGAGAATCAACCCGACATCATCCTGCACCTTATCCGACAGAGTTGGCGGAACGTCTCATCCGGATGTTCAGTTTCGTGGGAGACATTGTGCTGGACCCATTCAGCGGCACGGGAACTACCAGCATCGCCGCCGCGCGTTCCGGAAGAAACAGTATTGGATATGAGGTGCAGCAAGCGTATTTCAATTTTGCTGCCACCCGTTTGCATCAGGAAACAGGCTGCCTATTCACTGCGCCGGTTATCGTGGAGGAGCGTGAGATATGACACTCGATCCACGATGGGAGGCAAGGCTGAAACAGGCCGTGCAGCATTTCTGGGTGACTCGATCCAGCCAGTCAGATAAGCAAGGAACCCGATCAGGGCAAAAGGATGCCGGTTCGCGGAGCGCGGTTACAGGCGGTAAGCAATTGCAGGGATTTGCTGACCTCGTATGCGACTTTATGGAAGAGTCGGGACTGGATCGTCCAAGCATCTACTGCGACCGGATGGTTGAGATTCCAGGATGGTACAGACCGGAGAAGTGCTGGGACCTGCTCGTTGTATCGAACAATCGGCTTGTTGCCGCACTTGAATTCAAGTCTCAGGTTGGTTCTTTTGGAAATAACTTTAACAACCGGACCGAAGAAGCATTGGGAAGTGCCACAGACTTGTGGGCCGCGTATCGCGAAGGAGCCTTTGCTCCGTCTCCCCGGCCATGGCTTGGATATTTCATGTTGTTGGAAGATGCTCCCGAATCAAACAGACCCATCGGTGTAAAACAAAGCCATTTCAAAGTTTTTCCGGAATTCGATGGGGCTTCTTACACCAAACGATATGAAATTCTTCTCACAAAGCTCGTTCGGGATCGACACTACGATAACGCATGTTTGCTTACGTCATCCAAAGCTGACGGGGCACATGGGATATATCGGGAACCGTCTCCTGAGCTTTCATTTCATCTGCTACTGACCGCATTAAAAGCAAGAGTTTTGACAAACGGGGAATAAATGCCACGCAGGAATGACATCGCGAAGATTCTGGTGATCGGCTCAGGGCCGATTGTGATTGGGCAATCAGCGGAGTTCGACTACTCCGGCACGCAGGCCTGCAAGGCGCTCAAAGCCGAGGGCTACGAGGTGGTGCTGGTCAACTCCAACCCAGCATCGATCATGACTGACCCCGAGGTTGCAGATCGCACTTATATTGAACCGTTGAGTGTCGCATACCTTGAAGAGATTCTTCGTATCGAAGCCGAGATGATGACCGCCAGTTCAGGCAAATTTGCTGTTCTGCCGACTGTTGGCGGGCAGACCGCGCTGAATCTCGCCGTTGCGCTCGCGGATTCGGGCCTGTTGGACAAGCTGGGTATTGAGTTGATCGGCGCGAAACTGGAAGCAATCAAAAAGGCCGAAGACCGCCTGTTGTTCAAGGATGCAATGAACAAAATCGGGCTGGACATGCCTCGCTCGCAGCTCGTGAACAATATTCGTGATGGGTTGGAGTTTGCCGGTAAGATCGGTTTCCCCGTGGTCATCCGCCCATCGTTTACACTCGGCGGCTCCGGCGGTGGCATTGCCTACAATCGCGAAGAGTTGATGGAAATTCTTGCGCGCGGACTCGATCTTTCGCCTGTGCACGAGTGCCTGCTCGAAGAGAGCGTCCTCGGGTGGAAGGAATACGAGCTTGAGGTCGTTCGCGACCTGAAAGACAACGTCATCATCGTCTGCTCGATTGAGAACTTCGATCCGATGGGCGTGCACACTGGCGATTCAATCACAGTCGCCCCGGCCCAGACGTTGACAGATCGCGAGTATCAGGTGATGCGCGATGCCGCGATTAATGTCATCCGCGAGATTGGCGTCGAGACTGGCGGCAGCAATGTGCAGTTTGCGGTTAATCCGATGAATGGGCGCATGACCGTCATCGAGATGAACCCGCGTGTCTCGCGCTCTTCTGCGTTGGCGTCGAAGGCCACGGGATTTCCCATCGCAAAGATTGCCGCGCGTCTGGCAGTCGGCTATACGCTCGATGAGCTTCAGAATGACATCACGCGCGCGACTCCGGCCTGCTTCGAGCCGACCATCGACTATGTTGTGGTCAAAATTCCCAAGTGGCAGTTTGAGAAATTTCCCGGAGTGGATGAGGGCCTCGGCCCGCAGATGAAGTCTGTCGGCGAAGTCATGGCCATCGGCCGCACCTTCAAGGAAGCTCTGATGAAGGCAGTGCGTTCTCTTGAGACGGGTAAGAAGGCCACCGCCGACAATATCGAGCCGCGCCGCCTGACCCAGCGCCTGGTCACGCCGCATCCCGACCGCCTGGCTTATATTCGGTACGCCTTCGAGCGCAATATGACCGTCCGCGAAGTTGCGCGCATGACGGGCATGGACCCGTGGTTTCTGCACCAGATGAAGCAGATCACCGACGAGATCAAGTTCATTGGGAATGCTTCGATGGAGACGGTTACCGCAGACCAGCTTCGCACTGCCAAGCGCATGGGCATCTCCGATGAGCGGCTCGCCGCCGTCTGGGGACTTACCGGGGCCGAAGGCACCGCGGCCGTCCGCGCATTGCGCAAAAAGCTGGGCGTACAGCCGGTCTACAAGATGGTTGACACCTGTGCCGGTGAGTTCGAGAGCTACACTCCTTACCTCTATAGCTGCTACGACGAAGAGGACGAGGCCACGCCAACACAGCGCAAGAAGATCATCATTCTGGGTAGCGGTCCTAATCGCATCGGGCAGGGAATCGAATTCGATTACTGCTGCTGCCATGCTGCCTTTGCGCTGCGCGAAGATGGCTACGAGACCATCATGGTCAATTGCAATCCAGAGACGGTATCGACCGACTACGACACCAGCGACCGTCTCTACTTTGAACCATTGACGCTTGAAGATGTACTCGCGGTATACGAACACGAAGCTACATCGAAGGCCGACATCGGCATGATTGTGCAGTTCGGCGGCCAGACTCCGTTGAACCTCAGCCTGCCGCTAAAGAATGCAGGCGTCCCAATCATTGGCACCTCGCCCGAGTCCATCGACCTGGCCGAAGACCGCAAGCGCTTCGGCAAGCTCATTGAAGACCTGAAGATTCCGCAGCCACAGGGCGCGATGGCAACCAGCGTCGCTGAAGCCGTGGAAGGTGCAAACCGCGTCGGTTATCCGGTGCTGGTGCGGCCTTCCTATGTTCTGGGTGGACGCGCTATGGTCATTGCTTACGACGATGATGCCGTCGTCCGCTACATGAGCACAGCAATCGAGTATTCGCAGGAGCGGCCGGTGCTGATCGACCACTTCCTTGAAGAAGCGGTTGAGTGCGACGTCGATGCGCTCTGCGATGGCGATGATGTTGTCATCGCCGGCATCATGCAGCACATCGAAGAGGCCGGCATCCACTCCGGCGACTCTTCCTGCGTGCTGCCCTCGGTCGATCTCAGCGACGATGTACTCAACACCATTCGCGAATATACGCGAAAGCTGGCAATGTCACTCAATGTTCGCGGTTTGGTAAACATCCAGTTCGCTATCCAGCGCGGCAAGGTTTACGTCATCGAGGTCAACCCGCGCGCATCGCGTACTGTGCCTTACGTCTCCAAGGCCACTGGCGTGCCGCTGGCAAAGATCGCCTCACGAATCATGGTTGGGCGCAAGCTGAAGGACCTTCTGCCGGAAGCTGTGGCCAGCGGCAAGGACCTTGGCACCGGCTCGCACTACTTTGTGAAGTCGCCTGTCTTCCCCTGGGGCAAGTTCCCGGGCGTCGATACGGTCCTTGGACCCGAAATGAAGTCCACTGGAGAAGTGATGGGTGTAGCCGACAACTTCGGCGAAGCATTTGCCAAGGCTCAGATCGCCGCAGGACAACAGCTCCCGCTACAAGGAACAGTTTTTCTCAGCGTCAATGACCATGACAAGCAAGCCGCGGTCCCACTGGCAAAGCAATTTATCGAGATGGGCTTCCACCTGGTAGCCACCCACGGAACAGCCGCCGTACTCGAGAAGGCGGGGTTGCAGCCAGAGCGGGTCTACAAGGTAAAAGAAGGCCGTCCAAACGTCGTTGACTTTATCAAGGGCGACAGAATTCAACTCATCATCAACACACCACGCGGGCAGGACACCTTCTTCGACGAGCAGGCAATTCGTCGTGCTGCGGTCTTCGCCCGTATTCCAACCATTACGACTCTGGCTGCGGCACGTGCGGCAGCCGAAGGTATTGCGGCCCTGCAGCGCGGCACGCTCAACGTTGTCGCTCTGCAAACGCTTCACGCAAACCGGGTTGAGGCCACCGTATAGCGGCCGCTCCCGGCGTATGATTTTTCTATTGATATAAAGGAGAACTTTTGATGCGGATTGGAATGTTGACTGGCGGCGGCGATTGCCCCGGTTTGAACGCTGTCATTCGCGCAGCGGTGCGCAAAGGAATTCAGCACTATGGCGATGAGTTTATCGGCTTTATGGAAGGGTGGCGGGGCGTCATCGAAGACATCACCATGCCCCTGAATATGGAGACGACCTCCGGCATTCTGCAAAAGGGCGGTACCATCCTGCGCTCTTCACGAACCAACGTGAAAAAAGTTCCAGGTGGATTTGAGAAGTGCCTGGAGACGATCAAGCGCAACAAGCTTGACGCCCTCATCGCATTGGGTGGAGACGATACGCAATCTATTACCGTGGCGCTCGGCGAACATGGAGTCAATTGTGTCGGCGTTCCCAAGACCATCGACAACGACCTCAGCGGCACCGATGCCTGCTTTGGCTTCGATACCGCTGTGATGATTGCCACCGAGGCGGTAGACCGCCTGCACTCCACCGCCGAGTCACACAGCCGTGTCCTCGTCTGCGAGGTCATGGGACGTGATGCCGGCTGGATCGCTATCACCTCCGGGATCGCCGGCGGCGCGGACGTTGTTTGTGTGCCCGAGGTCCCCATCGACATCGAAGAGACCTGCCGCCTCATCAAATACCGCCGCGAACATGGCAAAAAATTCTCCATCGTCGTTGTCGCCGAGGGAGCAAAGTTCCCCGAAGGGACGGTAGCCACGCACGATACATCGGTGGACTCGTTTGGTCACCCGCGCCTCAGCGGCATCGGCCAGGCGCTCGCCGAAGAGATTGAGAAGCGCACCGGCTTCGAGACCCGCAGTGTCAATCTCGGCCATACCCAGCGCGGCGGCACGCCTACCGCATATGATCGTATGCTCGCTACCCGTTATGGAGTCGCCGCTATTGATCTGGTTCACGCCGAAAAGTTCGGCCGCCTGGTTGTGCTGCGCGGCACACAGATCTCCGATATTCCTCTCGCCGATGCGATTGCCAAGACGCGTACGGTTGGCAAGGACTTGCTCGATGTCCTTCACAGCCTGCAGCCACCCAAAGATGCAAAGTAATTCTCACATTTATGCGGAAAGAACCCGGCATCATCGCCGGGTTTCTTTCTGTTTGAAAGCAGGCGTTCTGTTAAGGGCACCGGTTTACCCGTGCCGCGAACGTGATCTAAGAACTTGGGCTTTAGCCCCCTGGGAGATATAGTTTCGTCCGTCGATGCGGTCAACTCGGGCAAATAGCCTATTTTTTCTGGACTCGCTGCGCTCAACAGTTTAAAGTCGAGCCTGAGCGTCCGAACCAAAGTTCAGCTTTTACAGAGGCACAGTGACACTATCGATCATCGACTGGCTCATCATGCTGGTCTACTTCGTCTTCGTTCTGGGCATCGGCTTTGCCCTGAAACGTTACATGCGCACCAGCAACGATTTCTTTCTCGCCGGGCGTGCTATTCCGGCATGGGTCTGCGGTCTTGCATTTATCTCGGCAAACTTGGGTGCACAGGAAGTCATCGGCATGGGCGCCTCGGGCGCCAAATACGGCATCATCACCAGCCACTTCTACTGGATCGGCGCAATCCCGGCCATGGTCTTTGTCGGCATTTTCATGATGCCGTTCTACTACGGCTCCAAGGCGCGTTCTGTACCCGAATATCTGCGAATGCGTTTTGATGAAAAAACGCGAGCGGTCAATGCCTTCTCCTTCGCCATTATGACCGTCTTCAGCTCCGGCATCTCCATGTATGCCATGGCGCTACTCATCCAGACGCTCGGCCTCTTCCACGGCATCATCCCAGACCAGTACATCTTCCATGTCTCGGTCTTTCTCTCCGCCATTATCGTCCTCGGTTATATCTTTCTCGGCGGCCTTACCAGCGCCATCTACAACGAGGTCCTTCAGTTCTTCTTGATCGTCGCGGGCTTCGCGCCGCTGGTCTGGATCGGCCTGCGCAACGTCGGCGGATGGGAGGGAATCAAGCGCACCCTGCCTGCCAATATGACGCACTCCTGGCACGGCATGGCACACGCCTCTGCTAACACGCTCGGCGTCGAGTGGGTTGGCCTCGCCATGGGCCTTGGTTTTGTGCTCAGCTTTGGATACTGGTGCACGGACTTTCTTGTCATTCAGCGCGCCATGGCGGCTGACTCCGAGGTCTCAGCCCGCCGCGTTCCGCTGATCGCCGCGATCCCGAAGATGTTCTTTCCCTTTCTGGTCATCTTGCCCGGTCTCATCGCCGTCAGCGTGACCTCGCACATGGGCGTCAAGCATCCGGCGGTTTACTCCACCACCGCGCCCAACGGCCATGTGCTTCCGCTCGACGAGCAGCATCCCCACGGAATCATTCCGCAGAAGATGAATCCTCTGAACGGCCGCCCCATCGTCGATTCCAATGGCTATCCCGTTTACAACTACGATCTCGCCATCCCCATGATGCTGCTTAACTTCTTTCCTACCGGCCTTCTCGGTCTGGGCCTGACGGCGCTGCTCGCCAGCTTCATGTCGGGCATGGCCGGCAATGTCACCGCGTTCAACACCGTCTGGACATACGACATTTATCAGGCCTACATCAACAAGAAGGGAACCGACGAGCACTATCTCTGGATGGGCCGCATGGCGACCGTCGGAGGCGTCATCCTCTCCATCGCCGCCGCGTATGCCGTTACCAACTTCAACAACATCATGGACGCGCTGCAACTGGTCTTCTCCATTGTGAATGCGCCTCTGTTCGCCACGTTTTTGCTGGGCATGTTCTGGAAGCGCACTACCGGCCACGGTGCCTTTACCGGCCTGATCTCCGGTACCGCGGCAGCTCTTGTCCATCACGGCCTTACCATTCCCGCCGACGCTGTGCCGGGAATGCACGGCGGATGGATCGCAATTGTGCATCGCTATCCAAGCGATATGGCGCAGAACTTCTGGACCGCCATCTTCGCCTTCTCGGTCAACCTCCTGGTCACCATCGTGGTCAGTCTTGCCACTCGCCCTCGTCAGGAAGGCGAACTGGTTGGCCTGGTTTACTCGCTGACACCTAAACCTGCGGAAGAACATCTAAGCTGGTATCAGAAACCGGCAACGCTGGCCGTTGTGGTTCTGGCCATTCTCGTTGTCCTAAACCTCGTCTTCGCTTAAAAACAGTTGCTGGTTGATAGTTGCCAATTGAAAGCCAATAACCAACAACCAGGAACAAACAACTAGCACCTGGAGTAACTCATGGGTCTCGACATCCGCGTCCCCCTCGGTCTTATCTTCCTGGTAACAGGTGGAATGATTAGCATCTATGGCTTCCTTACCCGGGGCAACGCTCTGATCTACGAGAAGTCGATGGGCATCAACATGAACCTCGGCTGGGGCCTCATCATGTTTATCTTCGGCCTCGTCATGTTTTTTATCGGACGTCGGAAGAAGTGGCAGGATGATCCTGTAGGTCCACGCCCGTGGGAGCGTGGAAACGGCCCCCGCCATTAACTCCTCAGTATTGTTATCCTTTCACGATCCTGTATTTCAGAATGTCATCCTGAGCGGTGGCGGCATCTTCGCCGCCGGAGACGAAGGATTTGCGGTTGACATTTGCACCTTCGTTAACCCACGTCATCTCGACCGGAACCGCATAGCGGCGTAGTGGAGAGATCCCTGTATTGGCCTTCCTCCCATTCAGCCGGTCATCGCAGAAGCTCACCTCTGCGGCGCATTTCTCTATACTTACAAGTGGATACCTATGGGAGCACTCTGGTTTTTATGGAACGCGACGCGCGGTGACCGGCTGCGTCCTTGGCGAAGCCCGTACCTGCGCTGGCGCCTTGAGACGTACTCGGGGCAACCTGCCTCCACAGTCGGCCTGCGCGATTTCCTTAGCCTCTTCTGGAAAGAGAAACGTCAGTTTCTCCGCTTTCTTCGCTGGACCGCCGAGATGCACGGCTACGCGGGAAAAACGGATGTGCGTTGATTTTGCATCTACTCTAAGGAGACTTTGACCAAGTTCACGTTTTGTTAAGGGCATGGTTTCAGCCGTGCCGTAGACATCTGAAATCGATGGGGCTTTAGCCCCTGAGGAACCTAATCAGGGTTCTGAAAAGATACATCCCAAACGAGGTGATTGAGATGAGCGAATGGCTGGATTTGGAAGCGCCGGATGGGCACAAACTGAAGGGTTATCTAAGCCGCCCTAAGGGTGATCCCATCGCCGCATTGGTTTTGGTACAGGAGATATTCGGTGTCAACGAGCACATCCGCAGTGTCGCTGACGGATATGCCAAGGACGGCTTTCTTGTACTCGCCCCCGCCCTCTTCGATCGCTATGAGCGCGGCGTCGAGTTGAAGTACACCGGCGAAGACAGCACCAAAGCCAACGCGCTTTGGAAAAAACTTAATCCTGAAACCGCGCTGCTGGACATCGCCGCCGCCTACGAGAACCTCCAGTCCTCAGGAGAAAAGATCGGCGTGCTCGGATTCTGCTTCGGTGGCCTCATGAGCTGGATCTCTGCCACCCGTGGCGAAAAGGTCGGGATGCATCTCGGCTGCTGCGTTGGCTATTATCCCGGCGGCATTGGCAAGTACGCCACGGAGAAGCCCTCCTGCCCGGTCATGCTGCACTTCGGTGGTGCAGACTCCCACATTGGAGCCGACCAGAGAGAGGCCGTCCACAAGGCCAATCCCGATGTTGAGATCTTCGTCTACGAGGGCGCAGAACACGCCTTCAACCGCGATGTCCACACCAGCTATCACCCCGAAGCTGCCAAACTCGCCCGCCAGCGCTCTCTGGATTTTTTGAAAAAGCACCTACGAAATAGCCGCTAATTCGAAGCCGTTTCTGCGTCCACCTCCATGCCGAAGCGCGAGAGTTCGCGCTTCTGCAGGTGATAGTCAATAAAGAATCCGATGCCGATTGCCAGGGGTATAAGCCCTGCTGCGGCGCCCGATAGCACTTGCCGCCTATCGACGATAGCTGTAAGGCAGACGAAGAATAGAATTATTCCAATTCCGGACGATACCAGCACGATTCCTGCGCGGCGAGCATTGCTCAGGCTTCTAAGCGGATCTTTCGGTGGATGCATCTCTTCTTCGCTACTGGTTCCCAGCAACTGTTCAATCTGCTCAATCGACATACCCCGAGCAATCATTGCTATTCGTTGGTCCGCTTTTACGCGCCGAGCATTCGCTTGCGACCATATTCCACTGACAATCGCGACAATGGCGACCAGAAAAGCCCCCAGCGGAATCATAATCGGTGAAGTAAGTATTTCCATTCTGTAACCTCTCTTTCCTGCCACCGTTTGACTGAGCACCGCTTGCAAAGTTTCATCGCCGCGAATGAAACTTTCCATGCAACCTCAGGTCTAACTTTCTCGGTGAACGCTAACCTTAGCTTCGAGCAGATCGTGCAGGACCATCAGGCGATGGTCTTTCGCACTTTGTTTCGACTGACAGGCAGCCGCGAACATATCGACGATCTGGCACAGGAGGTTTTCCTGCGACTCTATCGCGCTCTACCCAGCTTCCGCGGCGAAGCTTTGATAACCACCTATCTTTATCGCATCGCGGTCAACGTGGCACAGGATGAGTGGAAGCGCCGTCGGCGCAGCGATCGTCCACTGATCTCAATATCAGAGGACGAAAGTGCATGGGAAGATCGTTTGCCTCATCCTGGCCGCAATGCCGAGCAGCAGATGGAAGAGCGGGAGTTCCAAATGAGCGTTGAAAAGCACCTACAAAAGCTCAGTAGTATCGAGCGCAGTATTCTTGTGCTCTACCATCAGGAAGAACGAAGTTACGAGCAAATTGCGGCAGCACTCGGAATGCCGATCGGCACTGTCCGGACTCATCTGCATCGTGGACGCAAAAAACTGCGCGAAGCGCTGCAAGCCGGCAAACTACAGGGAAGGGAAACCGTATGCGCGACGAATCTATAAAACAGCTCACTCTCGACGAGCGGATTACTATCGCCCTGGAGAAATGTCCGGAGATTTCCATTCCTCACGATTTTGCAGCGCGTGTCGCAGCGAAGGTGCCCACCAGAAAGTCCCTTCCGCTTCGCACGAGCTACTATGGCCGAAACGTCATGCTTATCAGCGTGGTGATACTTTTTGCATTGCTTTTGGCTTTCAGCCATCCCCACCATTCCACGATTGAAGTCATCATCGAATGGTGCTTCTGCGCTCAATTCATCGCGCTTGCCGTCTGGCTTGGCATACGGCGGTGGCACGTTGGCTAGGTCGAAGTCTTCTGTGCATGTTCACGGACGAGGTCGAGAAAGAGCTGATGAACACGCGTGTCATGTCCCAGCTCAGGATGAAACGTCGCCGCCAGCAGATGTTCCTGCCGCACCAGAACAGGGAATTCATCTCTGCTTGCCAAGGCCTCGACACCCGCTCCCACGCGAGTAATCCTGGGTGCGCGAATGAAGACCATTTCGAGTGGATTGCCCGGCAACTCTGTCGGAGCGGTCAGAATCGTTGAATCAATCTGCCTTCCATACGCATTTCGCTCAACCGTTATGTCCAGCACTCCCAGTGACTTCTGCTTCGGATGTTCAACTTCTTTTGCCAGCAGAATACAGCCTGCGCAGGTGCCAAACGTCGGGGTTTCCTGAACAAACGATTGAAGAACCTCGAAAAAGCCATTGTTTTCTAGAAACTTAAGCATCGTCGTCGATTCGCCGCCAGGCATCACCAGCCCATTAATTCCTTCAAGCTCGGCAGGTACGCGAACCATCCTGACCGTCGCGCCTAGCGACTTCAGCACGCGGGCATGGGCCTCGTAAGCGCCCTGCAGGGCGAGAATTCCAATTACAGGAGAGTGGGGCATGGCTCAATTAAATCATCTTTTCGCAACTGACTCTGAGGCAGCAAAAAGCCCCGGAGAAAACTCCGGGGCTTTCCAGCTTCTGAGGCTTAGTACATGCCGTCCATACCGCCGCCGTGTCCGCCGGGAGCCGGAGCTTCCTTCTTCTCCGGAATCTCCGAGATCATGGCCTCGGTGGTCAGCATCAAGCCAGCGATGGAGGCCGCGTTCTGCAGGGCAGTGCGGGTCACCTTGGTCGGGTCGATGACACCGGCCTTCACAAGGTCCTCGTAGGCGCCGGTTCCGGCGTTGTAGCCGAAGTTGGGCTCCTTCGAGTCGTGAATCTTGCCAATCACCACAGCGCCCTCTTCGCCTGCGTTCGAGACGATCATGCGCAGAGGCTCTTCAATCGCGCGACGGATGATGTTCGCACCGATCTTTTCGTCGCCCTCAAGCCCCTTGATGACGTCATCCACAGCCGAAGCTGCACGAACCAGGGCAACACCGCCACCCGGAACAATGCCTTCCTCGACAGCCGCGCGGGTTGCGTGCATTGCGTCCTCAACGCGGGCCTTCTTCTCCTTCATCTCGGTCTCGGTAGCTGCACCGACCTTGATGACGGCAACGCCACCTACCAGCTTGGCCAGCCGCTCCTGCAGCTTCTCGCGGTCGTAGTCGGAGGTGGTCTTGTCGATCTGAGCGCGGATCTCCTTCACCCGGCCTTCGATGTCGCCATCCTTGCCGCCACCGTCAACGATGGTCGTGTTGTCTTTGTCGATGGTCACGCGCTTTGCAGTGCCCAGGTCCTCGATCTTGACGCCCTCAAGCTTGATGCCGAGGTCCTCAGTGATCGCCTTGCCACCGGTCAGGATGGCAATGTCTTGCAGCATCGCCTTGCGGCGGTCGCCAAAGCCAGGGGCCTTGACTGCGGCCACGTTCAGCGTGCCGCGCAGCTTGTTGACCACCAGGGTCGCCAGGGCCTCGCCGTCCACGTCCTCAGCAATAATGACAAGCGGCTTCGCGGTGCGGGCAATCTGCTCCAACAGGGGCAGCAAGTCCTTCATCGACGAGATCTTCTTCTCATAGATCAGGATGTAGGGGTTCTCCAGCGCAACTTCCATGCGCTCTGCATCGGTGACGAAGTAAGGCGACAGATACCCGCGGTCGAACTGCATGCCCTCAACCACGTCGAGCTGTGTCTCCATCGTGCGCGACTCTTCAACAGTGATAACGCCATCCTTGCCCACCTTCTTCATCGCCTCGGCGATAATCACACCGATCTGCGAGTCAGAGTTGGCCGAGATGGTTCCCACCTGAGCGATCATGTCGCCGGAAACCGGCTTCGAAAGCTTGCTCAGCGCGCCACCCTGGGCAATGCCATGCTCATCGCGCTTGCCGATGATGGCCTCGACAGCCTTGTCGATGCCACGCTTCAGCGCCATCGGATTTGCGCCGGCGGCCACCGTCTTGACGCCCTCGCGGTAGATGGCCTGTGCCAGAACGGTTGCAGTTGTTGTTCCGTCGCCGGCAACATCCGAGGTCTTTGACGCAACCTCACGCACCATCTGAGCGCCCATGTTCTCCAGCGCATTGCCCAGTTCAATCTCCTTGGCAACAGTGACGCCGTCCTTGGTGATCGTCGGGGAACCGAACTTCTTCTCGATAACGACGTTGCGGCCCTTGGGACCAAGGGTCACCTTCACTGCGTCGGCCAGTGTGTTGACGCCGCGCAGAATCGCCTGACGCGAATCTTCTCCGTGCAAAATCTGTTTTGCCATTGCTTTGCTCCTGTATTGGTCAGCGACCAATCAAAATGTTTTTAATAAAGCGCTAGAAAACGCCAGCCAAGCGGCAAAAAGCCGCGGTACACCGTCGAAGAGTTACTTCTTCAAAATGCCGAGAACTTCTTCCTCGCGCATAATCAGAAACTCTTCGCCGTCCAGCTTGATCTCGGTGCCGGAGTACTTGCCGAACAGGATGCTGTCGCCAGCTTTAACGTCGAGCGGAAACACCTTGCCCTCGTCGTTCGACTTGCCTTTGCCTACCGCGATCACTTCGCCCTGTTGTGGCTTCTCTTTGGCGCTATCGGGAATGATGATGCCACCGCGAACGCTCTCGCCCTCTTCCACACGGCGAACCAGAATGCGGTCGTGCAGCGGTGTAAATGCTGTCTTGGACATTGTTACCATCTCCTTGGTGCAATTTAGGTTCAGTTGCGATTGAGTCGCAAAGTTTGCTTCATCCTGGCGAACATAGCTTCTGTTCGCGGCTGAAATCCGCGTAATTCTCTGGTGACTGCCCAGAAACTACAGCGAAATGGGGTGGAACCGGCCCGTACTTTCGTTGGTTAGCACTCAAGCCTTCCGATTGCTAACTTAATCGAGTCGCATAGGATGTGTCAACTTCAGCGATGAAATCTGAGTGAAATTCGCGCAAGTTTTGCGTTGAGCATAAAATCCGTGCCCCATCTTCGACTCGGACAGGTGAAACCAGCACGAGGCTAAGGCGCGAATACGTTTCATTTAAGGGACGTCATCTCGACCGGAGGCGCCGCAGGCCGGAGTGGAGACATCCCTGTATTTTGCCTTTGTTTCCGTATTCACATAAATACTCGACCCATGCCCCCGACACGCTAAAATAGCCCCATGTTCTCGCGTCGCACGCTTCACCTCTTCGGCTTCGTTCTTTGTTTTGCGCTGTTCGCCTGCGGTCAGGCCTTTGCACGACAAGACCACTATCGTGGCCGCAAGTACAAGGCGCCGCCGCCAACATCACGGATTGAGGTGACGGTGACGAAGAAGTCGAACGGCAAGCCTATTCCCAATGCCGGGGTTGTCTTCAATCCCACGCGCGACGGCAAAGATCTCGGCAACCTTGAGGTCAAGACCGACCCCGAGGGCAAAGCCGTGGTCGATATCATTCCCACCGGCAGTACAGTTCTGGTTCAGGTTATTGCCAATGGCTTCTCTACCTTTGGCCAGACTTACGAGGTGGATCAGCCGACCAAGGAAATCTCAATCCAGATGCTGCGTCCGCAGGAACAGATCTCCGCGTACGAAGACAATCACGGTAAGCTCTCCGAGCGTAAGCCAGGCGTACAGGAGCCAATCCGTCCCAAACCAGCGACTCAACCGCCAGCCTCTACTGCGCCGCAGTTTTAACATGAACAAGCCGCTGGCAGGCAGGACCGCTCTTATCACCGGCGCAGCCAAAAGAATCGGCCGCGCCATCGCGCTGGCGCTCGCAGAGAATGGCGCAAACATTGCCATCACCTATCTTGGTTCGCAGCCTGAAGCCGAGGCTACTGTGCGCGCTTTGGCAGCACTTGATGTCAATGCCCTGGCTATCCGCTGCGATCTGCGCAATCCCGAAGACATCGATCAGACCGTAGCAGCGGTCATGGAAGAGTTCGGTCAGCTCGGCATTCTGGTCAACAACGCCGGGATATTCGAGTCTGTGGCGCTGGAAGAGATCTCCGTCGCGCAATGGGATGATATGTTCGCCACCAACACCCGCGCACCGTTTCTTATGGCACGTGCGGCTCACCCACATCTCAAAGCTGCACGCGGACGCATCATCAACATCGGCTCGCTGGGAGGCTTGCATCCCTGGGCCACGCACGGGCACTACTGCACCTCGAAGGCTGCTTTGCATATGCTGTCCAAAACCATGGCCAAGGCCTGGGCACCGGAGGTCAGCGTCAACTGCATTGCTCCCGGCATGATCGTCGAAGGCGAAGTAGATGAAGCCTACGAACACTTCGCCCGCAAGACTCCGATGCAACGGAATGGATCGGTGGAAGACGTAGCGGCTGCAGCTACCTTCTTCGCTACGGCGCCGCACTTCATCACGGGCCAATTGCTGGCTATCGATGGCGGCCTGGGGCTTTAAATCTGCGAGGGATTGCCCTAAGCAAATACCGCACGTCATCTCGACCGAAGCGCAGTGGAGAGAGCCTCTATTTAGGCTATCGTCGCAGCAATCTCTGCCACCAGTTCTTTTCTTCCAGTTCAGGATAAAGATTCAATGGTTCTATCTGCGGCGGCATCGGAGCGCCTTGAAACGCTGCCATCGGATTCGCAATGCAGAGCAGGTCGGCATATTCTTTGCCATACTTCTGTGCGACGACCTCCATGGCCTCGCGCATCTTTGGCGGACGCGATGTGATGTTGTGTGCATCGGTAGCCAGAAAGTGTACCCAGCGTTTTTCCAGTAGCTCATGCGCCATCTTTTCGGCGCGTCGGCCCATCTTGCCCGTTATTGATCCCGCCGTTACCTGCACCAGAATGCCGCCTCGCATCCAGTCCAGCAGCATCTCCTGATCGTCCTGCAGTGTGCGGTTGCGCTCCGGATGAGTAAGAATCGGCGTCAGTCCCGCGATACGCATCTGGTAGAAGACCTCAGTCAGCCCTGCCGGAATCCCATAGTCGGGAAGCTCTACCAGCAGATATCCCAGGCCATTAATGCTGAAGCGTGACGGCTCCGCCTGCGCAGCCTGAATATTCTCGTACGACATGTGGAAGTCGCAGGCGCGGCCGAGCGTCAGGGTAATTCTTTCGGCTTCCAGCCGCTGCCGCAGCTCTGCCAGTTTTTCGTCTATGATCTCCGGGCGGTAGTCGTACTGCCCATTGGCATGAGGTGAACAGGCAACGTGAGTGATGCCATCTTCGGCCGCCATTCGCGCCATCTCGACTGAAATCTCAATACTCGATGCGCCATCGTCAAGACCCCACAGAAGGTGATGGTGAATATCGATCATGGCCCGTCCGTATCTGCTGCGTTATCTCGCTGCTGCTGCCAGAGAATCTGCCATCGACTGAAACAGGAGTAGACCATCGGCTGAGCCGAGAAGGGCTTCGCTCGACCGGTCTGGATGCGGCATCATTCCCAGAACATTGCGGCCTTCGCTCAATATGCCTGCAATATTCTCCAGGGACCCATTCGGATTTGCAGTCGCGGTAATCTCACCTTCAGGTGTCGCATAGCGGAATGCGATCCGGTCCTGTTGTTTCAGCTTCGCCAGCGTGTCCGCATCGCAGAAGTAATTGCCTTCCATGTGGCCGATTGGCATCTGCAGAACTTGCCCTTTGGTTAGGCCATGGGTAAACGGAGAATCGGCAGTTTCTGTACGCAGCCATATCTGTTTGCAGATGTAGTTCTGACCGGCGTTACGCATCAACGCCCCGGGCAGCAGGCCAGCCTCGCATAGAATCTGGAAGCCGTTACAGATACCCATCACCAGCCCGCCATTTTCTGCAAATCGCTTCACCGACTGCATCACCGGCGCAAACCGGGCGATCGCTCCGGTACGAAGATAGTCGCCATAGGCAAAGCCGCCCGGAACCAGAATGGCATCGCAGCCTTCCAGATCTTCAGAGGCATGCCATAGAAAAGTCACGGGTTGGCCCGCAATCGCATCTACAACGTGATAGGTGTCGTGGTCGCAGTTGGACCCCGGAAAGACCAGAACGCCGAACTTCATAACTTAAGAATAGCATTGGACATTTCACTGAATATTCTGGCCGAATAAGGAGATGGAGATCAGGAACCAGCCCGGCGAAGAGATCCAACGTACCTCGCCTGCGGCACATATCCGGACCGCTGGCACAGCCCTGATCAACTGGTGGCGTGCCGTCACCCTCGATGGATTGATCGTCGGCCTCCTGTGGTTTATTGGGCTGGAACTGATTCATGTTCCATTCGCGCCGCTATGGGCTGTTCTTGGCGGAGTGCTGCAACTGGTGCCCAACTTCGGCGGCGCAATCGCCGTCATTGGCCCGGTGCTTTCAGTAGCCTTCAGCGGGCATGACGAGTGGCGCCTTGGGCTTGTTCTTGGGCTTTATGGAATTATCGCCATACTCGACGGTCTGGTTATCGGGCCATATGTCCTGCACCGCACAACGAGAGTGCCCTGGTGGGCTGCTTTCTTCGGCCCCATCGTGCTCGGAATCATCATTCCGTTCTGGGGAGTCTTGTTGGCCCCGCCTCTGCTTGCGGTGATCTTTGCCTTCCGCAAGCCAAAACTCCCACCCCCGCCACGTCCCATCAATCGGTGATGGGGAACAACCGCTCGGGTGCCCCATTCATGCCCAGTCTCATCGTGCATGAGTGAGATGCACATACCCCAATCACACGTCATCTCGACCGGAGCAACGGACGATTTTATCGTCCGTTATGGAGTGGAGAGACCCTGTATTTCTCTTTGCATTTCCATTCCGTAGCGCAGCTAAGGAATCTGCTTTTAGAGCGATCCCTTAGCTGTAGGGCCTTTCGCCTTAGGGCCGAAGGCCCGTTTCATACCAGCCTGGGGCGCAGCCCCAGGTAGATAGAACAACTGAGGGCTGAAAGCCCGACTCATCATCTTGGCTCTGCCTCCCCACAAATGCGTATTTAGTCACTGCATCTCGACTGAAGTGCAACATTTCCCGACGCTATCTCTTGACACTGCCGATAGGTACTTGAGTACGGGAGGTAGGGGTACTTAGCCTTCGAGCTTGTACCGCGTCTCCGCCAGGCGATACATCGGTCGCCACACCAACCGGTTGATCGTTACCACCATCAGCGCCATCACAATCGTAGCCAGCAGCAGCAGATGAAATTGGCCGCTGTCAGTGGCCGCACTGATGGTCGCGCCCAAACCTATCGTCTGGTAGGTGTGGTTGTTCAGGCTGAAGTACTCGGCGATGATGCTGGCGTTCCATGCTCCGCCTGAAGCCGTCACCATACCGGTAATCAGGTAAGGGAAGATGCCCGGCAGAATCACCGTCCGCCAGCGCTGCATCGCCGTAAAGCGGAACAGCGTCGAAACTTCGCGCAGGTCTGAGGGAATCGCCATTGCTCCAGCGATGACGTTGAACAGAACGTACCACTGCGTTCCCAGCATCATCAAAGCAATCGAACCAATGCCTAATCCTCCACCCATTCGGATGAGCGCCAGCAGAATCACAGGAAACAGCGCGGGAGCAGGGACCGATGCGACCACCTGTACCAGCGGCTGCGCAATGCGCGCCAGCCTTGGGTTGAAGCCAATCGCAACGCCCGCTGGAATCGTCCACGCCGCAGCCAGCAGAAGTGACAGGTTTACGCGCAGAAAAGTAGCCAGCGCACCCTTCAGAACTTCGCCGAACTGGCCGGAGCTTATCTCGCGCAGCAGGGAAATCGCCTGCCAGGCCGCGTATACCGCTGCGACCGCTACGGCAATTGTGAGCAGGATTCGAAGCGCTGCCGCAACCTTCGCGCGGGCCGACCGCGCTGCTTCATCCTCTGAGGCCAGGGCCGCGTGACGCTTTCTGCGCGATTCTGCCAGTTTGCGATAGATGTCTTCGCTCAAGGGAACGATAGTGCGTCGCTTCAGATTGCGTAACGCCCGCGAGTGCTGCAACAGATGCAATAGAGGAGACTGGATGCGAGCTGTACTCTCCACCTGCTCGAATTTGAACTTGTCGCTCCACGCAATTACCGGCCGCCAGATCAGTTGATCGGTCGCGACGATGATCGCGATCATCGTAAACAGGCCCCATGCAATTGCGCGAAAGTTTCCATGGCCCGCCGCGGTCTGCAGGTACGAACCAAGGCCCGGCAGGCGGAAGTCATGTTTGCCGAGGACGAACATCTCGCAGGCCATCAAAAAGAACCAGCCGCCTGCAACCGAAACCATCGAGTTCCAAACCAGACCAATGGTGGAATAGGGAAGCTCAAGCTGGATGAATCGCTGCCACCGCGAAAATTTGTAGACGTTCGATGCTTCGCTTAGTTCGCGCGGAATGCTCTTGATCGAGGAGTAAAAGCTGAAGGCCATGTTCCACACCTGACCGGTGAAGATCAGCACAATCGCGCCCATCTCCAGTCCCAGTTGCCGGGTAGGGAAGAGGGCGACCATTGCCAGCATTACTCCGGGCAAAAAGCTCAGCACCGGGATCGATTGCAGAATGTCAAGGCCCGCAATCATGATGCCTTCCAGCCGCTTACTGTATGCCGCAACGTAACCGTAGCCTACGGCGAAGATAAGACTCAGCAGATATGCAAGGCCGATCCGCACGACCGAGTAAAAAGCATATAAAGGCAACGCATGAGGGCTGAGCGAGATGGCGATCTCCGGCTCAGGATGGCCGAACCAGTACTTCGCAATCTGCATCACGCCATAGAAGCACGCCAATCCCAGGACCGCGACGCAAACGTCCAGCACAAACGGCCAGCTTCGTTTGAGCGCCTGCGAGCGACCAAACATCTCCAGGCTGCGATTGGGATTGAAGTTGCCCGGCAGGTTAATCACGCATCGATCCCCGCAGAGACGCCAACGTCGGTCTCGTTCTTCTCCGGCAGGATGAACCTGCGGCGCGATGCATCGAAGTCAAACAACTCAGCGTAGCGGCCCCAGTTGATTGCCGTCTCCAGTTGCAGGTTGGTTTCCTCTTCACTGAACTGCTCGTCGAGCATGTCGTGAAAGAACTCCTCAGGAACAGAGCGATCGCTCTTCGCTTCGATAGCGCGCACAATCTGCCGCAGCAGCAGAACATGTTCAAGTGCAGCTATGCGGAACAGCTCTTTCTGGCGCAAAATCTCGGAGTTCGCATACTCCGCTCCTGTGGGTGTAATGGCAGCATCGCCCTCTGTGACGGTGAGGAAGCCGAGCAGTTGTGCAGCATCAACGATAGGCAATAGATCATCGATCTCAAATGCCAGATCGTCCGCAAGCCGGTAGATGTCGTCCTTGCCGTCGTGGTCGAGCACAAGTTCCAGCAGACCGGCAATTCCGCCTGGTCGTGCATGAGGCAACATCTGATAGTGTTGCCGCGGCTGCCGTGCAGTGGTTCCTCCCAGCGTTTGCGGCAATGCTGGCGGCTTCTTTTCCGGTTGCGTCAGCACCTTGTAGATGTAGTCCACTAGCTGAGTAAAGGCTGTGGTCTTGCGATCTCGCGGATGCGAGAGCGTGACCTTGAAATCAGTGCGAACATGGCCCGGATTGCGGCCCAGAACAATAATTCGATCGGCCAGCAGTACCGCTTCTTCAATGTTGTGCGTGACCAGGAAGATGGCTTTTGTAGGAATTGTCTTGTTCTGCCACAATTCCAATAATTCCGAGCGTAGGTTCTCAGCGGTCAGCACGTCGAGTGCAGAGAATGGCTCGTCCATGAACAGCACCTCTGGCTCAACGACCAGTGCGCGTGCAAACCCGACGCGCTGCCGCATTCCGCCGGAGAGCTCCTTCGGATACGCTGCCTGGAAGCCATCCAGACCAACTGTGTCGAGAATCTTCAGGCTGCGCTTGCGCCTTTCGGCTGGTTCCATGCCTCGTGCCTTCAGCGGAGCTTCAACATTCTCCAGCACCGTAAGCCAGGGGAAGAGGGCGAAACTCTGAAAGACGATTGAAACGTGCGGGTCCGCAGTCGCAATCGGCTTCTCGTGCCAGTAAACCTGACCCGCCGATGGAGCAGAAAGGCCTGTCAACATCCTCAACAGGGTGGACTTACCGGAACCAGAGGGACCGAGCAGCGCAATGATCTCACCAGCAGGAATTGACAGGTCGGTCGGAGAGATAACCTGGATGCGGTTCTCGCTCGGCTGCTGGTAATATTTTTCAACCTGTTCGGCACGTATGATGACTGGCTGCATATATTTTTCTTATATGATTTTGAAATAAGGATGTTGAAATCAGGCAGCACGTCCGTCTATCAACCCTGAGGCCAGCGTATCATTACTAAGGAAGCAAGATTGGTAAAAGCACGCTGGCGTAGTTGCACTTATAACTGAGTACTGCATCTTTCATTTTGGGGACAAATTAACATGGCAGATTCAACATCTACTACGCCGAAGCCGAAAGTGCTTGTCGCTGACGACGAGCAGGTCATCGCCAACACATTAGCAATTATTCTGAACCAGGCAGGCTTTGAAGCGCGCGCAGTGTTCAGCGGTGAGAGTGCAGTTGAAGCTCTGGATAGCTTTCAGCCCGACATGCTCATCAGCGACGTCATTATGACCGGGATGACCGGCATCGAAGCTGCAATCATCGCCCGCAGCCGACTGCCAAAGTGCAAAGTGCTTCTCTTTTCAGG
Source organism: Edaphobacter sp. (assembly GCA_035656355.1). Classification (GTDB taxonomy): domain Bacteria; phylum Acidobacteriota; class Terriglobia; order Terriglobales; family Acidobacteriaceae; genus Edaphobacter. Next base: position 40,650 of record DASRSR010000100.1, read on the forward strand.
CCAGGCAGCAACTGCCGATCTGCTGGAAAAAGCACGCGCCAAGGGACACGAATTTGAGATATTGGCCAAGCCGGTCCATCCGACCGATCTTCTGGCGAAGTTGCGGGGCTAGAGAAATTCTCCTGTCGGTGTAGAAGAAGGGGGCTTCGAGTTTATGACCGTTTTCTCTCAACGAAAGCGGCACTCTTCGAAATCTCCCGCTCCACAATTACAGGAGAATTACTCTAATTCAACGAAATTTAATCTTTGGCGTGCCGTTGCCGCACCTTGACTTTGACGGCAGGCACACCAGCATAGACTGTCCAGGGTTCAAGATCTTTCACGGCTACCGATCCCAAACCCAGCACAGCACCTTCGCCCACATTCACGCCGGGAGCAACCGAGGCTCGTGCGCAAATCCACGCATACTCGCCAAAGGTCATTGCATACGCCAATAACGGAAATGCGGCATCGTCATAGTCGTGCGTCGCGCCACAGATGTAAGCTTCCTGCGACAAAATAACGTGAGACCCAAATGTAATTGGAGCGGGATTGTATATCTCAGCGCCATCAGCCGCTGTTACCTGATCGCCGCAGACCAGGTTCCAGGGTGCCCAAATCTTCGACTTCGGGTAGAAATGGCAGTTCGGTCCCATACTGGCCCCAAAGCAGCGCAGCAAAAATGAGCGCCACGAGTGGAGCGGCCTCGGTGAGATGCGATAGAGCAGCACCCAGCAGAAATTCCACAGCAGGCGCTTCAGCCGATTACCCGTTGAAAATGCAGGCCGCAGATATGGATCGGCAGCCGTTTCTGCTCGAATATGCTCGCTTGCGTTGTAGTGAACCTGCCTCGCCATCTACGGTAGCCTATCGCACGCCATTGGCCGCTTCAAATAACTTGATGATGGTTTTTGCTGTTTCACGCATATCGTAACGCTGATGAAAAGTTCGCGTCGCCTGCTCAGCCATTCGCTTCCGGTTCTCTTCCGAAGTGCCCAGCCAGCGCCCCAACAGCGTCAGCGTGCCTTCGAGGGTATCAGGTTCTACAAATCCTGCACCATCGGCGGCAATCTCCTCGGCTATGTTTACCTTGTCTGCCAGCAGCACAGGCTTGCCACACGCCAGGGCTTCGGCCACAGCAATACCAAAGTTTTCCTGGTGCGAAGGAAGAATAAAGGCCTCGCACCCGAAGAATGCTCCCCATTTTGCGTCGCCTGTCACCATGCCTGGCCAGTGAATGCGTTCAGCAATACCTGCTTGCGTCGCAGTCTTCTGCAACTCTGCGCTCCACTGTTGCTGATCAGGACCAGCCATCACCAGATGCAGATCGGGATCGTTATTGGCAATTTTGGCAAAAGCATCGATCAGCATATCGCAACCTTTTTTGCGATGAATCCTGCCGAGAAAGAGCAGATAGCGCTTTCCTTTTACTTCCGGGCATTGCGCAAAGAAGCTCTGCATCACCGCTTCCGAATCTCCGGCTGGCCCCGTCGCTCCATAGGGAACCACATAAGGGTTCCAGCGATGTAACCAAAAGCTCTCCTCTGCTAGCCGCTTCTCCGCTTCGGAGGTAAATAGCACGCGATAAGCGCCGCGTAGATTCCAGTACTCAGCTAAAAGCCAATAGGGCCACTTCTTGGCATGTTTCAAAGGGAAAGCACGCTTGAAGTAAGGGTCAAGCATGCCGTGCGTAAATACCAGATAAGGAGTATTCGTTCCGCGCAGCGCACGACGCGCTGCAAGTCCGCAGTACTGCCAGAGACCGTGTACAACTACACCGTCAAAACGAGAGCGATTCGCTTTAATCCATGGAACCAAGCGCGGCTCAAAGCCATAGGTTGTCTTTACCGGGCCGAGGGCATGAACAGGAAACCTCAATCCTTTCAAATATGGCGCGTCAGGTGGGTCGAACGTGACAGCTTCGCCGATGTAGCCGAGGGAAGCACAACTCATCAACACCCGGACGGCCTGTGATGGGCCGCCAGCAGCAGAATCCAGTGTTCCTATGACGTGTAAAATGCGCATTAATTTCTTAGCCGTCGGCTCTGGAAAATATCAAAACTCTTCACACCAAGGTAAAGCAGGCCTAAGTGCATCGATACATTAAGCATCAATCTTACCCGTGACGTGTGCCAATGCTCGCCGCAACCCGCGAACATCTTCCTCGTAGTTCCACTGCTGAATTCGCTCTAATCCGCGTTGTCCCATCTCCGCGGCTGTTTCCGGTGTGGCAAGCACCTTTCGCAGTGCCTCTGTTAGTGCCGCAACATCGCCAACCGGAAAGACACAGCCCTCGATGCCATCAGTGATCAAATCTGGTTGGCAACCAACATCGTCAGAGACAATGACTGCACGTGCCGCATTCATTACCTCGTTGACGATCAAGCCCCAGGGTTCATGCCTGGAAGGAAGGACGAAGACCGTTGCGAGATCGAAGAAGCGCGGCAGCTCCGATTGATTGCGAAATCCACAGAAATGAATACTCTTCAAACCGCTGGCGGCAGCTTCTCTTTCCAGAGCAGCGCGCTCCTCCCCATCGCCCACAATGAGGAGATAAGGATGCGGCTCAATTCCGTGAGAAGGAGAAAGGTTCAGATAGGCCTTCAGGAGGTCGCTGCATCGTTTACGGCTCTGTAATTTGGAAGCAAACAGAATGACGGGGCGGGATGGATCCAATCCCAATTCCTGCTGAAGCGCTTCGCGTTTCGCGCGCGCTTCATGGCACCGTTGCTGAAAGTATGCATTATCTACCGCATAGGGCATAAGGAACTGCGGAAAATCTTCTCCCAGATAGCTTTTCCAATACTCAGAATTCAATGTTCCGATGGGAAGAACAGCATCAATGCAATGCTTCAATGTTTTGAAGAAGATATTTTTTCCCATCAATTTCATCTGGCTCCGTTCCCGGTCCTTCAACCAGGATTCGGCGCGCAGCAACACAGGAATTCCAAGAGCCTTCGCGGCAATGATTCCATGCAAGGCATTGACCGAAAGATACCCATGAGTCCAAAGCACATCAAAGCCAGGTTTGGCTTCAGTGCCACGCAAGCGGCTGAATATTCCTCGATTCAACGGACGTGCAATTCCGACGGAAGCATTATCGCGAATCACCGGAAGGAACTCATGCTTGTAGCCATCGAGCAGGGGAACATCCCACTTTACACCGACACCGCCGAAGCCTTCGTCTTTGTATCCGCGAACAGAAAAATCCGATCCAAAGAATACCGTTAGGTCAATGTCCGGCTCTTGTGCGATGCGGCGCAACAAAGGAGCCTGATACTGAATGGGGTGGCTCACCAGGTAAGCTACTCTTAGTTTTCGAATCATCATTTATCCATTAGGGGAGGGGATAATGGTTCAACTCGTGTAGTTTGAAGTTCCATTCATTAACTCATTAACGCTCAAAAGCAAGAACCATAATCGATCCAATCCCTGTCAGAGTATTGACTCCTCCGCTCTTGATGGCCGCTTTCATCGCGCTGGTCGGCAGCAGAACGATATCGTCCGCCTGCAGAATAGGATCAGGAGCTTTCCCCTTCATCACTTTGCCGATATTTACATGAACGACCTTGCGATCGTACCCGACTGTCCGGATAATTCGCAGGTCGCTGAGTTTACCTTCAAAACCAGCGCCGCCACCCAGCGCAGCTGCCTGCATTAACGTAAGAGGAGCATCCTGTTGGAGCGGAATCGGACCCTGATTTCTGAATGCTCCGAGTAGGTACACCACGCCAGTTCGCGAAACGACGATAGTATCTCCTGCGAAAACAGGAATGTTTGCCGAGTCGCTTTTCGATGGATCAGTGCCCAGATCAACGGAGATGGGCTGAGGGATACCCGGCCGGTTGATAGTAACAATATGACTTGCAGTAGGCGGAAGACCTCCACCCGCCGATAAAACATCAAAGAGACGCTTCTGCCCCGTAATAGGGATTAATCCATGCATCTCTCCGGTCAGAGTGATGACTTGATTGGGAGATTCGGTGATTTGAATATTCACCTGGGGGTTGCGATACATACCGGCAGAAACTAAGCGTTCCGCAATCAGGCCTTCCGCCTCATGTACGCTGAGGCCAGCAAGATGCAAGCTGCCAATCAGGGGAAGCTGAACGGTGCCATCCAGGCTGATACGCACAACAGGTTCATAGTCGGTGTTGCCATATAGATGAACTGTTAGTACATCGCCCTGGTCGAGGATGATATCGCGATTTGTTGGATGAAGGATTGCGGGATCAATAGTTGGTCTAACCGGGAGGTTGACCGCCGAAGAAGACCCTACGGATGGCCCGCTAAACTGGGCCATCGCTATTGGAGATAGTGTGTTCAATCCGAAGACTATTACAACCAGTGCGGCTCCAGACATAATGAGCCGCGAGGTGATTGCGAGAGGATTATGGATTTTCATCAATCAGCCTCCCCCACTTTGCGATCGTTATTCCGTTGTGTCGATGGCTCCCAGCTTCCTGCATCGCCACTCGAATAGGAATAGCCGGTATATCCGTAGTAGCCGTAATATTCTGGCGAACTCAAGTCTACTGCGTTCAATACAATTCCACTGAGAGGTGCTCCTGAGCGAACCAATAGGTCGCGAGCGCGCCTTACTATATTCCTGCTGGATTTGCCGTGTCGGATGACGAGTACTGCGGCATCGGCGTGGCGTGACAGAATTACGCCATCCGTCACGGAAAGAATTGGTGGCGTATCGATGATGACATAGGTATAGAGCTCACCGCATTGCCTGAGCACTTGGTCCATCGCCTCAGAACTAATCATCTCCGTAGGGAAGGGAGGCATTGGACCTGCAGGTAACACATCAAGATTCGGAACCTCGGCGACATGTTGTATTGCTTGCTCCAGAGACATTGCTCCGGTGAGCACGGTCGTAAGTCCCACTTTACCGCTCATCACAAAGCGGTGGTGCACGCTTGGACGTCGAAGATCCGCATCAATCAGGAGAACACGCGCATCACTCTGCGCCATGATGCAGGCGAGATTAGTGGCCAGGGTTGTCTTTCCTTCTGAGGGCGTGGCACTAGTGAAAAGAACAAATTTTGGAGGCCGACCCGCACTGGAAAGGAGCAGCGCCGTTCGCAGAGCGCGAAAAGATTCTGCGAATTGCGATTTCGAATCGACAAGTACATTCAGATTTTTCTGCACAGCAGACAGATTTGCTGCTTCCGTAGCAGATATCCGTCGGGACCGCGGAATGATCGCGAGTGATGGAAGCTCAGTTACGCTTTCAACTTCGGCAACACTGCGCATCCCGGTATCAAGGCTATCTATAATGAAGGCGAGGATAATGCCTCCAACAAGCCCGAAAATTAAATCGGTGAGAATAATGGTCGATTTACGTTTCAGCACAGGCTGTGCAGGCGGAAGTGCCTGATCGACAATATCGATCTCCAGTGATTCCAGACCTGCTTCAACACCAGCTGTACGCAGACGCTGCAGAAGACCTTCATAAAGTGTCCGGTTCGATTCAAACTCACGCTGACGCAGCGTGTACTCGATCAGATCATCTCGCAACTTGTATGCGGCAGCCTTCTGAGCCTCAAGCGCGGCGTTTGTCTCTTTCTCATTCTCGCTGGCGACGATAAATTCCTGTTTCGACTTGAGCAGCAGACGCGATTGCTCCTTCTTAACTTCACGCGTAAGCTCGTCGATCTGCGCTCGAAGCGCTTTTGCCTGCGGATGATTCGGTCCTAACGTTGCTTCCATCTGGGCATAGCCAGCTTTAGCCGTTGCAAGCTGGGTCCGCAACTGAGTTAATTCTCCCGGAGCTCCTCCTGGCATACCCTCAAGCGAACTCTCCAGCGTGTCTGGATTTATATTGCTAAGAACGCGGTAGCGTGCTTCTGCAATAATTCGCGCCAGCTTGGCTTCGCCGGCTGCTTTGGACAGGTCTTCCAGAGAGGTCGCAATCTGATTGTGGGCCGGATCGAATCCCAGAATTCCCAGCTTGCGCTGCAAATCAATGAGTTGTTCCTGCGATGTCTCAACCTGCTGCTTCAGATCGTCGAGCTGGCCGGAAAGCCATTGAGATACCCGTTGCGTTGATGCGAACCTGGTCTCATAATTGCGCTGAATATATGCCGAGATAACTTTATTGACGATATCCGCAGCCAGTTGTCTGTTCAAGCTGGGATAACTGATGCTGATGATTTCGGTCTTCGGCACCAGAGAAATCTGCAGGTTACTCTGCAAGATATGTAAGACTGCCTGGCGCACATTGGGATCATCGATATTTTGATGAGAAGTTGGCCCTTTTTCATCCAGGAATGCCGGGTTATTCGCGAGGTTCATCTCCCGCGCAACCGTCAGCATCAAAGAGTCGCTGTGGAGGATTTCGATCTCTGTCAGCATCTTTGAGGCTGTATCAGTCACTCCAATTGCCTGTGCCGCATTCAGACGATATTCATTGGAGGCCCCTGACCTTACCTGGATTTTTCCAACAGCAACGTATAGCTTCGGTTGGGTGAAAGCTTTGTATATTCCGTAAATGAGACCTAGCAACAGAGCCGCAATGACGATCCAACGGCGCCTCTTCAGCGTAAGGATCGTTTCAGACAAAGTTCTGTCTGTGGTTGAAGCGTCGGCCCCGGACAAATTCTCAGTGGGGATATCTCCGCTGGGCGAAGACTGCATATGTTGGAAAGCCATTGCTTTGTAGTTTACCCGAGGCGCTCTGCGTGAGAAAGAAGATTGTTTTCAAGGTGATGAATGCCCTGCGACTCAACCTGTAGAGCGCGAAAGGCATCAAACTCAGATATTCTTATAACTAAGGACTACCAATCAAATTTATGAGTGAGAACATTCAAATCGCTGTTGTCGGTTCAGGATATGTTGGCCTGGTAGCCGCCGTTTGTTTCGCAGAGATGGGCCATACCGTCATTTGTGTCGATAACGACGATCGCAAAGTCGCCGCATTGCAGGAAGGCGACACCCTGATCCACGAGAAGTATCTCCCCGAACTTCTTGGGCGTTATCGCAATACCAAGATTCGCTTCACGAGCGATCTTGGAGAAGCAACCCGCGCTTGCGAAGCTATCTTCATTGCTGTTGGAACCCCGCAAAGTGAAACCGGAGATGCTGACCTTTCCTATGTTGAGGCTGTTGCCTGCGAGATTGCCCGCTCCATCGACAGCTATAAAGTCATCGTAGAAAAGAGTACGGTTCCCGTTTACACCAATGAGTGGATTCGTCGCGCCATCGAACGCAATGGTGTCAATCGCAATTACTTTGATGTTGTCTCCAATCCTGAATTTCTGCGGGAAGGTACCGCTGTTGCCGATTTTCTTCACCCGGATCGCATCGTAGTCGGAGCAGATAGCGATCGAGCAGCTGACTTGCTGAGAGCCATTTATGCCCCGCTTACGAGCGGAGCATATTACCAAAAATCCAATGCTGTCAAAGGTTGCTGTTCTGCGTCGGCACCTCCGCCTCTGCTCCATACTTCAACCAAGAGCGCGGAGATTATTAAGCATGCCTCCAATGCCTTTCTGGCGCTAAAGATATCCTTCATTAATGCTGTCTCGAACCTCTGCGAGGCCACGGATGCGAACGTAGAACAGGTTGCTCTTGGCATGGGGCTTGATAGCCGAATCGGCCCTCGTTTTCTGCGCCCCGGTATCGGATACGGCGGCTCCTGCTTCCCGAAAGACGTCGCTGCTTTCCGGTCCGTCGCTGATCAGATGGGCATTGATTTCAATCTGCTCCATGAGGTGGAAAAGATTAACCTTCAGCAGAAAAAGCGCTTTCTCAGTAAAGTGCGGTCTGCCTTGTGGACCTTGCGCGGTAAACGGATCGGTGTTTTGGGACTGGCTTTCAAGGGCGAGACGGATGATATCCGCGAATCACCCGCCATCGATCTGGTCGAAATGCTGCTCGCCGAAGGCTGCTCGGTTGTGGCATTTGATCCCGCTGCGATGAAACGCACGGAGGCTGATCTGCCTGCAGGCCCTCATCTTCGTTATGCTGCCAGCGCTTACGAAGCAGCTGCCGATGCAGATGCGCTTCTCATTTTGACCGATTGGCGCGAATTTGCTGACCTGGATCTCGGCCGTCTGAACAAGACATTGCGTTATCCCATCGTTATCGACGGCCGCAATCTCTACGACCCGAAGCTCATGGCGGAGCATGGGTTTACCTATCTCAGCATTGGCCGGCCTGCATCATATCCAGTCAAAGATACCGTGCAGCAGGAGCAGCCAGCCGTCAGCGTATAACTGCGCTCTACAACCCGGAGAACGGATTGAACAATACAACCCCGCAAAGAATTCTCGTTACCGGTGCCGCCGGATTTCTCGGCTCCCATCTTTCCGATCTGTTACTTGCTCAGGGACACACCGTCATAGGGGTGGACAATTTGTGTACAGGACGGCAGGACAATATCAGCCATCTTGCCGGCGAAACCCGCTTTAGCTTCATCGAGCAGGATATTTGCACTCCTTTTGACCCCGGCAAAGTTGATTTCATCTTCAACTTTGCTTCACCCGCCAGTCCTGTCGATTACTCACGACTTGGTGTTGAAACACTGCTCGTCGGATCGGCAGGGACCATTAATACGCTCGATCTAGCGCGCAGATACAACGCTGGCTATCTTCACGCTTCAACTTCGGAGTGCTATGGCGATCCCGAAGTTCATCCGCAGGTGGAGACCTATTGGGGCAACGTCAATCCAATCGGTCCGCGTTCAGTTTATGACGAAGCGAAGCGCTTCTCGGAAGCAGCCGTGATGGCCTATTATCGCTATCATGGCATCAATACTCACCTTGTCCGCATCTTCAATACCTATGGTCCGCGCCTCCAGCCCAACGATGGTCGTGTTATCTCCAATTTCATGATGCAGGCTCTCCGCGGTGAACCATTGACCGTCTATGGTGATGGTGCACAGACACGAAGCTTCTGCTACGTCTCCGACCTCATCGATGGCATTGTTCGGCTCGCACATTCTGACGAGCATCTGCCAGTCAATATCGGCAACCCAAATGAGTTCACGATTATCGAGTGTGCTCGTGAAATATTGGCAGTGACAGGAAGCAAAAGCGAAATTGTCTTCAAGCCGCTGCCACAAGACGATCCGACGAGAAGGCGGCCTGACATTAGAAAAGCTAAAACTCTGCTTGGATGGGAGCCGAAGATTAGCCTGCGCCAGGGACTGGAGAACTCGCTGGAATACTTCATGCGCGCTTGCTGAAGAAAGTTCTGCACTTCAATGCGAAAAGGGACGGCGAAGCCGTCCCTTTTCGGTATTCTATCTAATTCACGGTTGAGGCTGCGGCTGGGTAGAATGCAGCTTTGGAAACCATGTGAACTGAGCAGCCACAACGGTATTCTTTTGCAGACCGGGCTTATAGATTGGCGCCTTCCAGCCTTCGTATTGGACCCAGCCATTAAACTCCAGATTTGGAGTGAGGCGTTTCACTACATTGACCTTGAACTGATTTTGCGTAGTGCCGCCAGGAATAAAATCTTTCGGTGTTTTTTTGTTAAGGTATTCCAACTGCACCCACTCATTTCCGGATAGATGATAAGTTAGCCATGCCTGACCACCTTTGGCCTCGCGGCCAATCCAATCACCCATAATATTGCCCTTGTTGGTGTAGCCCTGTAACTGAACTATTTCAAAATAATTGAACGATCCGGCATTGCTCCTCGCTACTCCAGGGTCGGTCGTCACCGCTTCTACGCGGAGGTCCAGCTTGTGCAGTTTGGGGAACTGAGAGATGTACAAACCGGTGCGATAAGCTGCACGGCGTGGAGCGCTGATTGGAGTTACATCATCGTGGGCGATGGAATCGACATACAACGTGGCATAGCGCCTCACGAATGGAAGCCGGTAAGAAAAGTTGAAGTCGCTGAAGCGCGCTCCGGGATCGTTACGGGAGAATTTTTCCGCTGCCGTTGTATCGCTGGTATCAAAAAATCCTTTTAAGAATGTGTGCAGCGTAACCGGCGCGTGCCCCTTGCCGCCAAAGATGATGGTGCGCTGAAAACCAAACTCGAAGTTGTCCGTCGGGCGAAAAGAAAACATCTCAGAATGTACCCAAGGGCTATTGGGCGATGTATGTCCCTTGAGGCTACCGATAAAGAAGTCATAACGCAGCGGCCCTAGCAACTTCGATAGCAGAAAAACGTTGAGGGGCTCAACCCGATTTACGCGAAACGAATAAATATTTTCAGCATTATTCGACCAGGCCATAGCGCCGCCTTGTGCCGGTCCCAACCATGCATCTGTCTTACCGCCAGAAATCTCATGGCCAAGCAGGTGAAACGAAAGGGAAGCGTCCACCAGGCGGAAGTTGTTCTGCGCTTTAATTGGGCCCGCCGGAATGGTGTCCTGCGGTTCGTTTGGCGGAGCATAGGTGATGAAATCGAGTCGGGATATCTGGCTGGCCAGATCGTGCGAGTAGCCAGAAGCCGAAGGCGAGTGCTGATACTCGCCTCTGACATAGAGGGAGAACCGTCCCATCTCGTTCACTGTCGAGAAGCCAGTCACATTGTTGAAGCCAGCCTGGTAAGGTCTGCCGTAATCGTTGCTAATGGTCTGTCCCAGATGATAGCTGTCGTTCAGTGTTGAGCCGCCGATTCCCATCAGCCGTGTATAGCCCGACTTCATGCCATAAACCGTTCCCCGAGGGACAAATCCTCCTGGTTGTTCCGCACTTAATTCGTCCAACAGCTTTGCCAGAATGTCTTGTGCTTCCTCATTGTCGCTATTCACAATGTCGTACTGCGACTCTTCCAGCATATGCAGCACGCTGCGACGTGTATAAGGACGCATCCCCAGAAACATCGTGTTCACAAAGCCCATTGAATACAACCGCGACAGTGCCGGATAAACCCAGCTATCGACCGGAATATAGGTTGAACCATAGTGGTCGGGCAGTTTGTCTTCGTCCGGAATTCCATAAGGCTGATACGCTGCATATGGCTGACTGGGCGATGTTTGAGCTGGCGCGGTTACCGGTGGAGGCGCCTGCTGTGGCACAGACTCTGCTGGCGGTGGTGTACTTGGCTGATTCTGTGGAGCATAAGCAGGACGGCTCTCTACTCCAGTTGATGGAGCAGAAGGCGAAGTCTGCGCGAAGGCCGTCGAAGCAGTACAAGCGATAGCCAGAGCAAGGGGAAGAGATTTGAATTTCTGCACGCTTTTCTTAAAACCTCAAAACTTAGGTTCCTGAAGGGGTTCGCAAGTTACTAACAGTTCAACCGTTGGTAATAGTGTAATCGCCGTCAGTTTATATTTTGTTGTCCTGACTAGAGTTTCCAGGTTAGATGCCCAAAATACGGGTTCCTTCTTCTCTGAAGGAGTTCATCTTTATTGATAATTCCGGTTCCTTAATTCTGAAAATCTATACTTCCTTTCCTTTCTGGATAGCGTCGAACCAAAGTCGTACAGCAATTTATCGCTTCGGTACTTGACGAGCGCCTATTGCGAAGGGCAGACTCGACAACGGCAATTTGGAAAGCAGGAACTCGATTTATGACAACAGCATCATCCGTACTCCCCTCATCGGCCTCGACATTTTCTCCGTTACCTCACTTTGACCGTCCCACTTTCTTGATGTGCGCGCCAGAATGGTATGACGTCAATTACGTCATCAATCCCTGGATGGCGGGAAACCTCCACCGTCCTTCTCGCGACCGGGCATTTGACCAGTGGAAGGCCTTGCACCAGCACCTGCAGCAGATCGCAGATGTCCGTCTGTTGCATCCGCGACAGGGATCGCCGGACATGGTTTTTGTGGCACATGCGGCTTTGGTGCAGCATGGAGTCGCCGCACTTTCCAGCTTCGCTCATCCGCAGCGCCAAACCGAAGAACCGCATCTGCGCCGCTGGCTGCAGGAAGCAGGATTCCTGATTTGGGAGACTCCGCGCGAGACCACCTTCGAGGGCGAAGGCGATGCCGTCTTCAATGCTGCCGGAGACCATTTGTGGGCAGCACATGGCCTGCGCACGTGCAAGCAGAGTCATCGTCATGCTGCAGATGCATGGCACACCAAAGTTACGTCGCTATATCTAACCGATCCTCGCTTTTTCCATCTGGACATGTGCTTTGCGCCACTCAGCGGCGGGGAACTGCTTTACCTTCCGGAAGCCTTCGATGCGGCTTCACGGGCAAAGATAGAAGCTGCTTACAGTGCCGACCAACGGATAGCTGTAACCGAAGCTGAGGCAACGCAGTTTGCCTGCAACGTCATTAATATTGGACGCAATCTTGTGATGGGTGCAGTCAATACTGATCTGGCTCGACGTCTTACCGAGCGAGGATACGATGTCGCAGAGATTGACCTGAGCGAGTTTATCCACGGAGGCGGCTCGGCCAAGTCGCTTGCGCTACGGCTTAGCGACATGAGCATCACTCACGGCTTGGCCGCAAAACGCTAACCACTCGCAAACATATAAAAGGCGCGGAAAGTCCGCGCCTTTTATGTGGCAAACGAATAGGCAAAGCATCTATTCTGAAGAAGATGCCACCTTTTCTGGAACTGACTCACGTAAACGTCGCCCGCGGCGACAATATGGTTTTGCACGACATCAAGCTAAGCGTCAATACAGGCGAACATATCGCAATTCTGGGTCCCAACGGCTGCGGCAAATCTACACTCATCAAAACAATAACCTGCGAATGCTATCCGATTGTTCAGCCGGAGACACGTGTCAGCATCTTTGGCCGCGAGCGCTGGGACCTCACTGAACTCAAAAAACGCCTCGGAGTTGTCTCCACAGAGCTTCCAGGGAAGCCCACGCTGCACACCACAGGCCGTGATGCGGTTCTTACTGGGTTCTTCTCCAGCAGCACGCTTTGGCCCAACCTGACAGTGACACAGGCCATGCATGAGCGTGCCGATGAGGTGCTCGAACAAATCGACGCGGTTGCTTTGGCAAATAAGCCTGTCGGCGAAATGTCTGCCGGCCAACAGCGCCGCATCATGATCGGTCGAGCACTTGCCGGATCATCCCAGATGCTGCTGTTGGATGAACCCTCCAATGCGCTCGATCTCAGTGCTCAGCGTGAACTGCGCAATCTCTTGCGAAAGCTCGCGCAGCAGGGGACCGGCATTCTTCTCATTACCCATCACATCGCCGACATTATTCCTGAAATAGATCGGATTCTTCTTTTGAGAGAAGGGAAGATCATTGGCGATGATTCCAAAACAAAGCTTCTTACCGAATCTGTGCTCGGCAATCTTTTCCAAACCAAAGTACACATCACGCAAAAAGATGGCTTTTATCATGCCTGGTAGCTTCCTATTTTGATATTCTTGGCCAACCTCATCATGGGAGGTGCTGATTGGGGCGAACCAGAAGCCGATTTGCAGTGTGGATTGCTGTACTAATCCTGACAATTACGACTATCGCAGCGGGAGCGCAGTCAACCACAACCCTCGACAGAATCTCGTTTACGGGCAGCATTGGTCAGGACCGGGTCGGCATGGTTCTTGACGTAGATACTGCGGGCAAAGTGATTGGTGGTCACCTCTTTTACGCAAAAGATCTCAAGGACATTCCGTTGAAAGCGGGCACGCAGGGAACGGGAATTCTTCTGTACGAACCGGAAGGAGGGCAGTTTGCCCTGCGACTGAAAGGCAACGGCAGCGAAGCTGGAAAGCCACTCGACTTCAATAACAGCGTTGGCCTGGAAGGCCGCTGGATGAAGGGGGCAAGCTCCTATCCGGTTAAACTGGCGATGCAAAGTTCTCAACAAATAGCTTCTTCCAATGCTCGATGGTATGAAGATGTAACCACCGAAAGCGATGCAAACTTTGAGGCCAAAGTACAAGACTTCTACAACGCCGTTCTCAACGGAGACAAAACCTCAGCAGCAAAGTTTGTCGATTTTCCTTTACGTGTGAATCACAATGGCAAATCGAGGCAAATAACGTCCGCAGCCGAACTATCGGCGCAGTGGGATCAGATATTCACTTCCGCGTGTATTGATGCATTCAGAAAAGCCATGCCGCATGACATGTTTGTGCGCAACGGCATGGCAATGCTCGGTGACGGAGTCGCATGGATCGGTGCGAAAGGCGTCCAATCCATCAACGTTCCTTAGGCTTTACCAGCCACGAGTCTGCATCAACTGCGACTCTTCAATTGCAGCGGCGGCAAGCCCCTTCATGGTTCCGGTGACCTGCTCGCTAGCTTCCGCGACGATCTTGGGATCGTTATAGTGCGTTGTGGCAATGACGATAGCCTTGGCGCGAGAAACCGCTTCCGCACGCTCCATCGGATCGTTCTCAACGTCCAGCGGTGTGGCTCGTTCCTTCATAAAGATGCCTGAGCCGACGAAGATCGATTCTGCCCCAAGCTGCATCATCAGCGCCGCATCTGCTGGAGTTGCGATACCACCGGCGGAGAAGTTCGGCACTGGCAGCTTGCCCGCCTTCGCGACCATGCGGACCAGCTCGTACGGTGCGCCTAGAACCTTGGCGGAGTTGTAAAGTTCGGAGTCGTCAAGAACTGTAAGCCCCTTGATCTCACGGACGATCTGTCGCATGTGCTGCACTGCATGGACAACATCGCCTGTGCCCGGTTCGCCCTTGGTACGAATCATAGCTGCGCCTTCAGCAATGCGGCGGAGCGCCTCACCAAGATTGCGTGCGCCACAGACAAAGGGCGTGGTGAAAGCGTGCTTGTCAATGTGATACGTCTCGTCTGCCGGAGTCAGCACTTCAGACTCGTCGATAAAATCGACGCCGAGCGTCTGCAGGACCTGCGCCTCGGCAAAATGACCGATACGCGCCTTTGCCATTACGGGGATTGAGACGGCGTTGACAATCTCTTTGATGAGCTTCGGGTTGGCCATCCGTGCTACACCGCCCTCAGCACGGATCATGGCGGGCACGCGCTCGAGTGCCATTACTGAAATGGCGCCTGCTTCCTCGGCAATTCGCGCCTGTTCGACGTTCATCACGTCCATAATGACGCCACCCTTCAGCATCTCGGCCAGGCCGGTCTTAAGGCGAAGAGAGGATGATCCGAAGTTTCCGTTGCTGGTGTGGTCTGCCATTTTGGTTCTCCCTGAGGCCGCGTGAGCGCGCTGAAGCGAGGTGTTCAGGCTGATTCGCGGGAAGGTTTAAGTTTATCAGTTTTGCCAGCCGGATAGACTGGAGCCGCAATCAGGGCTGCGATACGCCTGCAGCAGCGAGGATTCTCTTGCTTAATACGATAAAAAGTCCTTTACCGCGAGCAAGCACCTGTCCATCTGGCTTCTGAAGCTCGGCCTCGTGGAAGAGCTTTCGACCCTCCCGTCGAATATGCCGTCCGACCAGAATGAGCGGCTGGTTCAACGGAGCGGGCTGAATGTAGTCGATCTCCATGCGGCGTGTCACTGCCAATACCTTCAGCGGAATGCTCAGCTTGCTCATAGCTTCGTCAAGCAGCGTAGCCACAATGCCTCCATGAATGTATCCCGGTGGTCCTTCATGCATTCGGGTGAGCTCCACATCAGCGGCGACTGAAATTGACGTCGAGTTGGAATCATTGATGCGGAAAACCAGATGTAAGCCTTGTGGATTGGCACTTCCGCAGCCAAAGCAGTGATTGGTTCGTTCTTCTGCAATGGCATGTGAAGACTTCGGGATGGAGGACGATGACATCTCTGGCCTCCACGGTAGCACGCTTCGCACGAGAGTTATTCCATCATGTAGAAATCAGATTCCGACGGCTCTTATTCTGGGTCTTGCGAAGCGGCTTGCTGCGAGCCTGATTTGAAGCGCTGGCTCGTGATGTCTTCTTTTGCTTCTTATCTGCGTCTATTGCATCGCGAAGGAAGATACCAAGCGCACTAAATCGATCGCGGATACGCCCCTCGTAGGTCAGGGAAGCGCGCTTGAAGTTGATCAGGGTGCCTTCCGCGTTGACGAATGAGTCTGCGCTGAGCGCAATCAAGCCGCCGCGAGCCAGTGCATCGAGATAGCCGTCAAACTGCTTGCGGTCAATGCCGAGCGCCAGTTCGGAGTGAAGCTTTCCTGTAGCCTTTGCCGCGCCGTTCTCCAATGCTTGGAGGATTCCCTGAAGCTGGCGCTCCTCTTGTGCTGAAGGCTGGCGAAACTTCTGCGCTGTGGCACGTTCGGGTGAGCAGAAGTCGCATCGTCCGCATGGACGCAAGCCATCGGCTGTATCGCCAAAATGCTCTACCAGCGCAGACATACGACACTGCGGAGACTCGGCATAAGCGGCCATTCGGTCGATCTGGCTGCGACGAAAGGCGAGCTGTGCATCGTAACCCGCACTCCAGCCAGTCTGGCCTGTAGCGCGAAGGTTACCAGCAATGTCCAGCGCAGCCGCTCCCTGAGCCACCAGCTTTTCCGCTGTACGGTCAAAGGTCTCCGCATCCATTTTGAGGCGCCTGCGCAGATCATCAGGCGGCTGAAACTCATCTGTCAGCATGGCAACCATGCGAGTCAGCACCGAAGGCGCAGGATAATCACGCTCAAGAAAAAAGTCATGCATCTTGCGATCAGCGAATGAGTGCAGGAGCACAGTCTTTGCTGGAAGACCGTCTCTGCCAGCGCGGCCAATCTCCTGGTAGTAGGCCTCGATGCTGCCTGGCAATGCTGTGTGGACGACGGTGCGAACATCGGCCTTATCAATGCCCATGCCAAAGGCGATTGTAGCGACGACAACTTCGAGTTTGCCGCTTAGAAAGTGACGTTGAACGCGCTCGCGCACGGCAGGTTCAAGTCCGGCATGATACGCGGCAGCACGTCCTCCCAGCAGCGAAGCAAGTTCTTCGGCGGCCTTGCGGCTTGGCGCATAAACGATGGCAGGTCGGCTGCTGTCGGTCTTAAGCAGGTTGACCGTGAACTCATTTCGCCGCGGCTTCGACATCTCGATGACTTCAATCGCCAGATTGTGCCGGCGAAAACCATGGATGAACAGTGCGGGCTGCTGGAGTTGAAGCTGCGTGGCAATATCTTTTTGGACCGAAGGAGTCGCCGTGGCGGTCAGAGCAATGATGGGAGCGGGCCGAAGGGCAGGGAGGTGCTCACCTAAAGTGCGGTAGTCAGGACGAAAGTCGTGTCCCCATTGCGAGATGCAGTGCGCTTCATCGATGGCGATCAGCGCGGGCTTTCGCTTTGCCAGCATCTCGGGAAATCCAGGAACACGCATCCGTTCTGGAGCGATAAAGAGAAATTGCAGGCTTCCGTTAAGGTATTCACGGCAGGCCTGGCGCGACTCCTCGCGGCTGAGGCCTGAATGAATACGGGCAACGCGCAAACCCAGAGCGGCTAATTTTGCTGCCTGGTCATCCATCAGAGCAATCAATGGGCTGATGACCAGAGCTGTCCCCTTACGCGCCAGAGCGGGCAACTGGTAGCAGAGCGATTTCCCTGCGCCGGTCGGCATCACCAGAAGTACATCGCGGCCTTCAGCGGCGGCGTGGCAGACCTCTTCCTGATTGGGACGAAAGGTCGAGAAGCCGAAGGTCTGGTGGAGCAGAGAGGATAGGGAATTCATTGCGCTTGGCTATCTTCGCATGTTCGTTCCCTTGGGATAATAATCGGATAGATGCGGAAGGTACCCCTCCCTCCGTACTTAAGTACCAAAGTATTCAAAATAAAAGTGATAAGTACAGGGTTCGATCTAGGTATCCGGCTATGATTGAGCAAAAAAAATCGGCCGAAAGCGGCCGGTTCTTCTTTTTCTCTATAAGGTCATGATAGCAGTGGTGTCAAGTCAT
>DASRSR010000101.1:0-10651 GCA_035656355.1 Edaphobacter sp.
ATCCCTCGGGGATGGTGAGGGCGACGGTGTAGACATCGCCGCGGACGATGCGGCGGTAGACCTCTGTCATGGGAACAGGATGATCGAAGCGGTACTCTCCGGCCTGAAGCTTGCGATGATCAATCCAGTGCAGCAGATCGAAGACATAGCGGCTGCGGATGACGTCGCTCTTCTCAAGTTGGGCTGCCATGGCGCGGGTGCCGATGCCGGGCGCGATCTCGACAAACGTCTCGCCGCTGGGGCCAAAGGGCGCATAGACGACGTAGCCAACGACACCGGCGGCGATGACGGCAAGCAAGAACAGCGTTCCCAGAAACTTCAGCACCCAGATGCCCTCGATTTACGTCTTTGCGACGGGTTCCCGATTTATTTTAGAGCCTGCTGGAAGAAACGACGGATGAGGATGGAAAAAGCAAATACAGGGATCTCTCCGCTGCGGCGCTACGCGCCTTGCACCCCAACGAGCAAGTGCGCTCGTCGGGAACCCCGCGCCTCCGGTCGAGATGACGTGAGTTGTGGGTAAGTTATCCCACCTTAGGCGCGATAAGGCCGCGCCAAAGATGGGGCACCCGGCTCTCATGTTTCTGTTGCCTCCGCTGCGTTCAGGGCTTCGTCGATGACGTATTGGAGTAGCCGGTACACTCAACCTATGGACGCCGAAGAACAGAGGCCGGTCGTAAAAGATTCTCAGGAGGACCGCGTAGCGCGCATTCTGGGTTTCGATGTTGGCGACCGGCGCATTGGGCTTGCCGTCTCCGATCCGCTGGGCTATACCGCGCAGCCGCTGTTTACGTTGCACCGCACAAATCGGCGCGCCGACTTCAAGTCAATTGCGCGAGTGCTACGCAAGTATGCGGTAGCTGAGGCAGTGGTGGGCAATCCGCTATATATGTCCGGCGATCAGAGTCCCCAGGCGGAGCGGTCGCAGGCCTTTGCCGCGGAGCTGCGCACGGAGTTTGGCCTTGTGGTGCATCTGTGGGACGAACGGCTTTCGACCACACAGGCCCATCGGCATCTGGATGAGGCCGGCCATGCAGTCATGGGCCGCAAAGGGATCATCGATCAGGTAGCTGCGGTGTTGATTTTACAGTCGTTTCTGGATGCACGAGCGCTGCGGCAGAGCGAATCTTGAGCCTTAGGATATGCCACGCGGTCCGTACAAAGAGTTTAGGCGTGAGGTTTCACTAACACGGCAGAAATACCGCCCACGATAACGCCGCCGATTGCTCCAGCAACGCCGATTTCAGCAGCAGAGAATATGAGCATCGCTGCAATAAACGCAGCAATGCATCCCACAATCATGCGGGTGCCTAGACGAGATAATCTATGAATGTAGCCGACCACTTCCAGTCCTCTTCGCTTATTACTCATCATATCAATCCCTGCGTCTTAAGTTTGACAAATCCATAGAGCATAAGGATTCCTAGAGCGTTGGCAAAATAACAAAGCATCAACTTTTGAAGCTTACTTCTACCTTCTAAAGAAGTTCCCCACTGATGTAGGCCAATCTGGATGAACAACATAACGACTGCGCCGAGAAGCAAGACAACCGTCCAAATGATGCTCATGCTGTTTACGGGGTTAGCCTTTGCAATGTCAAGGAAATTGACCATCGTGGAGGCCAAAAAATATATGGTCAAATCTATTCCCAAATACCAGTGCTCCCTCTTAAATGGCTTGCCTTCAACTACTTTACGGATAATGGCCGTAACCAAAAGTAGGACGAGGGGAATCACGAAAGCTCCCCAGTAAGTAATATTCTCAATATTCATCGGTAAGAGATGAGAAAAACTCTACCGATGCAGATGAAAGCTGTCAAAGAATATCCTGCTTCCCGATATTGAGACTGACTCACTGACGAGCGGCGCAAAGCATACCGCCGGACCGGGCCAGCATCGTATAATAGATATTTCATATCAACTCCGCTGTCGCACGTACGCTGCGAGTTCCCCCAGCGCGTTCCGGAAGGTTCCATGCCAGAACAAGTAATGAAGAGGCTTGAAGAAGAGATCAAACAGCTTGAGTATGAGCTGACAACCGAACTTCCAGCCGAGATTAAAAAAGCCGTCGCTTTGGGCGACCTGAGCGAAAACGCCGAGTACCACATGGCCAAACAGCGCCAGGTCTTCGTCAACGCTCGCCTTGGGCAGTTGAAGAAGCGCATGGGCGAGCTGTCTATGGTGAACCTGGTCAACATTCCCAAGGACAAGGTGGGTTTTGGCGCGTCGGTTACGGTCTACGACACAAGCAAGGACGAGGAGATTCAGTACAAGCTGGTCACCAGTGAAGAGTCCGATGTGACCCAGGGGTTGATCTCAACTACCTCGCCGATTGGCCGCGCTCTGCTGGGCAAAAAGGTGGGCGACACCGCCACCGTGGTCACGCCTAACGGCAAGCGCGAGCTGGAGATTCTGAAGCTGGTTACGATTCACGATGCCGCCGAGTAAGGCAGCGCGTGTCCGATGTAAGTGAGGCCCGGGCCTCAGGTTTGAGGCCGATTTTTTGAAGTTTGTTGTTTTTCTGATTGAGGGGAACGCCTCGGTCGTGTAAACAGGAGGCAGCAAAAAGCCCCTGGAGGAAGAAGTTTTTTGACCTGGACACGCGCATTCGGCAAAGGCTGCGGCTGGTTGCTGCAGAAGATCGTCAATGGCCTTGCCCTTACGCGCATCTCACCGAATGCGCTGACGTTTATCGGGCTGTGCATCAATATTGTAGCGGCGCTGTTCTTCGGATTTGCGCGGGTAAGCAATGCTGACCGCATGTTTCTTTATGCCGGCCTGATTATCATCGGCGCGGGCATCTTCGATATGGTGGACGGAAGAGTGGCGCGGCAGACCAACCAGGTCTCGGTCTTCGGCGCCTTCTTCGATTCAGTGATTGACCGCTACTCCGATGTGGTCATCTTCTTTGGCCTGCTGGTCTTTTATGCGCGCGGCAACCGGCTCTTTTATGTAGGGCTGGTGGCCTTTGTGATGACCGCTTCGCTGATGGTGAGCTACACCCGCGCTCGCGCCGAGGCGCTGATTGGAAGCTGCAAGGTCGGCTTTATGGAGCGGCCTGAGCGCATCGTTCTGGTGATTCTGGGCGCGCTGTTCAATCATTGGGGAGTCATGGCCGCCGCGCTCTGGGTGCTGGCCGTCTTCTCGACCATCACGGTGATTCACCGCATCCGCTATACCTACCTTGAAACCGAACGCCGCAAGCTGATGCCAAACGTTTAGCCCGTAACCGTTCTGCCTGCTTTGAAGGTGAAAAGGCTTAACACGGATTTACATCGATAACACGGATTAAAAGAACAAAGGCAAATACAGGGATCTCTCCGCTCGCCTTCGGCTCGGTCGAGATGACGTGCGGTAAGGGTGGGCCGCGTTCCGGTCGAGATGATGTGCGGTGGGTACGACATGAGAGATGCGGGACCTTTAGCTCGATCGAGATGACCTAGTGTGAAGTTTGTTCATCCCACCCTTCGCGATAAAACTGCGAAGGATGGGGCACCCGGGCGTTATTACTGGAACGATGAGTCGGGCCCTCAGCCCTCTTTCCTTCTAAATAGTTGACCTGGGACTAACCCCTAGGCCGGTATAAGGCGTGCCGGTGGCGCTTCTTGATCGAGGCAGTTGTGAGTGTTTGTTTATCCCGTTCATGCAGCGATGAAGCTGCCGCGCGTATAGCGCCGAGCGAATGTTTTCAATGCATTATTTTTGTCTTTTATTGACAAACGTATTTTGTTGTTAGTAAAAATAATGCCAATCCATTAGAACCGTATCTCGGGATTGGGAAAGCGCGCGGTATTGAAAGCGCTTTCGCTGGCTGTGTGCTGTTTATGCGCGGTGGCGCGCAAGGCGCAGCAGTTTGTACGGGCTTTGGATTTTAAACAGTACTTGTCTTTTGCTCCGCAGAAGCACGCCGCAGAGACATTTCCGAGAACAGGAGCAGCATGAAGGCGTTTTTAAAGTGTGTAGTATTTGTCGTTGTTTTGGGGCTCTTTGCACTCTGCGGGCAGGCGCAGACTTCCAGCGGATCGATTGGCGGGCATGTCGTTGATGCCAGCGGAAGTGTGGTCAGCGGCGCGGACGTAACTCTGGTGGGACAAGAGACGGGTGTAACGCTGACAACCAAGACGCAGAACAGCGGCGACTTCGTCTTTGTCGATGTAAAGCCGGGAACCTATCGCGTGATTGTCCGCGCGGATGGATACAAGGAATTCAAGAAAGACAATCTGGCGCTAAGCACAACGGCGCGCCTTTCTGCCGGGACTATCACACTGGAGGTTGGTTCGGTGTCGGAGTCGGTCTCGGTGTCGGCGGACATTACACCAATCCAGACGGACAGCGCGGAGCGCTCGGGTCTGCTCGACTCGAAGCAACTTGGCGCGCTGGCAAGCCAGAGCCGCGACTTCATGACGCTGCTGCGCACGATGCCGGGTGTGGTTGGAGGTTCGGGATTCACGCAGCCGATTGTGAACGGATCGCGCAGCCAGTACGTTTCGGCGACGATCGACGGTGTAAACAGCGGCGACCGCGCCAGCTCATCGGTCAATCTGGATGACATCGCCGAAGTAAAGGTGCTGTCTTCGAACTATCAGGCTGAGTACGGCGCGCGCACGGCGGGCGCGGTGATCAATCTGGTGACGAAGAGCGGAACGCGCGACTTCCATGGAACGCTGTACTACTACATGCGCAACGAGGCGTTCAACGCGAACAGCTGGTTCAACAACTACAACGGGCAGAAGCGGCCGAAGTCGCGCTACAACACCATCGGCGGCAATATCGGCGGCCCGGTCTACTGGCCGGGGCACTTCAACTCCGACAAGAACAAGCTGTTCTTCTTTTACTCGATGGAGTATCTGCCGAATAAAACTCCGGATGGGCTGAAGAAGTTTACGGTGCCGACGGCGCTGGAGCGGCAGGGAGATTTTTCGCAGAGTGCTGTGCAGGGAAAGATAAGTCCTGATCCCAGGTACGACTACATCAATATCAAACGGCCTGGAGCAGCATCAAATACCTGCCCGGTATCCGGCATGTATGACCCGAAGACCGGGAAGCCCCTGGATCGTAGTGGATGCTATCCGGGCAACGTATTGCCGGCAGGCGCGATCAATCCCAGCGTTTTGGCACTGCTTAACCTGATGCCGCTGCCGAACTTCGATACAGCAGCCGACCGCGCCATCAGCGGAGGCAACTACAACTACGTTACAAACTACTCCTCAGACCGGCCGGTACATCAGTACATCTTCCGCGTTGACTACAACCCGAGTGAGCGACTGCACATGTTTGGTCGCGGTGAGCTGCAATCGACTGATGATATTGGCTTCAACTCGACGGTGAACCCGGCGCCGTGGCTGATTCGCGGAAACTACCGGACGACGACACCGCACTTTTCTTTCGACGTAACTTATTCATTTACGCCGACGCTGGTCAACGAGTTGAGCGTGGGTACCGGCGGCACAAGTGAGAACAATATTTACGCCAAGGAAGAACTGGCGAAGATCACCAAGAGCGGCAACGGCTACAACCTGGGACAGATCTATCCGGCGAACAACCCGCTAAACCTGATTCCGGGCATGGCGTTCGGTGGCGTCAGCAGTGCTGCCACGGTGAAGTATGACGCGCGCTTTCCGCTGCACGATCAGGGCAGGCTCTACAGCCTGACGGACAGTCTTACCAAGGTCTGGGGACGACACATTATCAAAGTGGGCATCGACCTGCAGAAGAACCATTCGCTGCAGGCGCACCACTCCTCGGGACAGCCGGAGGGCGCGTTCGATTTTGGCCGCAACACAAACAACCCTAACGACAGCAACTATGCCTACTCGAATGCGCTGCTCGGCAACTTCAATACTTATTCCGAGCCCAATGCGCGCTTCGACTATGACCCGCGTGTAACTGTGGTGGATTGGTACACGCAGGACCAGTGGAAGGTAACCAACAAGCTAACGTTGGACTATGGTTTGCGCTACATCTGGGCGCCGGGTTTGAAACTGAAGGTAGGCGGCAACTTTATTCCAAGCCTCTACCGGCCAGCCGATGCTCCGGTGCTGTATCAGCCGAAGAAGGTGGGCAAGACAACGGTAGCCGTCGATCCGACGACAGGACAGGTCTATCCCGGCGCCTATGTTGGCTTGTTTGTGCCGGGCACGGGCAGCTTGTCGAACGGCGCCATCACGGTGAACACGCCGCATTATCCTGCGGGCATGGTGAACGGCAACGGCGTTCTGGTTTCGCCACGCTTCGGCTTTGCGTATGATCCGTTCGGTGAAGGCAAGAGCGTTATCCGCGGCGGCTTTGGTGTCTTTTACAACGACGGCGTGCTAACCGGCCAAGAGGGCGACATGACCTTCAATCCGCCGGTCGTCTTCAACCCGACGCAGTACTACGGCAATGTCGATGGCTTCCAGAACGCGGGCGGCCTGATCGGACCTCCGAGCGTAAAGCGCGCCATCGATCTGAACACGAAACCGACGGCGATCTACAACATGAGCCTCGGAGTTCAGCAGCAGGTTGGCGCGGGCATTGTGCTCGACCTCGCTTATGTGGGCACCATGGGGCGGCACCTGAGCGGCCAACAGGACATCAACACTGTTCCTTATGGCGCGCACTTCCAGAAGCAGAACCAGAGTCCCGCGGGCGGCGTGCTGCCGGACAACTTCTTCCGTCCTTATCCGGGATACAGCAGCATCAATTACCTGCAAGGGTTTTTGACTTCGAACTACAACTCGCTTCAGGCGCAGTTGACGCGACGCTTCCACAACGGGCTGGAGTTCGGAATAGCGTATACGTGGTCGAAGTCGATGGACTACACCGACAGCTACGACGGCGCGGTGCCGCTGTATGACAACCTGCGTGAGGTTGCTTACGGTCCCGGCGGCGACGATCACCGTCATAACTTGGTGGCGAATTACCTGTGGAACCTTCCTCGGGCGAGCCGGGTATGGAGTAACTTTGCCACACGCGCGGTGCTCGACAACTGGCAGATCTCCGGCATTGTTTCGTACCTGAGCGGCGCGCCGGAGCAGATCACCTTCACCACAAAGGATGGCGCGGACATTACCGGCGGCGGCGATGGAGCACGCGCGTACATCACTGGCGATCCGCTGGCGAATGCGCCGCACAACTTCAAACAATGGTTCAACACCGGCGTTGTGCATCGGCCATCGAATGTGACGGTTGATCCGGCGACGGGAGCGGTGACGATGTCGAACGGCAACGCGCCCAAGGTTTCGCTGTTTGACCCCGGCGTGATGAACTTCGACACGGCGCTGTTCAAGAACATTCCCATTGCCGAGACACGCGCGGCCGTGCAACTGCGCATCGAGACCTACAACACATTCAACCATCCGGAGTTCAATGGTGTGGATACCGCAGCGAAGTTCGACGCCGAAGGTAACCAGATCAACTCGACCTTCGGCCAGATCAACAGCTCCGGCAGCCCAAGGACGATGCAACTGGCATTGCGCATCAACTTCTAACCGGCTGTAAGTAGAGATAGCGCCATCCAGTCTTTACGATTGGGTGGCGCTGTTTCCTTGGGCGAGGATTTATCGGGTCTGAAATACAGGGGTCTCTCCGCTCCGGCGTTGCGCGGCTTGCACCCCAACGAGCAAGTGCGCTCGTCGGGGATCCCGCTCCTCCGGTCGAGATGACGTGGAATGAAGTCTGTTCATCCCATCTTCGCGAGAGAGCTGCGATGGATGGGACACCCGGCACCCGACGAGATGATCCCCTTCTTGCTATCTGTCACACCGCCTCACTCTTCTTCGAGCAGGGTTGCTTCATAATCCTGACCGCCATAAAAGACTCCGATGATATTGACTCGATCTCCGTCCACATGGAATGCGATTGTGACTCGCTTTCGATAGCTGGTAATGCGGAGCCCAGGGCGAATGTCATCGCGTCTGTTTCCACGGACGGGAAAGGTGCTCAGGCTCTCACAGTGCGTTACGATGCCCTCAAGGAAACGTGCAGCAATCTCAGCGGACGCTTCCGCTGCAATATAGCCGTACAGATCAATAAGCTGTGCTTCGGCCTCGGGCGTGAAGACAACGATATAGGACATTACCTCTTCTTCGCCAGCGTCTTCTTATGAGCGTTCGACAGGGCAGAGCGCACATGTCCCGCAGATACAGCACGAGAGGGATCGGCTTTCAGCGCGTCATATGCAGGGACCACAGCTTCACGTAACCAATCTTCGACGGCACGGTCACGGGCAAGCAGCGTTCGCAGGCCGTCCCGGATAACTTCACTTTCCGTGGCGTACTCTCCTTTGGCTACCTTCGCGCGTATTAGATCAGCCATTTCATTGGGCAGTGTAATGCTAAGTTGCTGTGTCGAGCGCATGACAACCTCCGTCCTGAATATGATTCAATCCTACTCCTTATGGACGGGACAAAATTGGGCATCTCTGAGTTATATTGGCGGGTTCATGCGGACAGGGAGAGACTCCGGTTGTTGGTTCAATATCCAGTCGAACTGACGCGGGTTAAATAAATAAGACGAGAGTAGCCCTATCTGCAATTGTTTCATCGTCATCTTGTAACGACAGATACAATCGTCGAGAGATGATTGCTCACCTTCGAGGCCGTCTGCTGACCAAAGCGCCGAACCAGGCGGTGATTGAGTGCGCTGGTGTCGGCTATGAAGCGACGATCTCTGTCGCTACGTTTACCAGTTTGCCGGCAGAAGGCGCAGAGGCGGCGCTCCATATCTACACGCATGTGCGCGAAGACCAGCTTGCCTTATTCGGCTTCAGCGACACGCAGGAGAAACGGCTCTTTGAAAAACTGCTGACGATCAGCGGCATCGGGCCGAAGCTTGCGATCACGGTATTGAGCGGCATCGCCGCCGACCGTCTGGTAACGGCCATTCGTGCAGGCGATCACGCATCGCTGACGAAGATTCCAGGCATCGGCAAAAAGACCGCGGAGCGGGTGGTGCTGGAGCTCAAAGACAAGCTTGACGATATGGCGGTCGCCGCGCCGGAAGGCGGCGCAGCGCATCATGGCCCGGCGGGTGACGATGCGCTGTCGGCGCTGATGAACCTCGGCTATCCCAGGCCAATTGCGCAGAAGGCAATTGAGACTGCGTTGGCCAAGGATGCGGCGGCAGGGCACGATTTCGAGACGCTCTTCCGGGCAGCGATGGCGGCAATCCGGTAGCAAATTTTCACAGCATGAAATTGTTCGTTTGAAGTCATCGTTCCTAAACGGAACGGAACTGTTATTTGCGGAAAACCGTACAAGACTTAGAGTAGTGAAGTCTGCGAAAATAATGTCAGACCGCATTTTCGCTGCTCTCAGCGTCTAAGTAACTGTGCGGTCGCCCAGCACAAAATCCACAACAACCAGACCGCACCTAAGGTGTTTGAACGATTGCGGTTATGGCAATGATTGAGAAAGGGTTTGATGAAGCGGAGATGGGCCATATTGATCCTCATGGCGGTATTGCTGCCATCGGCAGGCGCGGTGCGCGCCCATGCTGCGGCCGCTGTGCTGATGGAGGAGCCTTACGGGCTGTTTGGCGGTGTAAATCCTACGGGACATGTGGCGATCTATCTGAATCGTGTCTGCGCGGAAACGCCCACGCGGCTGCGCATGTGCCATCCCGGCGAAAAAGGCGTGGTCATCAGCCGCTACAACGACGTTGGGGGATACGACTGGCTGGCTATTCCGCTGGTGCCGTATCTCTACGCCGTTGAAGATGTGGACGACGTTCCTGCCACGGCAAACGAGGCATTGGTAGAGCAGCTTCGCGACCAGTACCGGCGCAAGCATCTGGAACAGATTGCGCCCGACGTAATTATGAAGACCGCCGACGGCGAGACCCTGCGCGAGATGCCGGAAGGCAACTGGGTGCAACTGGTGGGCGAGTCGTACAACCGCCGCATCTACGGCTTCGAGATTGAGACCAGCCAGGAGGCCGATGAGCGCTTTGTTGCCGAGTACAATGACAAGCACAACGTCAGCCACTTCAATCTGATCTTTCGTAATTGCGCTGACTTCTCGCGCAATCTGCTGAACTTCTACTATCCGCACAGCGTAGGGCGGAACTTTCTGGTTGATTTTGGTATCACCACGCCGAAACAGGTGGCGCGCTCGGTAACTAAATATGCGAAGCGTCATCCGGAGCTTGAGTTCTCTACCTTTGTAATTCCGCAGGTGCCGGGCACCATTGGCCGTAGCCATCGCACCGATGGTGTGCTGGAGTCGATGTTGCGCTCGAAGAAATATGTTGTGCCGCTGGCAGTGCTGAATCCGCATGTCACCGCGGGCATGATTGTGGCTTATCTGGTAGATGGCCGCTTTTCGCCTCCCAAGACGGCAACCGAAGAGATGCTGCCGCCTGTCGCGCTGCCGCAACCGGCGCTGGCGGAGACAACTGACAGCAATCCAACGACAGCCAATACCCCACAGGTACAAGCGCAGCCAGTCAGCGTGGACCCGCAGCAGCCCGACCAGCCTTATCGCCGGTCGATTGGCGCGGCACAGTAGACAGGCAGGCAAATACAGGGATCTCTCCACTCCGGCCTTCGGGCCTCCGGTCGAGATGACGTGGGTGGGTATGAATGAGAGATGCGGGACCTTCGGTCCGGTCGAGATGACGTGGGTTATGGCCGGGTGAGATTGGGAATTGTTCAGTTCACATCCAGGCCCGCG
>DASRSR010000102.1:0-4483 GCA_035656355.1 Edaphobacter sp.
TATCCGCAATATTAAGCCCGGACAGCTTTATGGATTTCGGGTTGAAGGTCCGTGGGAGCCGGAGCAGGGACACCGCTTTAACCGCGCCAAGCTGCTGGTCGATCCCTATGCCAGAGCGATCAGCGGCAACGTCGATTGGAAGCAGCCGATCTTTCCCTATACCGTCACCTCTGGCAACGATCTGGAAAAAGATGAGCAGGACAGCGCCAAAGGTGTTCCTAAAGCGGTTGTGGTGCACCCTCACTTCGACTGGGGTGACGACTGCCCTCCGGATACGCCGCTCGCCGACTCGATCATCTACGAAGTCCACGTCAAGGGATTTTCCATTCGCAATCCAAACGTGCCGGAGAAGCTGCGCGGGACCTACGCCGGGCTGGCGCATGAGAGCAGCATTGAATATCTGAAGAACCTCGGCATCACCGCGGTCGAGCTATTACCCATCCATCACTTTATCGATGCCGGCCATCTGCTCGACAAAGGGTTGAGCAACTACTGGGGTTACAACACACTCGGCTATTTCGCGCCGATGAGCCGGTACAGCTCGTGTGGCGATGATGGCTGCCAGGTTAATGAATTCAAGCAAATGGTTAAAACGCTTCACGCCGCGGGCATCGAGGTCATCCTCGACGTGGTCTATAACCACACCTGCGAGGGCAACCAGATGGGGCCGATGCTCAGCTTCAAGGGCGTGGACAACACTACGTATTACCGCACGGTCCCGGATAAACCCCGCTACTACATGGACTATACCGGCACCGGAAACACCTTGAATCTGCATCATCCGCAGGTGCTGAAGCTGGTAATGGACTCGCTCCGTTATTGGGTGACCGAGATGCACGTCGATGGCTTCCGCTTCGATCTGGCCGCAACGCTGGCGCGGGAGCTCCACGACTTCAACATGCTTTCGGCATTTCTGGATACTATTCACCAGGACCCCACGCTTGCCGATGTGAAACTGATCGCCGAACCCTGGGACGTCGGCGATGGCGGCTATCAGGTCGGCAACTTCCCTGTAATGTGGGCGGAGTGGAACGGAAGATATCGCGACACGGTCCGCCGCTTCTGGAAGGGCGATGACGGCCAGCTCTCGGATTTTGCTTATCGTCTGACCGGCTCTTCTGATCTGTACCAGAGCGATGGACGCCGTCCATATGCCAGCATCAACTTCATTACCGCGCATGACGGCTTCACTCTCGACGATCTGGTGAGCTACAACGACAAACACAATGAAGCCAACGGCGATAACAATCAGGACGGCGATAACGGTAATAACTCCTGGAACATGGGAGCCGAAGGCCCGACCGATGATCCCAACATCAATGCGCTGCGTGAGCGCCAGACGCGCAACTTTCTTGCGACGCTGATGCTCTCGCAAGGCGTGCCAATGCTCTGTGGCGGCGATGAGATTGCCCGCTCACAGCGCGGCAATAACAACGCATACTGCCAGGACAACGAGATCACCTGGTACGACTGGAACCTGGATGCTCCG
Organism: Edaphobacter sp.; assembly: GCA_035656355.1. Lineage (GTDB taxonomy): Bacteria > Acidobacteriota > Terriglobia > Terriglobales > Acidobacteriaceae > Edaphobacter. Next base: position 1,490 of record DASRSR010000102.1, read on the forward strand.
CGAGAGCGGCTGTTGAATTTTACGAAGAAGCTGATCGCCCTGCGGCGCGCGCATCCCAACCTGCATCGCCGGAAGTTCTTTCAGGACCGCGAGATTCGCAAGTCGGGAAAAACCGAGACGATCCGCGACGTCGCCTGGCTGAACACCGATGGACAGGAAGTGGACGATGCACACTGGAACACAGGATGGAGCCGCTCCATCGGTGTTATGCTCAACGGGCAAACGCTCAATATCACCGATGATGATGGACGTCCCATTCTGGACAGCAGCTTTCTCCTCTTCATCAACGCCTCCGCCGACGGCGTCGAGTTTACGGTGCCACCTTCTCCCTCGGGCACACCCTGGAGTCATATCATCAACACGCAAAATGTTGACGATCCCTTCAAAGAAGAGAGAGTCGGAGAAAAGGTGATTGTCGGCGGCCGCTCGTTAATGCTCTTCCGCGATGAGCTGCCGAAAGAAAAGAAGTAGAGGCGGAGATTATCCTGGACCGGCCTATCTCGTGACTCCATTGCACGTCATCTCGACCGGAGCCGCGCACTCACTTCGCACTTGTCCCGTTCAGCACAGGCTTATCCAGTCCGCGCACCATATGCCCTGGCTTGCCCTGAAGATCAAACACAACAATCTCGTTTCTGCCTTTGTTGAGCCAGGGGCCAGGCGTGTAGAGAGTCTTCTGCGGTCCGATATTCCAGATGCGGCCCAGCGGCTGTCCGTTCAACCAGAGTTCGCCTTTGGTGAACTCACTGGTATCGAGGAAGGTGTCGCCCGTAGCAGCGAGATTAAAACTGCCGCGGTAGAAGCAGGCACCTTCGCAGGGTTGCTTCGAATAATGCAGTTTATCTACCGCAGTCATCGGCAGCGGATAGATGTCCCATCCACTAAGCGGAGTTCCGTTGAGCGTCACCTGTTTTGTAATGCCGGCACGCTCTCCTGTAATGGTCTTACCGAAGTTCACGCGGCCTGTGTTTTCAACCAGAATGTCGAGCCGTGCATTCTTCGCAGCAGGCAGAGCCAGCGTGTCCTGCTTCAGCCTGCGGTCGAGCGAGCCAATCAGTTTGCCATCCAAATAAACCAGCGCATAGCTGTGCAACTGGTCGAGTTTGAGATCGCCTGCGCCAGTATTCTTCAACTGCGTGCGATAGAGAATATAGCCGTAAGCCTGGTCAACATCTTCCATGCTCAGAATCTGCTCCGAATGCACAGGCTTCGGCAGGTTCTTCCATAGTGAAGCTGACTCCGGCAGCGCCACAGCAGGAACAGTGATCGGCGCAGCGACCTCAGGTACAGGCGGAGGCGTTACGCCAGTCGCTTTGGCAATAACGTCGCGGAAGGCATAATACTTCGGTGTAGTACGGCCACCCTCATCCAGCGGAGCGTCGTAGTCATAACTGGTAACATCGGGCGCGTAGTTGCTTCCATCATTGTTGGCATTGGCGCCGTTCATCCAGCCGAAGCTTGTGCCGCCGTGGAACATATAGATGCTGACCGAATATCCCTTGCGCAGCATCCAGTCCAGATTGGCCGATTCATTTTTGATGCTGGTGTGCGCATGCTTGCTACCCCAGTGATCGAACCATCCGGCCCAGTATTCACTGTTAAGATAAGGCCCGTTCGGGCGATACTTCTTCAACGTTGTAAAAGCGTGTTCCGCGGCATTGGGGCTGCCGCCACCGAAGTTGATGCCAACCGGAAGCTCAGGTAGCGAGCCATTGGGAACCTGCTCGGGTCCATCCGCGGTATAGAGCTGCGATTTCGTGAATCCGGCATCGACCAGCGTCTGATGAATCTGTTCCATATAAGCGTGATCGTTGCCATAGGAACCGTACTCGTTCTCCACCTGGGTGAGAATGATGGGACCGCCGTTGCCGATCTGCAGGGGCGCAAGCTCTTTGCCCAGCCGCATCAACCACTGCTTTGCGGGCGTCATGAACCTGGGATCGGTGCTGCGCACAACGATGCCATGGTCCTTCAGCAGCCAGGCGGGATAACCACCCCACTCCCACTCCGCGCAGACATACGGGCCGGGCCGCAGAATCACATAAAGGCCTTCTTCCTGCGCCTCACGGATAAACTCGGCGACGTCCTTATTGCCGGAGAAGTCATAGACGCCAGGCGTCGGCTCATGTTCGTTCCAGAAGACATAGGTGGTGATAGTGTTCAATCCCATTGCCTTCGCCATCTTCAGGCGGGCATGCCAATAGGCGCGAGGAATGCGCTGATAGTGCATCTCGCCGGAGATCACCTGGAACGGCTTGCCATCGAGAGCAAAGTGATCGCCCTGTACGGTGAAGCTGTGCGGCGTATGATCTGCCGTCGCTGTTTGTGCGGAGAGCATAGGAAAAGAACAAAGCAGCAACAGCAGAGACAGAAAACGCACAAAGACACCTCGATGAGAAGATCAGCCAATCATAAATAAAGAATACGGGCCAGCCAATCGCTATTCTATCTATTCCTTTTCTCTTTCCATTCCGTAACGCAGCGAAGGAATCTGCTTTTGCATCCAGCCACAAACGCTCGGGGTGCCCCATCTTCGGCGCAGCTTTATCGCGCCTAAGGTGGGATAACCCACCACAAACCCCACGTCATCTCGATCACAGCGCAGCCCACCCTTACTGCACGTCATCTCGACCGGAGGCCCGAAGGGCCGCAGTGGAGAAATCCCTGTATTTGCCTTAAAATTGGCTCTCACCTTCGCGCCAGTGCAACGCGCGGAATTTGTTGCAGATCATCGAGAAACTGAACATCGTTCCATCCTGCAAGCAATGCAGCCAGATCATCTCGCTGGCCATGCCCAATTTCGAGAGCCAGCAGGCCCCCCTGCTTTAGCGCCTTGTGCGCCTGCGGAATGAGCCGGCGATAGACATCAAGGCCATGCGGACCGCTGAAGAGGGCCTGTGCAGGCTCGTAGTCGCGTACCTGCGGATGCAGTGTGGCGCGATCGCTCTCCGGAATGTAGGGAGGGTTGCTGACGATTGCGTCGAAGTAGCCGTT
>DASRSR010000103.1:0-26182 GCA_035656355.1 Edaphobacter sp.
ATGATTTACCCTCGATTCTTTTTCTCATATCCAATTGTGTAGAGAAGCGACCTGTTCTGCGTGTCAGAATATCCTGCGAATTTCGTGCCTTAGTCCATTCATAGATAGATTTACTCGCTGATAGCATGATGAGGATCTAGCAGCTCGATGAAATATGCAGTGAGAAATACCATAACAGGCGCTCTTTGCATTCCAACTGCAGTAACCATGTGCCGCTGATAAGTAAGGAGTACGATGGCTCCGACAATGCATCTGACATCTTCTGATTATCTGGTGATCGTTGGATATTTTGTCGTCATTCTGGTTATCGGAATGTGGATCAAGCGCAGCCAGAAAACCTCTGCAGACTTTTTTGCAGGTGGTCATCAGATCCCCTGGTGGATGGCAGGGATCTCTCACTATATGTCGAGTTTCAGCGCTTTTGCCTTCATCGTCTACTCGCAGATGGCCTATACCTATGGCTGGGTGGCGGTGACGATCTTCTGGACGGGTGTTCCCGCATGCCTTCTTGGTGGCTCGCTGTTTGCACGGCGATGGCGGCGTGCGCGTGTTATTACGCCGATTGCCTTCCTTGAGCAGCGATGCAATGCCAGCATTCGTCAGCTTTATGTCTGGATCGGTATTCCTTCGAAGCTTTTTGACTGCGGCCTGAAGATCTTTGCTACGGCGATCTTCCTGTCGGTTTCAGTAGGACTGCGGCTCGATCTTTCTATTCTGCTGTGTGGCGGTATTGTGATCGCGTATACGCTTGCCGGGGGCCTCTTTGCGCTGGTGGTGGCCGACTATGTGCAGTTTCTGATGAAGACGATCGCTATACTTCTGTTATTGCCGCTGGCTATCTACAGACTGGGGGATGTGAAAAGCGCCTTTGCTGGGCTTCCGCCAGAGATGTTTCATCTGACGGCTGCACCCTATAACTGGCTCTACGTGGTGGGCTATGCCGTTGTGGTGATCCTCAGCTATAACGGCAATTGGTCACTGGCACAGAAGTATTACTCGGTACCCGACGAACGCTCGGCAGACAAGGCAGCGTACCTCTCGGGTATTCTCATGTTCGTCGGTTCGCCGCTGATGTTTTTGCCGGCGATTCTGGCGCGCAAGTTTCTGCCCGACCTGCTGGCTCAAGGTAAGACGGCCGATGTCTACGTAATGATGTTGATGACACTACTTCCGATAGGCATGATCGGCGTTATGGTGGCGGCAATGTTCTCGGCGACAATGGCGGCCGTCAGTTCGGATTTGAATGCGATAGCAGGTGTGCTGACCAAAGACTGGTATCAGCGCAAGTTGAATCCTGCGGCTACTGAGAAGGTGCTGCTGCTGGTTGGACGCATATTGACCGCAGCGCTCGGCTGCATCATTATGGCCCTCAGCCTGTGGCTTGCTCACAGCCATCTGCAATCGATCTTTCAGTTGATGGTCACAGTCCTTGGCGTACTGGTGGTGCCGACACTGTTGCCGGCACTCTGCTTGCTAGTGTGGCGGTCGTTGTCCGCGGCAGGGTTGATATGCGGTCTATGCGCCGGACTGGTAGTGGGTGTTGGCATGCTGTTCTTCGTTCAGGGCTATCTCGAGCATCAGCATCTGGCCGAGAACATGTTGCTGGCATGGCAGGGAGGAGCAATTCTACTGAACACAGCATGGACTTTGCTAGGCCTCTACGTGGGCTCGAAGTTCTGGCCTGCAAAAAGCGAAGAGCGTATGCGTACGGATAAGTTTTTTGACCTTCTGGAGACGCCGGTGGCTCCCAGTGAACTGGAGGAGAACACAACAATGTCACATCCGGGGAAGATTATCGGATCGACAACTGTGGCAGTCGGCGTATTGTTGTGTGCGGCGGGAGCGATCTCGGGCGCCAAGGCAGCGCAGAGCATGGATCTTATGTGTGGTGGTGTTCTGCTCCTGATCGGATCTTTCAGCTTCTATCGCGGCCGCAGGCGAGAGCTACGGTTGCAGGAGAATAACTAGCAATAGGGAAGAATCATTATGAATCAATCAACGATGTTTGTAGGAGTTGCGAAGCGAGTGATTACGCCCGAGCTTGGATCTGAGCTTGCAGGCTTCGATGCTCGCAAGGGTGTGGCGACGGCAGTGCATGATGATCTTTATGTGCGCGCTGTAGTGTTTGATGCTTCGGGCGAGACAGTTGTATTACTCACGCTGGACTTGATCGGTATTTCACAGAAGACGACTGACGCAGTGCGAGAGGCCGTCTATGCTTCAACGGGCATTGCCAAACGCAACGTGATTTTATGCGCCACCCACACACACTGTGGCCCAGTAACCATTAAGCACTTTTTCAATGGAAACCAGCCGAAGGACGAGACTTATCTTAAACTGCTAAAGGCTAAGACGATTGATGCGATCGAGGAAGCTTTCGCAAATCGCACACCTGCGAGGTTACGTAGCGGCTTGGTAAAGGTCAAAGGTGTTGCTGTAAACCGCCGCACTGAGAGTGGTCAGCCTATTGATGACCTGGCAGGTGTGCTTGCGGTCGAGAGTCCAGAGGGTAAGCTGCGCGCGGTGGTGGTGAGCTATGCTTGTCATCCAACAGTGTTGGGGCCGAACACGCTCGATGTGACACGTGATTTTCCGCACTATCTCGACATTGAGTTGACAAAACAGCTGGGCGATGATGTCACGGTACTCTACTTCAACGGTACCGAGGGTGATTTGAGCATCGGCCACAAGAGCTTTTTAAGTGCAGTGGGCGTGATCGCAGATTTTCGCACTTATGCCAAGGCCGAGGAGATCGGAAGTCGCCTAGCAAAGGCAGTATTGGCAGGCTTGCCGCAGTTGATTGTCGAAAAATCTGAAGTTGTATCGACACATATAACTGTGTCGCTGCCCCTCAAGTCCTACGAGCCGTACCCCGTGATGCAACAAAAGACAATCGATGCGAAACAGTTGCTGGACGCAGAGAGTGCCACCGTACCTGAAGGAGCCGAGACGCCTTTCGATGTAATTCTCAAGCGGCAGAACTATCTATTTGCGCGCATCGAGGAATACTACGCGAGCCTGCTTGCAGAACAGCCTGACATGAAAACGCTAGATGTTGAGGTTTCGGTAGTTCGCCTTGGCAAGACGGCGCTGCTTTTTGTTCCGGGAGAGATATTTGTTGAGATTGGCCTTGCTATTCGTTCGCGTTCCCCATTTGCAAAGACGATATTATTTGGTCTTGCGAACGATTACATTGGCTATGTTCCAACCATCGAGCAGGCAAAATTGAGTGGCTATGAAGTGGTGGCGTCTCGCGTGACACCGGAAGCTTCGTTAGTTCTTGAGAACGATTCGGTGAAGGCTCTTGAATCGGCGTTTCGGGCAAAAGGATAAGTAGAGACGGTGAAGATTTATCAAGATTGAGGGGAATGTATATCGTGAATCGTCGTGATTTTCATCGGATGATGGCTGGTGTTCTCGGAGCTCCGGCAGTAAATATAACTTCGGCGGTATCTGAAATGAAGATGAAAACAACTGGGCAAACTAATTTACTTCCGCTAAAGCATCTGGAGGAGCTCTTACACGGCTACTTATTTGATGACTTTCTTCCATTTATGGACCGCTATGTCATCGATCATGAGCAGGGTGGCTTTATGTGTACCGTCCGCCCCAACGGAGAACGTATTTCAGAGAGCAAAAGTACCTGGTATCAGGGTAGAGGTCTTTGGGTCTACAGCTTCCTTTACAACAATTTCGGGCGAAACCAGGCATATCTCGATGTTGCTGCCAGGACGCGCAAACTATTGGAGAAGAGCCGTCCGGCGAATACGGATGAGATGTGGCCGAAAGGGCTTCATCGCGATGGAAGTGCCGCTTCTCCTCCGGATGATCAGATTTATGGGGATATGTTCATCGCTGAAGGCCTGGCGGAGTTCTCGAAGGCAACTGGCGAGAGAGACGCTTGGGACGAAGCAAAGCGGATCGTATTGAATTGTGCTCGTATATATGATCGTGACGACTATTGCCCGCAGATTGGAGAGACTTATCTTGGAGCGGGAGCACGACCGTTCCCGGGCGCTCGTATCGAGGGGGTGTGGATGGTGATCATCCGCACGACAACTCAGATGCTTGAGATGCATCACGATGATGAGTTGGAGACCCTGAACCGGCGCGCAGTGGATACTCTGCTGAACCATCATTGGAACCCGAGATTCAATCTCATAAACGAACTTATTAACCATGATTTATCACGTCCTGAAAATGAATATGGCGAGCTGGTGTATGCAGGACACGCCATCGAGACTCTTTGGATGGTTTTCTATGAAGCATTACGACGGGGCGACGAGAGTTTATTCGACCGAGGTGCGGAGCTCTTCCAACGACACTGTGAAGTAGCTCGTGATCGTGTTTATGGTGGCGTGCTGCGCAATCTGAAGAACGTAGATCAAAATGACTGGACTCTCGATAAAACGCTGTTCCCACACCAGGAAGCGCTCACTGGGGCGATTTGCTTAGTTGAGCATACTGGAGATGTCTGGGCAGCAGGTTTCTATTCTGAACTATTCGAATACACACGTACAAAGTTCTCTATGCACAGTATCGGATCTCCTCTCTGGCAGGTCATGGGAGATCGTCAGGTTACTATCGACCCAAAGATGACTCGTGCAGAAAACTATCATCAACCTCGGTTTCTCATGCTGAATCTTTTGGCAGTTCAGAGGATGATAAAGCGAAGTGGAGCTCCTGTACGTCAGCAGATGAAGTAAGTGCAGCGAGAAGATAGAGCAGGGTACTCCCTGTTTATCAATAATCCGCGCGAGAACGGGAATGGGAGGAACAATGAAACGACGGACATTTGTCTCAGGCGTTGGGATGATTGCGCTCACGGAAACTCTGGCCTGGGGCAGAAAAAGGGTGTCATCCCCGGGTTTTCTAGATACTGCATCTCGCAAGAATCAGTCCACCGAAGCTGAGCTTCGCCCATTCGAAGTCCGGCTTCCGCATCATGTTGAACCGCTGCCTTTCGGCTCCAGCGATTCGCATGCTCGTCCTTCTTTTTTATTTCGAGGCACCAAAGGCTGGGCATGGTCGCCCGAGCAATATCTCGCTGAGATTCCTATCATGGCAAAGTACCGCTTGAATTTCCTGATGAACTGCTATAGCTCGTTCTGGGATCTGGGGCCGCATGGCGCCTGGGTTTCTACGCGTCCGATGAATTTTTGGTATCGACCACTTTCTGCAGAGCAGAAAGAGAAGTTTGGAGAAGTTATTCGCTCCTGCCAGCAACGCAATATCATCTTCTGCCTGAGCATGAATCCGAATCTTAGGTCCGATCGCCCTTTCGATTACTCCAGGTCCGAAGATCTTGAAGCGCTGTGGCAACATTATGCCTGGGCTCAGAGTCTCGGCGTGAAATGGTTCAACGTTTCACTCGACGATATTACCCGCAATATTAACGCCGAAGGCCAGGCCACTCTGGTTAATCAAATTTTCGAGCGTCTCCGTAGGCATGATTCAGACGCGCAGATGACGTTCTGTCCAACCTGGTATGCAGGCACAGGTGAAGATGGAGTCGAAACGAAAACGACCCTTGGTGCACCCTCAACACCTAATGGCGAAACCCCAGGATCTCTCTATCTAAAAACATTAGGAAAGAAGCTTCATCCTGACGTATATCTCTTCTGGACAGGTCCGAAGGTTGAGCCACCAACGATTAATGTGGAACAGGCTACCCGCTATAAAGCATTGTGTGGTCATCGTCTCTTTTTGTGGGACAACTATCCTGTCAACAATCAGTCCCCTGCGCTCGATCTCGGTCCTTTGAGGGGGCGCAGCGCTGATCTCTGCACTGTCATCCATGGTTACATGGCAAATTCGATGGGATATGAAAACGAAGCGAATCGTCTCCCGTTGCTGACTATCGCTGATTACACATGGAACTCCGGCAAATATGATCCGGACCGTTCTATCGGTCAGTCTATTCTTCATCTCGCGGATACATCAGACAAACGGGAGGCGTTGAAGAGCTTCGTTGAGCTTTATCCCGGACGTCTATGGGATGGCGCTTCAGGAGGCGGCTGGAATTCCCTACGTGTTCGTTTTGATCAGCTTCTTCGTCGCCGCGAGAATGGCAAAGCCCATACCCTACTCAACAAAGCTCAAACTACTCTGACACAGATGCAGAAGTTTTTTCCTGATCCGTGGTCGTCCGGAAGCCGCGTCCTCGATCTTGATCTGAAGGCTATGCGAGATCAACTGAACAGCTTGTCATCAGGTTCGACTACTGATAAGAGGTATTCAGCGTAATATGGCTATTTGATCTCGTAGCTCCATGATGGCATATGTTGTGCTGAGGCAGGTTTCCATATACCAATTTAAATTATTGTCCAAATATTACTGGCGGACTGGGAGATTTTGGATGGTACATCAACATATCCATACCATTGCCGAAATAGACAGTGCCATCTGAGCCAAGTGCTAACCCGATAGTGGCATGCCCCGCTGTTTCAGGGAAGAATTCCATTTTTCCAGTAGACGGATAGAAGCGTGCCAACTCTCCTCCAAAAATGCCAAAGAGAGTGCCATCTTTCGCTGCCTTCAAACTTTCAGAAGGGACCGGACGAGGTCTGTCGAAGTGATAGATGGGTTTCAAAGTGTGAGCTGCTGCGTTGTAGTCCATGAGGTTATTGCCTCGCACAAAGTAGGCATGTCCGTTGACAGCAGCGATAGCACCAATGCCACCTCCATCAGGAAAGATGTGATCGAACACAATCTTCTTAAGCTGCGGGTCCCAGACAAAAAAATGAGCTTGATCGGCAACCGCCATACTGCCTCCACCTCCCTCGCCGTCTGCGCCACAATAGACATAGCGGCTATCAGTTCCAATCGCACCAATCTCTTCGTTAGGAATGATGTTGCGATACACATCCAGCTTTTCTGTCACTGGATCAAAAACAGACAGTGCTCCTCCAACCAGGCCATAATCCGGCTGAGTGCCGATATACATCTTTCCGCCTGGGCCAAGATGAATACCTCCTACGGGGCGGTACTGATCTTTGGGGATATATAAAATCGTGCGAGGGTTAGAAGAGACGTTTTCTCCGGAGTTCCAAGCTTTTTGTGGATCAAATACCGACAGGCCAGCTTCAGCATAAGAGATGGTGTAGAGCTTCCCCTTGTATGGAATACCGTAATAAATCTCTCCGGTTCGATCGTTCACCTGGTCGTAGGAAGTAAGCACATTACGTTTCAGGTCATAAGAGAAGAAGGTTTGCCCCAGACTTGGTCCTCCATAAACTAAACCATCCGGTGTGGAACTGAGCCAACGTAAGCTTTGACCTGGAAATGGAAGTGGAATTGAGTGATGAGTAACTTGCCCTGTCTTACGATCCAAATAGACATAGGACTGGACTAACAGGCCGAGAATATTTCCTGATTTATCGAAGTACCAACGATTGTTTGCTGCTGTTCCGGGAGACTCGAATAAAACTGTGCGGTCACCGTTTGTCAGGTTGAGACTCATCAATTTCAGATCGTTATCCTGGTAGAGGATGTGATTCGAATCAATAAGAGTAAAAATTGACTGGTTGCCTGATCCATTGTTCTTTTGTGGAACGCTATAAACATGCAGGAGCTTGAAGGTGTTGACGTCATAAACCAGTACTCTTCCGCCAGGCCGATGTTGAGCCTCAATGATGTAACGGCTTGTTGCTAGCGTTTTGGAAAATACTCCCGGAGTCTGATAGCGTTCAGGCGTTATCGTTTGAAAAGCATTTGTTTTGGGATTGTAGGTTATGACTCTTCCATGCCTGGGGCCTATACCGCAGAGGATTATTCCCTGAGGCGTTACTGCCAGCCAGCGAAGGTATTTCTCATCATTAGCAGCTTTTCCAAGATCGGTAACTGTTCTGGCGTGGGGATCGTAACGAAGCAAATGAGCGCCGGGATAAGTTCCGTAGTAAATATTTCCATCGGGCGCTTGAACCAGATCAGTGATAATAAATTCCTTTTTCCGAAACTCTACTGGAGATTGTGGAATATCAATCCACTTCTTAGTACGAGGATTAAAGCAGAGAAGCATCCCATCGCTATAAGTCCCCATATAGAGATTGCCGTCCTGGCCTTTGATGATTCCCCAAGATCCTATTCCAGCAGGCATCTTCCAGGATTTGGCTCGATCATGAAGGTAGTCAAGCTCAATGAGTTGTCCTGTGCGGCCCGATGATTCATCGGTTACAAAGGAAGTGATATAGAAGACCTGTGTCTTTAATGCCGGGTCGTACATGCTCAATGCATTAAATGTCCACAGATTGTTCGCCACTGGCCCAACGCTGAAGAGGCCAGGGGCAATAGGCTTTGGCCGCAGCGAATCTATACGCACAAAAGACTCATTGCCAGATGTTGATACGGGTGCTATTCCAGATGCGGCTGCAATTGACGGAGTAGGCAGTAACAGCGGTGACGTAAGCAAGAGAATGACAAGGTTAAAGTTACGCTTTAGTGCTATTTTAGCAGTCATAATTGTTAGCCTTGTATTTGATTTGTTCTGGAAATTAATTGCAAACAAAGGAATCGCGAATTAGCAATTACATTGCCTCAATGGTGTCATAATTTATGTTTCTTCAATATGTAGGGTTGAAAGAATCGGCACTACTATTATTTTCCGGTACCACCAATCTTTGAAAAGGTCTTGTTATCTGGTAATGCATAGCGGTAAATAGCTGGACCTGATGCGTAATAAATGCTGTTGTTGAATAACGCAAAACCAGCAGTCACGGCTTCAGGAGTTTTAGCCTTCAATTCCAGGTGTCGAGTCTTGGGATCGAAGCGGAAGATTCCATCCTTCGCCAAACCCCAGACCGCCCCGTCGGGTCCGAAGGCAACACTGTTGTAAATTATTCCGCCGAGAGCGATCGGGGCCGTGTAGTCGCACTTGCGTGAACGGATGTCAAATACAAAAAGAACGCTTTGAGGCTCTGCCGGCGTCCGAGTGGGGTTACCGATATCCGGTTTGATATCGGTAACAATTCCCATCACCTTGCCTCCTGGCAATGCCAAAAGGTCAGTCATGCCAGTGGCGCCGGGCACAGGGGTAGTTTCATAAGTTTTCCGGTTATGTTGCGGATCCCAGAAAAACAACTTTGCTTCGTGCTGTGTTGTGTGGCTACCCCCGCCGCCAAAGATGGATGTTCCACCTATTATGAGATGTTTTGTTGCAGCCAGGGACACCACGCTTTCATCTGGTACGACACCGGAAAACTTCATCACTGTATTTGTGAGTGGATCAAAGACCGTTAATGGTCCATTCACGCTTCCATAGCCGGCTACCGAGCCTATATAGAATTTATTATCTGGGCCCACGATCATGGCCTGCGGCCTCCATCCATGATCGGCTCCGTCATATGTAATAAGCCGTGGATTCGAGCCTGGATCGACGCCCGGAGCGAAGCGTTGCGTCGTATCAAACGCTATCAGAGGTGCTGCCGCTCCGTATGCTGCTATGTAGAGTTTTCCCTTAAACGAAACGAGTGAATAGGCCTCGCCGCCTCCCAGGCGGCCAAGATCCTTAAGCTGTTTTGTATTCACATCCAAATTGAAAAGATGGAAGGGTAGGATGGAACTGCCATAGATGCGACCATCGGGACCGGCAGCGATCCGGAACACCACACCTTCCCGGCCCGGGTAGGTATATGGAACATGCTCTACCTTGGTGGATCGTGGATCGTGGATGAGAAGGCTGTTGCCATCCACGCTTACTTCGCGGCCATCTTTCAGAAGAGTCGTCGATGCCGGGGCCTGGACATCGCCCTTTGGAGTCTCCCGCGCCACCCAGTCCTTTACCAGAAAATAATGATCACCGACAGATGCATATATTTTTCCATCTTTCCCCTTATGCACTTCTGCTGTGCTTCCTTCAACATTTTTATCGGCTTTACCTATCGATGTGGGGAGTATGTCGCGATGTTGTCCTGTAGCAATTTGGTAGGCTACCAGATGCGCATGAGCTGTTCCAATCCCCATGTAGACGAAACCGTCATCGCTTGCCGCAATCGTTCTCCCATATTCCTCCTTAGGGTCCATGCGCCCAAGATCTTCAAGCTTTCCCGATGCTGGATTGTAGCGAACGAGTTTAGCCGAAGGGTAGGTACATCCATAAATCTTTCCGTCTGAAGCTACGGTCAATTGCCAGATATAAGCCTCATTCAGGGCTGGCTGCCCAAGGTCCTTATATTGGCCAGTTTTAGGATTCAGTTGATAAATGTGAGCATGTGGTCGAGTGCCGAGATAAATATTTCCGTCCGGGCCGAGAGTCATAATTGCGCCGTATTCCGACTTTGCCGGATTTTCGAAGACCTGCCATTTCCCGTTCATGGGGTCTACCGAAACCAGATCTACTGTACGGTCCACATACATATAAGCGAGATACAGGCGCTCGCTCCCGGCCGTAGGGCCAGGACCCATAGCTTCACCGTCCATGGCTCCGGGGCCTTTATACGATGCTAGCTTTTCTACAGGAGCTTGAGTTCTCAGAGCTGTTTGCAAACTTCCGCCAACCAGAATTAAACCTGCTATGGCAATCAGTGCCTGTTTCATCGTTGCGAATCTCCCGGTGAGCGGTGTCGTAGATGAGGAGCTAATATCGATTTCTATGAAAGCGAATACGTATTTCTCTGAGGCAAACGAGATTATATTCAAGTAAAAAACTGGATGTCAATCATCAAAGCGAAAGTTAGCCGCATTATTTACAGCAGCCGATTTTTCAGAAGAGATAAACGATGTGAAGCGCCAAAGCGCTTGATGGGAGAGTTAGCTAAATATAGGCAGGATCGTATCTGTCGCAAAAGTATTTTGCTTAGAGTTGTCGGGTAGAGGGCGTATTGATGTACATCCTCCGTTGGGGGAACTGCTTCTTCGGAGAACAGGAACATCGATACGGTAGGTATTTCCATTAGGGATGACTATTGGATTAGCGCATTCTCTTTCGCTCTGACAACTCTGGACTGGGGCCACCAAGCTTCTTCTGAATCTCCAGAACCGTAGCTTTGAGCGCTCTGCCTACCTCGTCTATTTTGCTATTGTTCATGCGCACGATAGGGCCAGAGACACTGACAGATGCGATGGGGCGCGTTTGATCGGGATTCAAAATGGCACATCCAACACAGCAAGCGCCCAACATGCCTTCCTCATTATCAACTGCGTATTCTTTTTTCTGAACTGTTTCCAATTCAGCTTTCAGAGCTACGAGAGAAGTAATTGTATTTTTTGTCTGCGCAGGCAATCGCTTCGTTCCAAGAAGGCTCCGAACCTCTGCAAAAGGCAGGTAGGCGAGATAAGCTTTACCAAGAGCGCTGCAATGCAGCATGTCAACTGCGCCAACCCTTTCAGCAAGACGAAGCCGATCATGGCTCTCCCAAACACCGATATAGCGAATCTGGTCTTTATCCAATATCCCAAGATTGACGGTCTCATCAAATTGATCGCGCAGAGCCTGAAGCAGAGGAGTTGCTGTTGAGAGCAGATCAGTGTGCCGCATTCTGGCATTGCTGAGTTCCATGAGCTTTGGGCCCAACTCATACTTTCGATTGTCCTTTACCACGTAGCCGTGTTCTGCCAGGGAATAGAGAATGCGGAATACAGCGTTCTTATTCATTCTTAGCTGATCGGAAATATCTTGAAGCGACAACTGACGTTGTGGCACTTGCGCGAATGCCTCGAGAACATCCATTGTTTTCCCGACTAGTTCGATGTAATAAACGTCCTCTTTAGGCATAAAACTCCAATGCTGAACCGTCGCACTTGATTAACAAGCTACGGCAATTATGGGGGTAGCTGAGCGATTTTATTAGAACATGATTTGATTTCGAGGTATAGAAGGTTCCTCAGTCTTGCCACTCCTTATCAGGGATGATCGCAGTTTTACCGAGCGAGGACGCATTACGGGATTTACAGTAAAAGAGCACTCCGATTCCGATAAGGAACAGTCCGACTAGAGAATCGATGATCCTAGCCATATTTGACCCTGATATTAGGCCTGCTACAGCGATCAACAGGCCTACCCCGATGGTAGAAAAAGCGAGCACCGGCCCTGCTGGGTTTCCAGTTTTTGACGAAACTTCACCTGTTTGTACAGACGTATGACGTGCTGCGAAAAACTGGTTTACCTTTTCAGTTTCAGCAGGAGTACGTGGGAAAAGATAAGTTCCGGCTACCATGCCGATTATGGTCGCGGCAGTGTTAGCGAGCAGAGACACTCCTTCAAAATTGTTGATTGAACCGAAAGCGCTCGCAACGCCGGGCCACCACGTTTTTACGGCCAACATACCGACACCTGTGAGCAGACCGCAAATAAAGCCGAGGAACGCGCCCTGCCAGTTCAGCGATCGGACGGTTAGGCCCGCAAGCAATGGCAAGAGGGTGGGAGCCATAAACAGGCCAAGAACTGTCACCATCAAACTAAACAGAGACTGTTGATGAGAAAAAGCAACCCATAAACTGAGTACGGTTGTCAGTGCTCCAAGCCCAAAGGTAATCCACCTGCCAATAGAAAGCAGACGGTGTTCCGTCGCCAGAGGCCGAATAAGACGGTGGTATACGTCCTGGGTTAGTACGCTTGCAATGGCGTTGAAGTCCCCGCTTACCGTGGCCATCGTTGCAGAGAACATCGCAGCCATGATGATTCCTACCATGCCTGCAGGTAATAAACGCATGACAAGCAGAACATAGACATCTGCGGTGCGATGCTGAGCGGCAAGATCAGGAAGGATGTGGTGCCCGATGATTGCCGGAAGAATCATGAGTGGCGCGCCGATTAAATTGAGGGCTGCCGAGAAGTAAGCTGCTTTCGAAGCTTCCCGCTCGTTACGTACTGAATAATATTTTTGCGCCAATGACCAGCTTGCGTTATAGCTCACTATCAAGACGGTAGCAAAGCCGACAACATACACCCAGCTATAAGGGCCATTCACAGGCCTCAGGAAGCCAGTCGGTAACCCCGTGAAGGCTGGCCGGATACCCCCAGCAGCTACAATTGCGAGGGGAAGCATGAGTAGAATGGCGAGCGCCTTCATAAGAAACTGCACATAATCTGTGACCACAAGCGCCCACAATCCGCCAAAAAAGGTGTAGGCCACCATCACAACGCCGCAGACAACAATTGCCCAGGACAGGCTCAATCCCGAAGCAACAGATACAAATAGCCCAGTAGCGAAGATTTTTAACGCATCGTCAAAGATCTTCATTGGTATTCCGGCCCAGGCGAATAACTGCCTCAAAAATCCATTGAATCTTGCTTCAAGAAATTGAACCGGTGTGATTATGCCTGCACGCCGCCAGCGCTTTGCAAAGAAAAGCCCTCCAGCCAGGCAACTCGGAACGACCATCCAAAACAGAGTTACAGAAACCCAACCATACATGTAGCCAGTTTGTGCATACACAATAAATGAGAAAGCACTGAAGCTCGACATGTAATGAGAGATACCAGCCATCCACCACGGAACCTGGTTGCCGCCGGCGAAATAATCTTTCACATTCACCAGCCGATTCCTAAACCAGATGCCAATCCAGAGAACCAGCACAAAATATCCGATGACTACCAGATAGTCAGAAGGCGTAAGTCGGATATGTGTCATCCCTCAGAAGCTCCAATGGCGCAAAGCATAGCGCTCTAACTTATCCATATTGACAGTGAACCCCAGCCCGGGGCCTGACGGCATAGTCAGTTCATTGCCCTGGAGCGCAATCGTTTGCTGAAGGATGTCATCTTGATACCATCGAGTACTTGGCTCGACATCAGTTGGATAGATACATCCAGGATGAGCGGCGAACATTATGGCCTGAGCGCTTCCAATACCAAGTTCAGGCATAGTGCCGAGCCATAGCGCGATATTGTGTTTCATACAGCACTCCGCAATACGGAATGCCTCCAGGTATCCTCCTACTCGCTGCAGTTTGATATTCACTATCTGACAGGCATCCAGCTCAGCAGCATGTTGAACATCAGCCGCGGTCTCAATGCTTTCATCGAAGCAAATCGGGGTCTTCACGGCCTTCTGCAGTGCGGCTGACCCTTCAAAGTCTTGCCGTGAGAAAGGCTGCTCGAACATCATTAAGCCGTAACTGTCCAGACTTCGGAATGTATCAAGGTCATTCAGAGAGTAGTCCGCGTTAGCATCAACAAAGAGTGGAATATCTTCATACCATTTACGAACGGCGTGGACTAGTTGCACATCATGGCCACGCTTTATCTTGATCTTCAAACGATGGTAATCGTGGACATGGTAGCGTTCCAGCGCCGAATGCAACTCTTCGTCCGTGTCGTATAAGCCGACAGCCAAGCCAGAAGGGACAGATCGGTTTGGGATGCCGAAAAACTCCCGCAGCGACTGTCCTGCTTGTCGAGCGAGCAACTCCCAGGCTGCGGTTTCGATGGCCACACGGACGAAGCGGCTTGAGGTCAATTCGGCAAGTGCCGCTTCGAACTCCAGCATAGTGGGAAAGGTGCGGCCACTTAGCTCCGGCAAGATTCGGTCTACCAACTCGCGTTCGCAGGTATCTGGCGTTTCTGAGGAATAAAAAGCTCCTGGCATTGCGGACGACTCGCCCCAGCCAGAGTTATGCCCATCGCTGAGGCGAAGGATGATTGCATCTTTGCGGGAGACTTCTCCGGAACTGATCCGGAAAGGTTCGAGCATGGGAATTGAGACACGCCAAGCTTCGGCATTGCGAAACGTAATAGGCCCCCGAGTGCCTAATTCTTCCGAACTAAGGCAAGTATTCATAGATAATCCCAATTCCGAACGATTCTAAGGTTGGAGCATGTGTGTAATAACGATCACGCACCCTGTTCTAGTGAAGTGCACATTCTAGCGAGATGCACCGACCGATGCGAAGTGATGCGCTACTTTGCGGATGGCCAATCCAATTTGTTCTACATGGTCGGTTGTATAGTTTTCATTCCAGTGAATCGCAATAACGCGCGAGAGAGCTGCTTCCGCTTGCGGGCACAAGCCGCGTGTGAAAGATTGGTGTCCATAAGCGGAGAAAGGATAGCCGCTCTGTCCATATGTGTGTGGCCCGGTGAATATGGGAGACAAATAAAGTGGGTCCACAGTGTAACGTACCCATGCTGGCACACCTTCAGCTACAAGCGCATCGCCAAACTCCTGTGTGCTTACTCCTGCAGACTCATTGACTCGTAACATATAAAGCCAATAGGCTGGATCTACATTTGGCGGTGTAAGCGGTGCGGACACGGCTTTAATATCACCGATTAGCTCAGTTAGCTCGGTGGCTCTCGCCCTTCGCCGTGCCACTGTGGCCTGTACCTTCTTTAATTGCGCCAGTGCGACCGCTCCAGATAATTCATTCATTCGATAGTTCTGTGAGAGGAAGAGGAAGCGGCAGGCACCGAGCGAACCAGTGTCTCGAGGCCATGCTTTATCGGCGAAGAGGGATGCGCGCTGGGCATAAGCTTCATTGGAGGTAACCATCAGGCCACCTTCTCCGCAACTCATGTGTTTGCTTTGTTGCAAACTAAAGCACGCCATGTCGCCCATGGAGCCGACCAGCTTGCCTTTATATTCAGCCCAATAAGCCTGTGAGCAGTCTTCAATCAGGACAATATTATGTCTCCGGCAAATTGCTGTAAGCTCGTCCATGGGGCACGGCATACCTGCAAGATGTACAGCCATAACAGCTCGTGTGCGAGGCGTTATTTGTTTTTCTACCGCTACAGGGTCAAGCACCAATGTTATTGGATCCACATCAGCAAATACGGGAATGGCATTCTGCCAGATGATTGGCAGGATCGAGCCGATGTCCGTAATAGGCGGCACAATCACTTCATCGCCGGGTTCCAGATCAAGCGCAGCAATCGCCAAATGCACGCATGAGGTTCCACTGGAGCAAGCCACAGCATAGGGAACACCAATAGCCTTGGCAAAATCCCTCTCGAGTCCTTTCACCATGGTGCCGCCGTTGCGGCTCAGGCAGCCCGAGCGAAGCGCTTCAATGACAAGTGCTTCTTCTTCAGGCCCAAATGTTCGTCCCGAGGCCGTGTGAAAGTTCGGCAGATCGAGAGCAACCGTTCTGCTGCCTCCTTCAATCGCAAGTTGGTTACTCATCGGGACACCTCGGTAGCGCGAAGCTGAATCGTACGGCCTTCCGCAGCAGAGCGGTAAGCAGCAGTGGCCACTTCTACGGCGGCGCGTCCATCGTCGCCAGTGACGGAGGGAATACGGTTTTCGCGGATACTATCGATAAATTCCTGATGTTGCATTTGATATGCCTTCATTCTGATCGGAGAGAGTACTCCCTCGCCAATCCAGTCAATTGGTTCCTGTTTAGCAACGACTGTCCAACGATTGTCCTTGCCAAGGCGTAGTTCGCCGTATGCATCGAGATCGAGATTGCCTGTTTCGCCAGCGAGAAGAGAGCTTGAAGCGCCATGGGGGAAAATCGGCGCCGGAATTGCCCAGGATGCCCATAATGTTGCCATAGCTCCATTGGTCAAAGAGAGCAGGGCCATCGTCGAGACTTCATTACCACTTTCTGGATCGCGCTGGACATGGGCGCTGACTGAAGCAACCTCCGCGCCGGTAATCCAGCGAATGCGATCGATATTATGGACCGCATGCCCAAGAAAAATACCGAAGTTTTCTGGCTGCGATTGCCAGGGCGAAAGCGCGCGCAGACCTCCGGTAGCCAGTATTTGCTCTTGGATCATGCGTACTCTTCCAATTGCGCCTTCGCGGACGAGCCGTCGGGCCTCCATATTGCAGATACGAAATCGCTGTCCAAACATGATCATCACTTTGACCTTAGCGGCGCGCGCAGCTTCAAGAATGCGGTCACACTCTTCCACAGAAGTTGCCATTGGTTTGTCAATCAGGAGATGCTTGCCGGCTTTGGCAGCTGCCACGGCTTCAGAAGCGTGGGCTGCATGAGGTGTGCTAATCAAGACTGCATCAATATCGTTTCGCTGGATCAGAGCTTCTACCGATGGTTCGCTTGCAACGTGATATTCAGCCGCTAATCCGGGAGCCCGACTGCCGCCTGCGATAGCGATCAACTTGGCTCCCTGTAAATAACGGGTGACTGTTTCGGCATTCGTGCGGCCCATGAAGCCAGAACCGATAATCCCGACCCGTACAGTGCTCATTTCGATGGATCCTCCACGATGAACGTATCCAATTGCCCCAGACCTTCGATTTCGACGCGCAGATGATCGCCTCCACGCAGAGCGCGTCCACGTGCGAAGCCGACACCCTCAGGAGTTCCCATCGCGATGATGTCACCAGGTTCAAGGGTCAGTACAGATGAAATAGCGGCGATCGTTTCAGGAATGCGAAAGATCATATTGCTGGTGTTTGAATCCTGCATCCGTTCGCCATTCAGAGAAAGACTGATTTTCAGATTGTGGGGGTCGCCAATCTCATCGGCAGTAACTATTTCCGGCCCTAGTGGCGCCGATCCATCGAACCACTTACCCATCAACCAATCGAAGAATGGATCGAACTCACGTTTGTCGCGATTCTCGATCTGTGCATTGAATTTGCGCTCACTCAAATCATTGATGATCGTGTAGCCGAACACGCAACTCATTGCTTCGGATGCTGGAATATCTTTTGTGCGGCGCCCAATAATAACTGCGAGTTCTGCTTCCCAATCAAAAAAAACATTATTGAAACGCAAAGTTACCTTGCCACCTGGACCAAGAATCGACGTACTTGGCTTCCAGAAAATCTGGGGAGTCCAACGGCTACCTGCATCGGAAAACCCGGATTCAACAATATGCTTGCGGTAGTTGCCTGCCAGTGCCAGAAGTTTGGGCACCGAACGGATCGGTGCATCGAGGTGTAGATCTGCCGCACGCAGCAAAGGGGCAGTCGCGGTATCTTCGGCAGAAATCTGATCCAAGGGTTCGCGGATACCAAGATCACGTACCTTCTCACCCTCTCTTAAGCCAAGGTGAACAGACCCATCGGCAGCAAAAAAACGTAGCAAACGCATAACTAGAGTTCTCCCAAAAGGCGCTGAAGATTAGTGCCCAGAATAGCTTCAAGATCAGAATCGGGAAGCGGCGCATGCAGAACTTTGCTGAGTGCTGCCGCACCGTGTTGCACAGGTGCGCCGCTGCCGAACAAAAGACGTTGTGCGCCGCATTGCTGAACTATTTTTGCGATGGCGGTATAACCCATAACGCAAGATGTTTCGAGATGTACGGTGGGAAAACGGCGCATCAGAGAGATTGCGAGTTGCAACTCGTACAGATAATTGATACCGGAGAGAATCCAGTTGACTCGCGGATGCCTTATCACCAAAGCTTCCATGACTGAGAGGTCCAGCAAAGGCAGGCCCCAGTTCATGATGATCCGCAAAGGTAACAATACAGGCCAGCCGCGCGATGCGGCATCTTCCAGGATCGAATCGACGAAGGCCTCATAAAGCAGGTGATAGCTGTGATGTTGTGGATAAAGTCGTACACCACGAAATCCTCGCGACATATAGTCCGCGAAATCGTAAGTATGTCGCGGCAGCACATGACTAAGTTCGAGCGTACCCAGGCAGGCGAATGGAGTGAAATGAGTGGGATATTGGCGGACGGCTGCTTCGGTTTCAACATTCCCATCTTCCCAATTGACAAAGACTGAACGTGTAGAACAGATGACAGCCCGGTCGATGCTCCAGCCCTCGAGCTCTCCAACAACCTGCGACGGAGCAGAGGAACGTATGGGCCAATAGGGCCATTTCCCAATAAAGGCATTGGCGTCGTAGATCATTCTGCTACCCCCATCAGCCGCAGAATGTTTCCACCCATAATGAGTTTTCGGTCTTCATCCGAAAGTCGGGTCTCACGAATCTTGACGACCTGTGGCCATGGATCGAGCAATGGGGTGTCGGTGCCAAACAAAATCTTGGTGGCCCCAAGTGCCGCGACACATGCTTCAACAAATCCTGTGTCGATTGCTGAACTAGCTGTGTCGAGATAAAGATTTGAGAAGCGTTGCGCCACCATAATAGCGCGGTTCCAATCACCGTGCGCATACGGTTGCGCTCCTGCATGAGCCATAATGAAGCTGACTTCAGGTACGGCGCTCATCAGGTATTCACACTCCTGCGGTGTTGTGTGGGCGAGGATTGGCATTTTCAATTCAGCGCAGATCTCAAGGATGGGAATCATGGCTGATTCTGCAATACTGACCTCAGGAGTCGAATAGATCTTCAGACCATGCATCCCATAGTCGTGACGGCAGCGCTTAATTTCATCGATCGCTTCCTGGCCAAAACGAGTAGAGTGCAGGCTGGCATAACCAAGAATGCGATCAGGGAACTTCTGCATCTCTTCATATAGAAGGCGATTGCCTTCGTGCATGTCATAAAACAATGCGGTCAAGTCCGTACAGCAGATTTTGTCGAAGCCCATCGCATCGGCAACACGCACTAACGCTGCTCCATCGACAGCAATTTGCAGACGCGTGGACTTCCCAATGTGAACATGTCCATCAACTATCAATATGCTTCTCCTTCCAGACGCGCCGGTTTCGGCGTGCGATCGTGTTTGAAATTATCAATAACAACGTGCGCTTGTGTCTGGCGTTGTACTTCGTGGAGATGGCCTAGCAAGTCATGAATTCCGCTTCCGCTCCAATCAGCAGCCAGCCAATAATGCCCGCTTACCGCGTGTCCTGGCTTTAGTTGCGTTCCGAACACGGCGATGCTGTTGTCATCATCTTGCGTCTTCAGAGTTCCGGTGCGAGAGATCGTTGCCTTGTCAAAGTACACGGCTAATCCTAAAGGCCCCATTGCAGCCTCCTGCTCGCCCTCGAGCGCCAGTCGCCCCGGTGCATCATCTGTTCGCATTTTTGGCAGATGGCGTATACCTATGCCGACCTCATATGTATGAGAAAGCGAGAGTGGCAGGATTTTGAATCGGCATTCCACACCTTCTGCACCGGCAGCGATGGAATAGATCGCATCGATACTTACTGCGTCATTTCCTAAAGACCAGTGATCCATCCAGGCTTCCACGACTGCGCGTACCGGGCCATCAGCGATCACGCGATACGAGGGAACCTCCGGAGGAGATGGCTTATGAGCGTAGTCGGGTACGTTGAGAGGAGGACGGAAAACATCTTTTCCGGACCGCAGAAACAATCCACCTAATCCAAGAGTGTCACCGATGTGAAGAATATCTTTGCCGGCTGGCGATGGTGCGCTTGCACTCGCGCTCAAATAGCCTACTAAATTGTTATTCAGTCCAGGTTTACCTCTTTCACGAGCCTGCACATCTAGAAAAAAGCCACCATAAGTTCGATATCCAATTATTTCCGATTCCAATGCGACCGTTGATCGGTTATATCCAAAAGAATGAGTGGCGTAGACCTGTCGAGGCCATGGAATTCCATCGTGCAGCGTGGTCGAATAATACACATCCACAGTCATTCGTGCACGGGCCTTCATCTTCATAGGGAAGACAAATTCATCAGGGACGCCATCTCCATTCAGATCATCAGCCTGTGACGGCAGGATAGTGATCGGTGAACCAGGTATGACTACGATGGCCATTGTTCCAGGGAATCGCAAAGCGGTTTGTGCAGCCTTACTCACCGGAATGATTGCCAAGGTATCGACTGCTTCATCGGCGGGGTTGGAAACCTGTAATTCAAGACGATCTGAAAAGTTTGGCAGGAGCCATGGCGAGGGCTGCTGAGCCATCAATGATGGCAAGAGAGTTGCAAGGGCCGCTCCATGCAAGATCATAGCTCTCCATCTCATAAACAAACCTCGTATGACTCTGCATAATATAGCAGAGAAAATAAAAGTGACAATAAATTATGCGATATCGAGAAGAACCCCTAATAAAGACAGTACGATTTTAGACCGCGGAAGCCTGACGGTGCGGAAATTAGGCAAGTATTTGGGTTTCGGGGAAATGCCTCATAATTATGAAATTAATCGAATAGTGCGGTGTTTCTGATTATGCATCGCATAAAGCTGGTCAGGGATCGAATCCCGAAGTGCAAAATGGCCAGAAATCTCAGCACCTCCAAACGCCTCAAAAAAATACATTTCGTAATTTTCAATAATCTCCTTGACATCTGTCGGCCCTCTCGCGTAAATCTCAATAACTCAAACATGGTTTGTTTTTATTGACGGGAAATTATGTAGAAGTTGCAAAGCTAGGGGAGGGCAGCATGAAGCGTGAATTCAGAAATATTTGTTTTTTACTGATTTTCAGCACTCTGATGGCAATTTCCGCAAGTGGTCAAAATGTCACCAGCACACTCGTGGGACAAGTAAATGATCCTTCGGGTGGCGGCGTGCCAAATGCCCATGTAACCGTAACAAATACAGCTACGGGAATCTCGAGCTCCGGCATAACCAGTTCTACGGGAGCCTACAGCGTATCAGGCTTGCAGCCCGGTACGTATGCAGTGTCTGTAGGAGCCGCTGGGTTCTCTACCTTTAACGAGAACGGCATCGTGGTGCAATCCACTCAAACCGTCCGCGTCGATATTGCTCTGAAGGTGGGCGCGGTTTCTCAAACGGTGAATGTTACGGGTGCTGCGCCTCTGATCGCTACCGATTCCGCTTCTATCGGATCGACATTAAATATGCAACAAGTTCGAACGCTGCCGTCTTCTATCCAGAGCGTTGCTCCTCTGCTGGTAATGGTGCCAGGCGCTACTGTGGGCATGTCTCTAAGCAACCCGCAATTTGCTGGAGCGTCGCATTGGGGTGCTTCAAACTTTACCTTGAACGGCGTGTCCCTGGATGATATAGGCAATGGGGGTGGGTCTTATGCCTATGCTTCTGGAGATGCAAATACTAACCTGATTAATCTCCCCCCGATCGACACATTGCAGGAATTTCACGTAGTTGATATCAACGAGAACGCAGAATTCAGCGATCTAGCGACCGTGGCAATGGTCACCAAGCAGGGGACCAACCAATTTCATGGCGATGTATACGAGTTCTTTAAGAATGCGGTTCTGAACGCCAATAGCTATCAATTGAATGCGACCGGGCAGCCACGTCCGCAAAACAATCTGAATCAATTTGGCGGAACCATCGGCGGCCCAATTTGGAAGAACAAAGTATTCTTTTTCTTTGCTCCGGTTTATTACCGTTCAATCGCCAGTGGATTAGCACAACTGACCTGGCCCTCCAAGGCAATGCAGGGAGGAGATTTCAGCGCGCTGCTTGCGCAAGGTACACAGCTCTACAATCCACAGACCGGGCAGCCCTTCCCGAATAACCAAATCCCAACCAGTATGTTCGCGCCACAGTCGGTGGCCTTATTGAAATACCTTCCAGCTCCAACCGTGGCAGATTCTCCTGGGATTCCTAATGGCCCGCACAATTTTTTTGAGAGTGTTCCGGTACGGACTTCTATGAATAGTTATACGGTTCGTGGAGATTATCAGATAGGGCCTTCCGACAGCATCTTGGGTATCTACACGAGCAGTAACACTCCAGAATGGAATGTCTTTCAGGGCTATTCGCCAAGTTTTGGAAATACTTCAAATTTTGGTTTCACGGACCATAGCATAAACCTGGGAGAAACGCATACCTTCAACTCGACAACGATGAATGAGTTTCGAGCAGCCTGGTATAAGCACGTCAGCGTCCGGTTTGGAGTGAACGGCGATTTCGATCCCAGCAAGCTCTTTCCGCAACTGACGCCCGGACTCAATCGCGGTCTTCCGACAATGGGGGTCTCAGGCTATAACAATGTGGCTTACGATTATGGAGATAGTGGTATCCGTGGTGGAACCTACACCCTTGAGTTCAATGATAACTTTACGAAGGTAGTTAATAATCACACGATCAAGGTTGGTTTTGAAGAGAGAGGTTATAAAAGCATAGCGCCTGGGGGTACGGGGTCTCATGGCTCCTTTAGCTTTTCAGGTGTCTGGACTGGAAACAAGGGTTGGCCTGGCCAGCCGCATTCTCAAGGCAATTCGTTTGCCGACTTTCTTTTGGGAGACGCAAACTCAGCAACTAGATCCACAGTCAGCACCAATAAGGATGTGTACAACCGAATCATAGAAGGATATGGGCAGGATACCTGGCAAGTGAATCCCCGTCTGACTCTAAATTATGGGGTTCGCTATATGTACCAGACCGTGGTGAATGTATCAAACAATGCCCGGAGTTTCTATGACCAGAAGAACAATAAGATTGCGTTGGCACAGAACAGTGCAACTCCGACGCCTCCTGTCGATGGCAACCAAGCCTTCTTTCAGGCTTATTTGCCATACTTCGAAACCACTCAATCGATTGGGTTGTCGACCCACTATATGCGACCCTCCAAGAATTATTGGCAGCCACGCATAGGATTTGCTTTCCGTCCTTTCGCTAACACAGTAATTCGCGGAGGTTATGGGGTCTATTACAACTTCAATATTCTGGATTTTGGCATGTGGGACTCGCTGAATCTTCCGTTTGGCTCGAATTCAGAGACAGCCTCTTCCAAGCTTCCTGGAAAGCCGGTTAATCCCTACCAGCCCGATATCACATTTGCGAATCCGTTCGGTAGTGCAACTGTAAATCTCGCGCTTAACCCGACAATATATTCTGTCCAGCCCGATATTAAGAACGCAAGGATTCAGCAATACAGCCTCACTGTGGAACGCCAATTTTGGCAAAACTGGATGGGACGAGCTTCTTATGTCGGTTCTCTCGGGAGGGACCTCCCTTATTTTGAAGAGGATATTAACCAGCCCCTCGTTCAGATTCCCAATACGCCTTACCAGCAGCAGAGACCGGAGCAGCCTTGGAGTACGATCAGTGCAATTCGGAGTGACGGCGGGGCGAAGCTGAATTTCAACCAGCTCCAGTTAGAGGCAATTCGACGCTATGACAATGGGGTGTCGTTTCAGGCGGAATACTCCTGGACACGCAGCTTAGACAATGTTAACAACGTAGGCGGCCCCCAACAGATTGCCTATCCGGATCTTGATTATGGAAACTCTACGGGGATTCATACGCACACCTTAGTCTTTCATTATCTGTATGCGCTTCCTTTCGGACATGATAGAAGGTGGCTGAATCACAGTTCTCAATTGGTTAATGCATTAGCTGGAGGTTGGCAGGTCAGCGGTATTACCACCTATGCGACCGGCACGCCGTTTTCCGTAAGCTTTTCTGTGCCGTCCAACTATATTGGCTGGGCAGGCGGACGCGCGGACCGAATAAAGGGTGTGCCGGTTTATCTTTCACATTCGGGACACGATGTGATCAAGGGAGTTCCATATTTCAATCCAGCCGCATTTGGACCACCACAGCCATGGACATGGGGAAACTCCGGACGGAATATTCTTTGGGGTCCTGGTTTGTGGAACTGGGATATGAGTGCACTCAAAGACGTTTCGGTGTTTCGTGATCGCGTGAAGACCACGCTACGTGCCGACTTTTTCGATGCATTCAATCATTTCAATCTCGGCGGCCCTAGCGCTCAGGTAGCTTCTCCACAATATGGAGGCCTCCCCGTTCCGAATGCTGGAAAAATCCTGGGGGGAAGTGGCAATCGCACTATCCAGCTTGGCCTCAGAGTCGCTTTCTAAGCGGTGAATTGCTACGGCAAAGAGATTACCTCATCACGATAGTTCTTTGCCCAAATAATGGCCGCATAAAATTACAGCGTTTGCACAGCGCTATGAGGGTAATAATGCCGTTTCTGAAACCGCGAATTGTAATGATTGGCTCAGTCTTCTCAAAGAGTAAGTTCGTAACTGAAATTACTATGTTCTTTATGCTTTGCCCTGTTGTGCTCGCTGCAGTACCAGCAAAGAAGACGACACAGTCGGCTTGGTATATGAAGGCGACAGCTATGACAAGTGATGGTCGACTGACCTTCCTGGAGCAGCCCTGGTGGCCACGGGCTCAGAAGCTGAAAGAAGGACAAAGCTTTACGCTGGACCTAAATCACGATGGCCGTCCTGACACAATTATCGCTCGTCGTGATAACAATATCATCGAAGCGATCGATGATAGAGGTCATGCCACAAATATCTGGAATAAGGCTGATACCGCCTATGTCGTTAGTTACCATGGCACCGGAATTGTAGACCGCATGGTTGTCTATACGGACAACAACCACGACGGAAAAGCCGATGAGATGGAGATTCGCTATTACAAGGATGGCTATCTTCGCTATGGATGGTTTGGGGAAAACTACGATAACGATGGCGCTCAAATTTTCCATCTTACAAATTGGCAATATGACGGCAAGCAGTTCCAAAGTAAGTTCCGCGGAAACGTCATGATTTACGTCAACAAATATGATCCTGATACGCATAGTTGGACCCCGATTTCGGAGTGCCCATTTGCGTTTTATGATCCCAATCATGACGGTCTGGGAGAAATTGTTTTGCGAGTGGCAGTGCAGTCACTCGAGGCAATGCATGGAAAAGATCTGGATGTAGCCAATAGCTATTCGCCTATGTGGCAAAAAGAGCCGCTTCCGCTGAAGGACATGGCAATTGCGGACACCCGATTGAGCTACAACATTGATCCTGAGCCGCGTCATGATGCTCTCGATAAACCCCATTACAACTTTGGATTCACCATGGAGGGGCAGGAGCCATATAGATTCCCTGAGATGCGCTATACCAATCCACGCCGGCGTGCGCCACAGACGGTAATCCGAATGGATTGGAAGAGGGCGCTACAGCATGCTCTTCGATATCCGGCAGCGGCAACGGGATTCAGCTGGGATGAGGCTCGTGGTGTTCATCGATGGGAGGGACAATTCTGGATTTACGAAAGACACATACTTGCGAATACCGGTGGTCCAACCGAGCGATGGAACATGCGGCGAGAGTTTCTTGGTTCTCCAACAAGTCGCCGGCAACTTTATTATTCAGGCGTAGATAAACGTTACCATCTCCGCGGTGCTAACGAGATGTGGTTAGAGGTAGGGCATGTTGTAGATGACCAAAAAGACCTGGAGATCCGAGCATATGATACAAATCACGATGGTTTTCTCGATACCTGGGAAGTATTTCAAACAGGACACGCGACACCAGTCCGTGTAACTCGAGTAATTGATCCACAAGTCCGGCTTATTGCATTGGATCGTAAATTAATGATGAGTGAGTATAACGGCCACATTCTGCCGAGTGCTATCGCTGAAGATCAGGAATTAATTGCTGAAATGAAAAAGTTCGTTTCTTCTCCATTAGCCGCAAAGTATGAAGAAGCGGCGGCCAACTCGCAGATGCTTGAGAGGCGGCGA
>DASRSR010000104.1:0-27445 GCA_035656355.1 Edaphobacter sp.
TTACGAGGTAGATCGGAGAGTCTGTGCTGCCGCTGGGCGGCGTAAAGGTACGCACTACGCCAGGACGAAGCTCGCTCGCTCCAAAATAGAACGGCAGCAATCCGTGCGAACTGGTATCGGTCAACAGGACCTTCTCGCCCATGGAAGAAAGTGCTCGTCCCAGCGTCGCAACAAGACTGGTTTTGCCTACTCCGCCAGCAAGCGAAAAGACAGCGAGCACAGGGGTGCGTATCTCTTTTTGTCGCGCGGGAGCAGATTCCTCTGGCGCAGATTCAAACGCGCTCTTGAGCGCATACCACCGCGACGCCAGACGCTCCCGTGACTGCTGCAGCGTATCAGCCACGGAAGGCTGCGCAGGCGCCGGATCGACGCGAAGCCAGGCTGGCATCTCCGGCTCAGCGATATATGCCGGTGGCAGTGCTGAGGGAATTTCGCTGGCAGAGCCTCTCTGCGTTTCGAAATCAAGGTCTTCGTCCACAAGGGTTGTCGAAGCAGAGGAAGAATGAACAGCATGAGTGGGCATCAGGACTCGCCTCCGCTCGACTCCCTCATAGTGAGTGTCCAGCATTGCAGAAGAGCTATGGTCAAGGGACTCTTCTCCTTCATGTGCTGCCATAGCGCGTTCGCGCACCTGCTGGGTAGCACGTACTCTTGACTGCGCGCGAGACTCACGCCGTGAGATAGAAAAGTCTCGATACTTGATGCCATGCAGGTCTTCCCACGAGTAGCGCGCTCGGGTCTCGCCCGACGGCTCCAATGCGTCGCGATCTTCTTTAAAGTCTTTGTCGTGGGGTCCCATACCTGCCCGCTGAATCGGCCCGTATGCTCGCCCCGGCAAGCTGGAAGACCAATTCTTCAACTCACATTGTGCAATAGCCTGAGGCTACTGTGCTGAAGATTGCAAGTCAATCAGCGACGGTCACATTTACTGGTTACCTTCGTGGAATAGCGGCTCACGAACAAAGTTAAACGAACAAAGTTAAACGACGAGTCTCACACTCCTGTCGATGTCGGTGCCTGCCGCATGTTGTGGCGCGTCTTTTCCCCATCTGGATGTGCTAACTTGGTAATGTGGTTTGAGAGCGTAGCTCAGTTGGTAGAGCATCGCCCTTTTAAGGCGTTGGTCCTGGGTTCGAGCCCCAGCGCTCTCACCATAAACCTACCTGCAACAACTACTTAGACATCTCAGGCAACTGGCTCTTCGGCGAAGGTCTGCTTCACGCCATCCTCTAACGAGGTGAATGGAGCCGTATAACCCGCGGTACGCAAGCCAGCGATTTCGGCCTGGGTGTAATGCTGGTATCGGTTCTTCAGATCGCCCGGAAATGGGATGTATTCGATCTTCCCTGCTCCGTGGACCTGCATCAGAGCTTCGGCAACTGCGTTGAAGGTACGCGCTGCGCCGGTTCCGGCATTAACCACTGCTTGCGTTGGCTTGCGCGGGCTGTCCGGCAGCAGTCCACCGAAGAACATGTTGATCTGGCCGAGATCTTTAACAAAGACGAAGTCCCGCCTCTGCTCACCATTGCCATAGCCGCCAGATCCTTCAAACATGCGGATGGTTCCAGTGTCCTTCAGTTGGCGGGTGAAGTGATGGATGACGCTGGCCATGCGTCCCTTGTGCTGCTCACGCGGGCCATAGACGTTGAAGTAGCGCAAACCGACGACCGTACTGCGCATCTCCGGCATCAGGCGACGCACATAGTTGTCGAACACCAGTTTTGAATAGCCGTAAACATTCAGCGGACGCTCGTTCTGCGGAACTTCCTTGAAATCTGTACTGGCCCCGTAGATCGCAGCGGTTGAGGCATAGACGAATGGGATCTTATGGTCCAGGGCGAAGTGCAACAACTCCTTGGAGTAGGTGAAGTTGTTGTCCATCATGTAACGGCCATCGTCTTCCAGCGTGTTGGAGCAGGCACCCTGATGCAGAATTGCTCGCACCTTCGAGCCTTCAAACTCTCCAGCCTTTAACGCGGCGCGAAACTCACGTTTGTCCATGTAATCGGCGTATTCGGCCCCGGCCAGATTGAAGAACTTCGGTCCACTAAGGTTTGGCGCAGGAGCGAGGTTATCTACCACCAGTATGTTGCGCTCGCCAATCTGGTTGAGCTGATGGACCAGATTGCTGCCAATAAAGCCGGCTCCGCCGGTTACGATAATCACGCTTCATCCTCCTCGCTGTCTGCACTGACAGTAGTGAGTTTCTTTACGATGTTGGTTGTGGAAAAACCCTCGACGGTGGGAACAATCTCTACACGTCCTCCGGCAGCAATAACCTCTTCATGACCCACAACGGTCTCAATGGTATAGTCTCCGCCCTTGACCAGCACATCCGGACGTAGCGTGCGGATCAGTTCCATCGGCGTGTCTTCCTCAAACAACACCACCGCGTCAACAGCAGCCAGCGCAGCCATCACGCGGGCACGCTCCCGCTCTCCCACAATTGGACGTGTCGGCCCTTTCAGACGGCAGACAGAGGAGTCGGAGTTAAGCCCAAGCACCAACTTGGAGCCAAAGCGGCGACAGTCCTCGAGCAGAGTAATGTGGCCAACATGGAGCAGATCGAAGCAGCCATTGGTGAACACGATAGTCTCACCAGAAGCCCGCCACTCGGCCACGCGCTGTTTGATGTGTTCGAGATCGAGAACCTTTTCGCCCGCTGTGATGCCGGAGCTTGGAGTCAGCGCCGCGACCAGTTCGTGCCCGGCGATAGGAACCGTGCCCATCTTGCCAACGACGATTCCCGCTGCAAGGTTGGCAAGCTCGATAGCCGTCTCAGGCTGAAGTCCACCAGCCATACTGGCAGCGAGCGTTGCAATCACGGTATCTCCAGCACCGGAGACATCGAAGACCTCGCGTGCACGCGCAGGTGAATGATATTTCCCGGCACTGCGAACGAGAGTGATTCCCTTCTCACTCATCGTGACAGTAAGAAACTCAAAACCATAATCGACAACCAGAGCCTGCGCAGCAGTCAGTAACGCATCGGTCTGGTGCGCTGGAACTCCAGTAGCCAAGGCAAGCTCGCCGAGATTCGGACATACCGTGGTTGCGCCTGTGTATTTGCTGAAGTCTTGCGTTTTGGGGTCCACCAGTACGGGAACTCTTGCGGTACGTGCCGCATGGATAACGGCGGTACAGAGTTGGGTGGTCAGCGCGCCTTTGGCGTAATCCGACAGGATGACGGCGTGAACCTTGGTGACCAGTTCGGTTGCGCGGTCGATCAATCTTCGCGACTCAATCTCGGGGGCAGCATCACGGCTTTCGATGTCGAGCCGTAAAAGTTGCTGGTTGCGGCCCACGATGCGCGTCTTTGAGATCGTGGGCAGAGAGCTCGACACGACACCGACCGTATCTACGCCCGCGCGTTCGAGAATGTCGTTCAGCTCCGTCTGCTCGAGGTCGCTACCCCAGAATCCGCTCAGTATCGCCTGACAACCTAATCCGGCGAGATTCATGGCTACGTTAGCGGCACCGCCCGCGCGCTCATACCGCTGTGCATGGCGAATCACCGGGACGGGCGCTTCAGGTGAAATACGGTCCACATCGCCGTGGATATAGCGGTCGAGCATAATATCGCCTACGACCAACACTTTAAGTTGACTGAATCCGCCTTCAAGCAGATTCAGAATCGAGTGCAGTTCAGGCAACATGCGCAGGGAGGCTCCTTCTCTTCCATCATCGCATCTTCCTGTGAAAGAACGAAGACTGGTTCAGCCAAGCACAGCCTGAATCTGGTGAAGAACCTCTTCCACAGTGATCGATGTAATACATTTTTTGCGCTCGGCGATACAGGTCTCAAGACCGCAGCCCCAGCAGTCGGTACGGTGATAGAGAACGCGATGAATCTTGCCGTAAGGAAACCATACGCGTGGCCGGTTGCGAGCTGCGAAGATGGCAACGCATGGGGTTTGAACAACAGCCGCCAGATGCATCGGACCACTATCGTGCCCGACAAACAGTCGCGCACGAGCAAAGACGGCAGCACTCTCGCGCGGGGTCAGCCTGCCACAGAGATTGATTACAGGGTCAGCCGATGCGCTGCGCCAGCCTTCGGCAGCAAACTCGCTGGCCTCACTCTCCTGCGGAGAGCCGCTGAGCGTAAGAGCATAACCGGGATAACGCACCGCAAGCTGAGCCAGCAAGGCACGCCAGTTTTCACGTCCCCAGTCCTTGGCCTGAACCTTGGTGCCTACGCTGACCGCAAGAATAGGCCGCTCTCCTGCCGGATGCAGCACCTCGATAGCTCGAGCGTGCTCTTCATCCGTAAGGCGAAGATCCCAGCTTTGCGGGTCATCCAGGCGAGCATCGCCCAGTTCAGCCAGGTTGCGAGCGAGTCGAGCGCCCTCAGGTTCAAGCGCTTGCTCCGGTTCCTGCCAGCGGTTCCGCTGCATGTCTTCGGTAACTGGCACTCCGATCAGGCGACGAATACCACAAAGCCTGAAAAAGGTTGCGTCCCGGCGAGCCGACTTTACACCACGCGCTCCTCCTATATAGACCAGTGTCTCAGGGCGCCAGCGAAACAATTGCCACCAAAGAGTAAGCAACTCCCGCAGACTTCGTGTGCCGGTGGAGTAACGGAAGTAGTTATGAACAAGACCGCTGTTATCGAGAATCGCAGCAGCGGGAGGCGCCTTAACGTTAACAGGAAAGTTGGTTAGCATTCGTCTTTCCGCCTGCGGAAAGGCGCGAGCTACCAAATGCAGCGCGGGCAAAGCGACAAGCGTGTCACCAAGGCTGCCAAGGCGGTAAATAAGAACTTTTCTTGCTGGGGAGGTCATGAATAACTTAAGTCTTATTTAAGGTAACGACCTTCTGCAAATTTAAACAGCGGCCGGCTGATAAAGTCGTTATCGGTGATAGGAGAAATTATCTGAGATGCTAAACGCTCGCTTAATGACGGAGATGCAGGATGAAAAGACGCGGGTGTGGCATCGAAATAGCGAGGAAAAAGAGACCGAAGGTCTAATGGGCCTGGCAATCGCACAACACCGGGCTAACTTCGATCTATGGCATGAAGAAGATAAAGCGCGCGATCCACAGGCTTCCGATTTCGAGATTGCATCCGTCAAGCGAGCCATCGACCGCCTGAATCAGCAACGGAATGATCTTGTGGAAAAAATCGATGAGTCGCTGTTGGCGGAAGCCGGGGAACAAAACCCTTCCGCTCCATTACACTCCGAAACCCCGGGCATGATGATCGACCGGCTCTCCATTCTGGCATTGAAGATCTATCACACCCACGAAGAAGCCGAGCGGGCCACCGCCACTGAAGCTCACCGGCAAAAAAATAAGGCCAGACTTGTCGTACTCAAAGAGCAACGCCGCGATTTGGCAGGGTGCCTCGATATCCTGTGGAGCGAGATTCGCTCGGGAAAGCGCCGGTTCAAGCTGTACCGCCAGTTGAAGATGTACAACGATCCGGAGCTAAATCCGGTGGTCTACGGAAAGAACAAAATAGAAGAGAGCAAACCGGACATTTGAGTTTCGGCTCGCCCAGCACTTTGTATGCACTCTATACAGGTACGGCATAATCCGCTGGGTAGTTGACCTTCTGCCTGCGTCTGGGTATAAAACCGAAACGAGAATGTTTTGCAGAAACTGGCTCCGGAAATCTGCGGAACCAGAAAGCCTATACAACAATAAGATTGCAACAGGGTTTATCAATGGCTCCGGCAAAGAACGCATCTACCTCCTCCACGAAACGTCCGAAAACATTGGCAGGCGACGCCAAACAGATCAACGACAGTGTCCGCACGCAGATGCTTGCCAGCTATGAAACAGCTCTGCGCCTGATGCAGGACGGCAAATACGATAAGGCCCATGCTGCCTTTGACAAGATGCTGAGTACCGCCCCGGGCGATCTGGCAGACCGCATCCGTATGTACATCAATGCATGTGTCATGCAGCTCAGCAAAGGCAAAACCAGCTTCAAGAGCAACGAAGAACGTTATGACTATGCCATTTCGCTGCTCAATGATGGGCACTACGAAGATGCGCGCCATGAGTTCAACACCATCCTGAAGCATGACAATAAAGCGGACTATGCCTTCTACGGACTGGCCGTTCTCGCGAGCATAACGGGCGATTCGCACACATGCCTGGAGCACCTCACCGAGGCAATCCGCCAGAATCCGCAGAACCGGATTCAGGCACGTGGTGACTCTGATTTTCAGGACATGGCCGACGATCCCAGATTCACGGAATTGCTCTATCCAGAGGTTTAACCATCCTCACGCAAACGACTCGCTAAAATCTGAGTCAGAGATTTTAATGGGAGAGATGCGCATGGCATTGCATGGCCCCGATGCAGCCAAAGAGCTTCGAGTTGTTGCAATGGGCGGAGGGACTGGACTCTCCACCCTTCTGCGGGGCTTAAAAAAGTACGTTCCGATGCGAGACCGCCGCAGAAGCCCTCGCCAAGGCGAAGAAGCCCGGGAAATTATTCCCGCTGGCGCTCGATGGATCATTCGCGAGCTCTCAGCGGTAGTAACTGTAACCGACGATGGCGGCTCTTCAGGGAGACTGCGTGAAGATTTCAAAATGCTTCCGCCCGGCGATGTGCGCAATTGCATGGTTGCGCTCTCCGAAGACGAGCATCTGATGTCCCGGCTCTTCCGTTACCGCTTCAATCAGGGCGAATTGGAAGGACACAGCTTCGGTAATCTTTTTGTCGCAGCGCTCTCACATATTACTGGTGACTTTGCACAGGCAGTGCAGATGTCATCACAGATTCTGGCTATTCGAGGAAAGATATTTCCTGCAACGAATACCGACGTTACCCTCGCTGCACAGATGGACGACGGTTCCATAGTCCGCGGCGAAACCAACATCACCGCCAGCAAGCAGCGCATTGTTGAGTTGATGCTCGAACCCGCAACGATCCATCCACTGCGAGAAACGCTTGAGGCAATCGCGAACGCAGACATCATTACGTTGGGTCCGGGATCACTATATACGTCACTCATCCCGAATGTTCTGGTGCGCGGTGTGCCGGAGGCACTGGCCGCATCGCGGGCGACCAAGGTATTTATCTGCAACCTGATGACGCAGGCCAACGAATCACTGGGCCTTTCGGCCTCGCAGCATATTGAAAAGATTCTGCAACACGCAGGCGGAATTGATTCTTCCATCTTCGATTACACGCTTGTTAATACTGCCCCCATCTCCGCCGCACGACTGGCACAGTATGCGCGCGAAGGACAGGAGCCAATCAGGGCCGATCTGGATTTTGTAAAAGCCCTGGGCGTGAAACCTCTCACCGGCAACTTCGTCCACGAAGGCGATGTCCTGCGCCACGATTATGATCGCGTAGCCGAGACGCTGCTCGAGCTTAAGTCCATGGCCATGACAACTTAGCATCACGATCAACCATCAAATCTCATCGTGCAGTTTGTCCGTCGGGAGGAATTCATGAAAGTGCGTTTTCTTTTCGCGCTTCTCCTCTTTGCCTTGGCCACATCCGCTTCGCTCGCACAGCTCGCGGTTTACGGGAACTTCGACGCGACTCACTTCCGCGATAACAATAGTCAGACGGCAAACTGGTTTTATGGCCCGAACATCGGCGCGTATTACAACTTCTTTCACTTCGGCCCGTTGGCCGCCGGAGTCGATCTGCGTGGCAATATGCTCTTCGGAAGTCATCAGAGGTACAGAAGCGCCCTGATTGGAGTGCGTGTGGCGGGCAACGCTCCTGTTGTGCCACTCAAACCATATGCGCAGTTCTCCGTCGGTGTTGGAGGAAGCAAATACGGCTCCGGCAGCTACACCAATAAGTTTCAGTACGACGTCATCGGTGGCGTCGATTACACCATCTTTCCTCGAATTGACCTCCGGGTCGCCGAGGTTGGCTACGGCAGAATGTCGGGTGTGGGCGGCGGCCCGGACACACCGTCATCCTCAATTGTCACGATCGGCAGTGGCATCGTCGTTCGCTTACCCTGAGGTATGCCTGAGAGCCTGCTATCCTTGGACCTCGCACGTTGACTGGGAAAGCACATGACGGTTCGGAAGCTGTGCAGCATTATCGCGTTGATCGTCGCATTCAGAGTGCAGGCTCAGACAGCGGATCAGTCCATTCCGACGCTCCATACCTCAACCCGCATCGTTGCCGTAGCTATTGTGCCGACCTATTCCAACGACTCGCCGGTAACAGACCTGAAATCGTCTGAGATTCAGGTCTTCGATAACGGCAAGAAGCAGACCATTCTCAGCTTTGATCCGATGGACGCCAACGCAGGCACTACTCAAGCCAACCAAACAGGCGTGTCGCAACCTGCTTCGTCTTCTACGACGCATTATCCTCATTACTCCGTCATTCTTCTGGACGCGCTCAACACGGAATGGAGCGATCAGGTCTTCGCGCAAAGGGCTGTGCAACACCTTCTGGATTATCTGCCTGAGGGCGAACATGTCGCCATCTTCGTCCTGAGCAACCACCTCTACATGCTGCACGATTTCACCTCCAATCCCGCCGAGCTTCGGGCGGCCCTCCAGCATCTCTCCGCCAGCATGCCTCAGGGCGGAGTTTCGTCAAAGCCCTCCAGCCCATACTCCGCCGAGGTCTCCGGCGCAGACCTTGTGCGCTTGTCCGGGCAGATGCGGATGCATAATGCGCTTCCCACCGCCGAAGCTGCGTTCTACCAGCGCATCCGGATCGTTCAAACATTGCAGACTCTAAGCGGCATCGCTCGGCTTGTAAAAAATGCTCCCGGTCAAAAGAACCTGCTCTGGGTATCGAGCGCCTTTCCGCTGACGATCAGCGACGGACACGGCGGATCGGATACTTTTTACGATCAGGAGCGGAAGGCTGCGGATGATTTAAATTCGGCAGGCCTGAGAATCTATCCCGTGGACGCACGCGGACTCACCGTCAGCCCCAGTGCCTATATCAATATCGAGACCATGCAGCAACTGGCCGAGCAGACGGGCGGAAAGGCGTTTTACAACAACAACGATCTCGGAACGGAGATGCGTCTCGCACTGGAGGACTCCCGCAAGGGCTATCTACTGACCTACACCCCCAAAGATCTCAAGGAAGACGGCTCCTTCCACACCATCCGTGTGCGCACCTCGCGAGGTGGAGTGCATCTCCGCTACCGCCGTGGATATATTGCCGAATCAAACCAGCCCGCCTCGAATCTAAAACCAAAACATAAAAAATAAAGACAGGCTCACCCATGAACAAAACTCCGACGCTGACCGGAACCAACATCAGGCTGGAGCCGCTGACGCTGGAGCACCTGCTAGCGCTCGAAGCAATCGCCTTTGACGACCGCATCTGGCGCTATATGTCCACCTGGGTCAAAACGCCCGCCGATCTGCGCGCGTGGGTGGAAGCTTCTCTCAAAAAAGCAGCCGCCGCAACCGACATGCCCTGGGTCACTGTTCTGAAAACCGGGAACCGCGTCATCGGCAGCACGCGCTTTCTGGATTTCGATCCCAAAAATCGCACCACCGAGCTTGGCTCGACATGGCTCGCGCCGGAGTTTCATGGCGCCGGCATCAACCCAGAAGCCAAACTGCTGCAGCTTACCTATGCCTTCGAAGAGTTGAAGCTGCACCGCGTCGCTTTGAAAACGCACCATGAGAATCTGCAATCGCAAAAAGCAATGCGCAAGATCGGCGCAATCTATGAAGGCACCTTCCGCAACCACTACATCATGCCCAATGGCAGTCAGCGGCACAGCGTATGGTTTTCCGTAATTAAGGAAGACTGGCCGAGGGTGAAATCTCTACTAGAGGCGCGGTTGGCAGCTCCAGAGTCCGCTTGAGCTGACCACAAGCGGCATAGATGTCGCGTCCGCGGGGGCGGCGGATATAGGCCGGGATCCCCGCATCAATAATTCGGTTCTGGAAGGCGGTAACGCCAGCCCGTGGCGGCTCGTGATATGGCATGTCCGGGCCGGAGTTCCAGACGATCAGGTTGATCTTGCAGCGCATTCCGCGGACCAACGCAATGAGCTCATCGGCATCGGCCAGCGAATCGTTGATGCCGCCCAGCATGACGTACTCAAACGTAATCCACTCGCGGTTGCGCAGCGGAATCGTCGAGAGCGCCTCCATGAGCGCGGCGATGTTCCACTTCCGCGTAATCGGCATGATGGACTCGCGGATAACGTCGTTAGGAGCATTGAGACTGACCGCCAGCTTCGGACGGACCGTCTCGCGGGCAAAATTCAGAATGCCGGGCAGAATGCCCGAGGTGCTGACCGTCATGCGCGACTCCGGAATGCGCATATAAACCAGCAGCCGCACCGCCTCCATAAAGTTGGCGTAGTTCAGAAACGGCTCGCCCATGCCCATAAACACCAGGTTGATGCGCGCCGGATTCGGATTGCCCCGGCTGCTGCCCAGGTCGAGCCGGTGACGGTTGAGCACGGCAGCCACCTGCCCGGCAATCTCGCCCGGCGTCAGGTTGCGCCGGATGCCCAGCTTCGCCGTCAGGCAGAACTGGCAGTTGACCGCGCAGCCCACCTGGCTGGAGATACAGATCGTCGCCCGGCGGTAAGGAAAGACAGCCGTATTGCCCGTCGTTTCCTCTTTCTCCTCTTCTTCGGCGGCCAGCGAGCCATCGCCGCGCTCACCTCCGTCGCCGTCCGGCATCCAGACCGTCTCCACCGTCTCGCCGTCCCCCATGCGGACGAGGTAGCGCTCAGTGCCGTCGACGGAGCGGGCCGTCTGGACGATCTCCGGCAGGCCGATAACGTAACCCTCGGCGGCCAGGGTTTCGCGCAGCGACTCCGGCAAGGTGGTGATCTGGTCCAAGGCCGTGACCCGCTGCCGGTAGATCGCCTCGATCAGCTGGTTGGCCCGATACGGACGCTGCCCCAGGCCCGCCATCAGGCGGGTCAGGGCATCCAGAGACTGGCCGAAGAGCGGCTTCTTCTGCTGTGGGTCTCCATCTACGTCTTTTATTTTGTTAGACATACAGAAATAAGACCCTTCCGGCGGGCTGCTTCTAGTTTACCCCGGTTAGCCAGTGGGCGACCAGCCTTCCGGCCCGGCTACAATATAGATATGTCAGTAACACTGGTAGAAGACAGCGGTTTAACAAGAAATGCCTCCGCCCGCAACATCCGCAAGACGGTTCTGTCGAACGGTCTGACGGTGCTGACGGAGGCCATGCCCCATCTGCGCAGCGTCACCATGGGCGCATGGGTGGGCACAGGTTCGCGCGACGAGGAGGCAGCCATCAACGGCGTCTCGCACTTCGTCGAGCACATGGTGTTCAAGGGCACGACCTCGCGGTCGGCCAAGCAGATTGCCCGCGAAGTGGACACCATCGGCGGCAATCTGGA
This sequence comes from Edaphobacter sp., assembly GCA_035656355.1. GTDB lineage: Bacteria > Acidobacteriota > Terriglobia > Terriglobales > Acidobacteriaceae > Edaphobacter. The sequence goes on from DASRSR010000104.1 coordinate 11,304, forward strand.
TGCCTTCACCGGCAAGGAGATGGTCTGCTTCAGCATCAAAGTACTTGACGACTACGTAACCCCAGCTCTCGATGTACTGGCCGATCTGGTGCTGCACCCCACCTTTACGCCGGAAGAGATCGTCCGCGAGCAGGGTGTCATCCTCGAAGAGATCAAGATGGACGAGGACAACCCCGATTATCTGGTACACGAGATCTTTACTCAGAACTTCTGGAAAAATGATGCGCTGGGGCGTCCTATTCTGGGGACCAAGAAGACTGTCTCCAGCTTCAACCAGCAGATCATCTTCGATTTTTATGCCAGCCGGTTCACACCTCGGAATATGGTCTTCTCGGCCGCCGGCAATCTGGACCACGACTCATTTGTCGCCCAAGTCGAACAGCAGTTCAGCTCGTTGGCCGCCAGCAGCAACCCCGATCTGTCTCGGGTATCCGCTCCAGTGGCTACTCCGCACATTACTTTGAAGCGGAAGAAGTCACTCGAACAGGTACAGGTCTGCCTGGGGGTTCCGGCGCCTCCGGTCAACCACCCCGACCGCTATGCGGTCTATCTGCTGAATACGATGCTGGGCGGCGGCATGAGCTCGCGGCTCTTCCAGACCATCCGCGAAGACCAGGGTCTGGCCTACGCAATCTACTCCGAACTCAACCCCTTCCGCGACACAGGTTCGCTCTGCATCTTTGCCGGAACTGCCGTCGATAAGACACGTGAGGTGTTGCAGCTTACCATGCAGGAGCTGCACCGTCTGAAGGAACAAACGGTTAGCGAAGGCGAACTCAAGCGTGCCAAGGACCAGTTGAAGAGCAACATCGTTATTGGACTCGAGAGCTCGGGTAGTCGCATGGCCAACCTGGCCCGGCAGCAGATGTACTTCGGACGGTTCTTCGGTGTCGACGAGATCACACGCGAGATTGACGCCGTTACTCCGGATAACATCCAGGCGCTGGCGCAAGAGCTCTTCCGTCCTGAAACCATTGCCCTCACCCTGCTCGGCAATCTGGGCGAAATGACGGTGGAGCGGGAAGACCTGGCCTGCTAAGTCTGATAAAGTTTGTTCAACATCAGATAGGCCGCGAGGAATTGATGACGAAAATGACCGCTCTGGAACGGATACGAGCAGCACGCCGGAATGAAGAAGGCTTCACCCTGATTGAACTCCTGATCGTGATGTCGGTGATGCTGATCCTGATGACGCTCGCCGTTCCGCAGTTGCTGAAACTAAAGAAGCACGCAAACGAACTCTCAGCAATTCAGTCGGTGCGTACGATTGGTCAGGCAGAGCTGCAATACAACTCCGCCTATCCAGCCAATGGTTTTTCCTGTTCACTGGCAACACTAGGCGGTGATCCGAAGTCCGGTTCTCCTACTGCCCAGTCAGCACAATTGGTCGCCCCAGACCTCGCCACTGGCCACAAAGCGGGCTATACCTTCGCCATTACCAACTGCCAGAAGGTAACAGTCAACAATCAGGACATGTATACGTCCTACGAGATTACAGCCGTCCCCGATTCAGTGGGCAAAACTGGGGACCGCGGCTTCTGCTCCGACGAAAATAATGCGATTCGTTATGATCCCTCGGGTGGAACAAACTGCACACAACCCATCCAGTAATGCTTAAAAAGCTCACGCTACTGACGCTGCTTTGCTGTATAACACCGCTGTTTGCGCAGGATGGCGCTACCTTGATCCGCAAGGTAGACGATCATTACAACCATCTCTCTTCGTTGCGTGCCCGTTACACCGAGCACTACGCAGGTATGGGAATGGAGCGCACCGAATCAGGCACATTACTGCTCAAAAAGCCGGGCCGGATGCGCTGGAGCTACGACGTACCCGCGGGCAAGGTCTTTGTGCTGGACGGCAAATACGCCTGGTTTTATACCCCCGGCGATGCTCAGGCACAACGTATTCCTGCAAAGGAGCTGGACGATCTGCGCTCGCCTCTGCGCTTTTTGCTGGGCCACACCCAGCTGCAGAAGGAGCTTGGGCATCTGACGGTCACGCCCGACGGCACGAACTTCAAAATCTCAGGCGTACCCAAAGGCATGGAGCAGCGCCTCAAGCTGCTGACACTGGTCGTCACCGCATCCGGGACTATCCAGCAAATGCGTCTTGAGGAGACCTCAGGCGCGATAACGGACTTCACCTTCACCAATATTGAAGAAAACGTTCCGGTCAAAAACTCCGATTTTGTCTTTCAGCCGCCGGCCGGAGTCGCAATCATCAAAGGCCTTCCGCCGATTTAATAGAATCTCGAAAGCCCCCTTCGCTTCGATAAGTTTGTCATCCTGAGCGAAGTGGCGAAGCCGCGAAGTCGAAGGATCTGCGGTTGTCGTATGTCTTTCCGGGCGGATTGTAAAATCAATGTAACTTCATCATGATGCAATCGACTTTGCGCGATGGTTCGCGCAGAAATGGATGTTCCCTTGAGTAATACGCTTGCTGCAAACCGTCTTACTACCGCCGAATTTCACGCGGCAGTCCTTGATCTCTCCCCCTCGATCGCTGTCTTCGACTGCGACGGAACGCTCTGGTCCGGCGATGCTGGTTCGTCGTTTATGAACTGGACCATCGAGACCGGCATGATCTCGCGGGAGACTATCGACTGGCTTGATGGACGCTATCGCGGATACAAACGCGGCGAGGTCTCCGAGGTAGAGATTTGTGGCGAGATGGTTCAGATCTATCAGGGACTTCGCGAAGATGAGATGCGTCAGGCCGCCAAAAAATTCTTTGCTGCCAAAATTGAGCCGAATCTCTTTCCCGAGATGCTGACCTTGATCACGGAACTGCGCCAACGCGGAACCGACATCTGGGCGGTCAGTTCAACCTGCGATTGGGTGATCGAAGAAGGGGTACAGCGGTTCGGTATCCCTGCCAACCGAGTGCTGGCTGCCTGCGTTACTGTCAAAGAAGGTCTGGTTACAGATATGATCTGCGACGTACCTACCGACGAGGGCAAGGTCGCCTCGCTCGCTCGCGTGGGGATTACTATACCGGACGTTGTCTTTGGCAATTCCATCCACGACGCCGCCATGCTGGCCATCGCTCGCCGGGCATTCCCGGTAAACCCAACACCTGCACTGGCTGAAAAGAGTGCGGCGGAAGGCTGGTCTGTTTACTACCCTGCTTCAGTAGCAGAGGGTATTTAGCTCCACAAACGAAGCATTAGGCACCTGCGTCTAAACTGGTAGTCAGGTGAAAGACCCGATTCGCAGGTTGGAAGAACGTGCTGAAACGGCGGTCCAGAGGCCATTACGACTGGTGGCCGCGGCGCTGATTCTGCGTGAAAACGCGGATGGGCTTGAAGTGTTTATTTGCCAGCGCAGACCTGACCAGCCTATGAGCCTCAAATGGGAGTTTCCCGGAGGAAAGATCGAACCGGGCGAAGGCCCAGAAGAGGCCCTGGCGCGCGAATTGAACGAAGAATTAGGAATCGCAGCCATTATCGGACCACGCGTCGCTCGCATTCGCCACAAATATCGCAATGGTGGAGCAGTCGATCTTCAGTTCTTCACCGTTCGTGAGTTTCAAGGACCTCTGGAAAATCGGATATTCAATGACATGCGTTGGGCACCATTGGCAACCCTGCCCGAGTACGATTTTCTCGCCGCTGACCTGGGGCTGATCAAAGATCTCTCCCAGGGCAAGCTGCTCTAAAGAATCACCCATATCAAACATACGTCATCTCGACCGAAGGCCCGCAGGGTCGTAGTGGAGAGATCCCTGTATTTTGCATTTCGCTCAACAATATGATCAGGAATGAAATCCGTTCCAAACCATCACCGCAGACAGCGCAATCACAACAACCGTTGTGAGCCATGCCACCGAATTGAACCAGCGGCTGTTCGTATGATCGCCCATCAACTCGTGTTTATTAACCAGACGCAGCATAAAGATCAGCACAATGGGCAGCAGAACGCCATTCAATACCTGTGACAGGATAGCGAACTTCACCAGCGGAAAGTTCGGAATCAATACGATGGCCGCAGCAGCAGCGAGAAGCAGTGTATAGAAGAGATAAAAGAACCGCGCCTCACGAAAGCTCTTATCCAGTCCGCTCTCCAACCCCAGTCCCTCGCAAACCGTATACGCCGTTGAGAGCGGAAGAATCGACGCAGCAAACAGCGATGCGTTGAAGAGACCCGCTGCAAAGAGAATAAAAGCGTATTGCCCGGCCAACGGCTTCATCGCTCCGGCCGCATCGGCAGGATCGGCGATATTACGTATGCCGTGCGTAAACAGCGTCGCCGCGCACGCCACAACAATGAACCACGCCACGAGGTCAGTGAAGAAAGAGCCGACAATCACGTCAAGCCGCGATGCCTTGTACTGTCGCACCGTCACGCCCTTTTCGACGATGGACGATTGCAGATAGAACTGCATCCACGGGCTGATGGTGGTGCCGATAATGCCGACTGTCATGTAAACATACAACTTGTCGTGCCAGGCACCAGCCTTCGGCAGCTTGATGGTCTCAACCAGCGCCAGATGCCAGTTCGGTCCGCTAAGAACGCCCGCCACAATATAAGCGATGTAGAAGACGCTCGCCGTCAGAAAGACCTTTTCAACACTTTTGTAGTCCCCCTTCACCACCAGCACCCACACCAGAAACGCGCATACGGGAACGCTCAGGTACTTGCTGATGTGAAACAACTGCATACTGCCCGCAATACCTGAGAATTCAGCAATGACGTTGCCGAAGTTGACGATGACCAGCAGCAACATCATCACGAAGGTCATGCGCAGGCCGAACTCTTCGCGGATGAGGTCGCTGAGCCCTTTGCCTGTAACGGCCCCCATGCGTGCGCACATCTCCTGCACGATGATCAGCGCCAGCGTAATAGGAACCATCGTCCACAGCAGCGTATAGCCGAACTGCGCACCCGCCTGCGAATAGGTCAGGATGCCACCGGCATCATTGTCTACATTGGCAGTGATGAAGCCTGGACCCAGCACGGCCAGAAAGAGGAACAGGCTCGTTCTCCATCTGCGCCACGATGTCATGAGTTTCCGTTTTCCGCGCTGGGCAGTATCTTATCGCGCTCAGCTCGGACCAGACTATAGAATTTGCGAGCCGGTTCCTCCATTCCTCTCTCTCCGGCAATACGCACATTTTCGCGAATATGCTTCGGATTCTTCGATGAAAACAGAATGACGCTGGAAGGATTCATCACAAGCGCAGCTTTAAGCATGAGGCTGGCTAATTGTGCCTGATCACTAAGATCTACGCCGACCTCCGTCGACCAACGCCGGCAGAGTTCCGTCTGACTCGTCAGCAAATGATGTATGGAACGAAAGTTTTGGGTCAAAGCACGATGATGAATGCAAAACGGCTTATTCTCCGCATCGGGAGGATCGAAAACTGACCATTCGTACTGAAGTATCTGGCAATAAGCTGGATGGGAAGTAAGTAATTCGTTAATCTTGCACGCTTCGCTGCCCACTCCGAACGTGCCAATAGTTCCTTTGGTTGTTTCCTCTTCGAGCAAATGTAAAAGGTGATCATCCTGTAAGTCATTTGCTTCAACTTCATGTAGAAGCCACACGTCAATACGATCAGTGCGCAATGCAGTAAGGCTGCGATCAAGCGACGCTTTAGCTTGCGCTGCGGTAAACGAGGCTTTCTGCGGAGTATGCGTCACAGCGCGTGCTGCTCCCGCAAGTCGCTGCTTCAGCCCCGGAACACGCTTGAGCACAGCGCGCACCACAGGTCGCGCTATACCGACAAGTGAGGCGTTCTTTGGGGCTGGAATACCATATTTGGTTGTAATCGTTATCTCATTGCGATGTCTCTGTTGGAACTCGCCCAGACAGCCTTCGGCGTGACCGTAACCATACATAGGGGCCACATCAAAGTGCCGAATTCCGGAATTAAATGCCTCTTCGAGGATCGCCAGTGAGTCACGGCTACCCATCGCCCCCATCAATGATGAACAGCCGAATCCCAAACGAGTTGTCTGGCGACCAGAATTACCTAGAGCTACTTTTTCCATCGCTTCCTCTACCCCAATACTCTGTATAGGCTAGAGTAATCCTCTATAGGTGTATAGAACTGCTTCGGATTATGACTGTTTTCTCTCAAGAGGAACTATGTCTCTCAATTCCTCTGTAATCGGCGATTACTTAATCCAGATGTTCTCCAAGCCGCATAGCTAGCGCAAGCACAGTATGTGTCGGATTTGAAAAACCGGAAGTAGGGAAAACGGCGCTGCTGCAGACATAAACATTGTTGACTCCATAGAGACGGAGATCAGGATTGACAATACCGTTCGTCGGCGAAGAAGACATACGCATACCTCCCATGTGATGGTTGCTATCATCACATCTCGAAAGGAAGTCCGCATTGCCGGAAAGAAGAGTATTGTCCGGTATGATATGGGCTATGCCAGCCAGCGATCTTGTCGCTACCTGGACATACTGCTTGATAGTATCAAGCTCTTTGCCCGAAATTCTCCAGTCGAGATTCGTACGCAAAAGACCAAGAGCATCTCGCTTTTCACTAAGCGTAATGCTACTTCGGGAGGTTGGCTCCTGCTCGCAGTGAACCCGAAGAAATATCTGCGATTCTGGCGGATTGTAGGCACGCTTCTGCAACTTGTACCGGTATGCCTGTCGTGCAATCAAAGGCAGATGACGGCCCGTAAATACAGCATCTGTCACACCTAACTCGCCGATGCGTCCGCGTAAAAGATGCTTTGCCACTGACTTCAACCGCATCATTGTTTCATCTACATCGCTGACAAACGACATTGTCGCTGCAACGTTCAAAGTGCCACGCGAAGCTTGTTCTTTGTCCGAAAGACGCAATTTGGGATGATATTTGAATCCGCGACTGAAGACATTGTCGAAAATACGATGAAAGCTCGTTGCATCAATCGGTTTTACGATTGCCGCATTGCAATCAATGTGGTCCTGAAAATGTTTTCCAAGTAGGCCCGACTGGTTCCACGGACGTCCGCTTTCATGTGGTTGCAAAAAGAACCGCGAGCTTTCAATGCCCCCCAGGCAGAAGATAAATCGACCAGCTCGAAAAACGCTATTCTTTCCGCTCAGCGTCCGGCATCGAAGACCTCGCATCATCTCGCCTTCCAGCAGCGGCTCAACCGCATTGGCGTGAAGCCAGAGAGTGATCCCTGGATGTTCTTCAATTGTCCTACGATGTAGCCTGGCGAAGTTCGGCTCTGGACACCAGCGGGAGAAATAGGAGACAAGACTGGGAAATGTAACGGACCTCATACCGATCTCGCGCCATACAGCTTCATCTTCTCTGGTTACGTCGGCAAGGCCTTCATATTCCAGAGCGCGCTCGTAAAAGCGTGCAAGCTCGTGTTTCGGGAACGGCCAACCACTTTCGGCAATCCAGGGGCGCTGCTCAAAATCCTGAACATCCAACTCAAGAATCTGGCCACCCCATTTATTTGTTGTCCCACCTTTGGCGCGAAACCTGCCACTGTGAATGCCTCGATGCGGAAGCCCTGTAAGCTCGCTGCGGTACGAGTCCTGAGATGCCTCCTCGATCTCGTTACCGCCTCCTTCCAGCAAAAGAACTCTTTTCCCTCGTCGCGCCAGATCGACAGCAAGCACGATGCCCGCAGCCCCTGCGCCAACGATACATACGTCCGCCACAGTTGAGCTTTCAGGTTGAGATTGCAATAGATCGCGGATCACCGGCGCATTTCCCTTTCTTTCTGCATCTTTTGCACGATTCGTTCTGCACGTTCCACGATCAGCCCAACTTGACGATCATTGTGATATCCATCTCGCACAGCGCGTGTATGACCCGCTGCTGCAATTCGCGCGCGCGCAGCTTCATCGGGAAGATAGCAGCGAATCTTCTCCACACACTCTTCAAGGGTCGAAAAGAAAACAGCCTCTTCACCTTCTTTGAAGCGTTGGAGGTGTCCCACAGACCGCTCCGCCAGCAGAAAACCGCCGCATCCGGCAATCTCAAAGCTCTTATGGACAAACTCGTCCTGATTCGAATGAGTAATAAAGCTGAGATTGATCTTCGATTTCCAGATACCTTCGCGATATTCATCGCAAAACAGTTCCCCATGACCGCGATATATCTCCGCAGCAGCCTCCACTCCTAAAGCGGGCTTCCAAACCAGGCCACCTGATATCACGACGGAAAAACCAAACTCCTTCCAAAGTTTTTTCAAAAACTCGGCCCGATTGTCGTATGGCGTACCAATAAATGAAACATCGCGATCACGGTCCTTGTCACTCCATCCCGGCGGCGGAGGGAAATGGATGGTCGGTTCATAAGCCGTCTGAATTTTGATAACGTCCCGCGCGCCGCGCTCGCGGTAATCCGCGATATTTTTATCGCGCTGTACGACATGCAGGTCGTAGTGCGGAATATCTTTCATATAGAGCCGCCAACCGGGGTCCTGTCGCGTACCGAACGGATTGTCGATCATATAACTGACGGTCGCTATTCCCATCGCTCTTAGCCGGTCCAGCGTCTTTGGTCTCATCGAAAGCAGTTTGTCTGCCCATAGCAAGTCCGGCTTCTGCTCAGCGGCGATCCTGAGAAGATCATGGTTGAGCTTCGATACCATAGGGCCCATAGACAGCCGGAAGCTTAGCTTCTGCGCAATAGAATTACGAAACTCATATTCATAAGAATTGAATGGAATGACCGTATGGCCAAGCCGCTCCAGCGCCCAAAGGCGATAGAGCGAAGAGTCGTTCGGCGAAAGGCCGGCGGCATAAAGAATCTTCATTGCGGGTCAGATTTCCAATCGGATACTGTCATTGATTTTAGTGATTTGCGCGCAGCAACGCGATCACCTGCTCTGCATGAACAACACCCACCAGGCGCTTCTCCTCGTCGAGCACAGGTAGCGAACGCAGATTGTACTTATCGAAAAGTTCCGCGACTTTTCGGCCATTCGTATCAACATCGCAGGTTACAAGATGACTTTGCGGCAGGCTTGAGAGAGGTGCTTCGGATTGTGCCAGCAGGAGCTGAACGAGTGAAACCAAACCGGAGATCCTTCCTTCTTCGTCTACAAGATAGATGTCTGTAACAATCTCCGTATCGCCTTCAAAGTTGCGAAATGCATCAATCGCATCGGCGACAGTCGCCGACGATGGCAATGCAATGTACTCCGTCGTCATACGGCCAGCGGCAGAATCACCGGAAAACTCTAATAGCTCTTCCACCTCCTGCCGTTCGCCGGGGTCCATCTCTTCAAGAATGGCTTCGGAGCGCTCCTCAGGTAATTCGGAGAGAAGATCGGCAGCTGCGCCTGGGTCCATCTCTTCCACAATGTCAGCGATCTGCCCCGAGTCCAGCGATTCAATCAGCGCCTGCTGCATCTTTGGCTTCACTTCTTCCAGCGCTTCGGCAGCGACTTCTTCGTTCAAGCTGATAAACAGCGCCTGACGCTCCGCAGGTGCAAGCTCTTCGAGGATGTCGGCAATGTCCGACGGGTGCATCTGCGATAGCCGGTCCTGCTCGACCTTCAGCTTCACGCGCCGCGCCGGATCACGACCAATCAGATCGACGAAATCCCAGGGAATAAGACTGGGATTGATGCGTGCCGCAATACGCTCAACCGTCTGTCCATGCAGCCCCTTCAACAGACGCCGCACCGCACCACGCAATCCTACTTCGACCTCCGAGATGCGCAGAGATAATCCGGAATGGCCATTCATCTCCCACACCAGATCGACATCATTGACTCGCACCACCTTTCTCCCATGGACGTCGATAATCTGCTGGTCGAGCAGGTCGCGCTCCAGCATCAACTGTGAACCGTCGTCGTGAAAGATCTCAAGCGATACACCCTCACGAAGACGTATCTCATTGCGAGAGGTAAATTCCAGATCGCGGAGGGGAACAAAGCGCATCTCTCCGCGTGTTCCCGACACAGGTTTGACCACAAAACCGTCGACATGCGCTGTGTCGGACTCTGGCTTCACCACAAACTCGCGCACCCGGCCGAAGGTTGCTCCCTGTGCATTCAGCACATCCGTACCCATCAGGGTCGAAACGCTCGTTCTGTGGTCTAAGTTCGTCATAAGAAGCGCAAGTCTTCTGGTTTCAATATTTATCCATCAACTAAGATGCAAATCACTTCACAGTAAAGAATTGGAATTCAGTAAAGTTACGACGGGGAGAAGACATGAGTGCATTTGCATCCGTATACTCCTGTTATTCGCATGGTAGCTCACCTAACTGGTGCGGGTAACTGCACGCATAGGAGACGATTTTGCAGAACAAGATAACCCTGCCAATCTTGACAAGCGGGAAATCCGCAAGCACACTGCCATCATTGCTATCGTCCGCAATTGACGACTGGCAAGCGGATTCTGCAAGGGGTTCATTGGCCGACTCAACCACAAGCCGCGTCAGCTTTACGCTCGACTCCTCGCTCGATAGCGTCAATAAGCTGGAGCAGACCGCCGAACAGGTAGCCCAGCGCGCCGGCTTCGATGAAGACACGACCACGCATGTTGCCATGGCCGTACGCGAAGCGGCCGTCAATGCGGTGCTCCATGGCAATGCTTACGACCCCAATAAACACGTCATCGCTTCATTTGAAATTACCTCCGACGCGCTGGTAGTTCGCGTCACCGACCAGGGCCCCGGGCTCGACCCGGACAGCATTCCCGACCCATTGGCGCCGGAAAACATCCTTCGTGGTTCTGGACGAGGCATCTTCCTTATCAAGGCTTTCATGGATGAGGTACACTTTCGCCAGCTACATCCCGGCACCGAATTGACACTCATCAAACATCGCAGACCCGCGCAGCCGGGCAACTAAGGAGAACATTATTCATGAGCATGAAAGTACAGACTCGCCAGGTGGACGGCGTCACCATTCTCGATCTCAGCGGTCGAATCACTCTCGGGGAAGGCAGCATTACGGTCCGCGACGCGGTCCGCGATGCTCTGGCCAAAGGCTCGAATAAGATTTTGCTCAACCTCGGTGAGATCACCTATATCGACAGCTCGGGTATCGGTGAGCTGGTCAGCGCCTTTACTACCGTCAAGAATGCCGGCGGTGAGTTGAAGCTGCTGAACCTGACCAAGAAGGTGCATGACCTTTTGCAGATCACCAAGCTCTACACCGTCTTTGACGTCAAAGACGATGAAGCTTCGGCAATCTCATCATTCAAGAAATAGAGCTTCTCAAAGGAGTCCGGAAACGGACTCCTTTTTCTTTCCAATTTCTCTTCGTAATAAAACATCTGCATTCGCCTCACAACAGAATCCTTCCGACTGGAACAGGTATTCTCATCTTTGCGATCAGCGCAAGGCGATGATCGCTCAGGGGATTAATTGCCCTTGGATATACCTATACCTGCTTCCTGATTGAGGCGAAGAAGCACTTTGATAGATAAACACTCCTTCTATTGATTTCGTTTTGCAGTGAACTTTTTTGCGGCCACGCCCGAATACAAGGGTGGAGATGCATCTTGGCAGACGATCGGGAAGTTTGGAAGAGGATTTCGCGAGGAGATGCGGAGGCGTTCGACGGTTTTTACCGTGCCAACGCGCCGAGGCTTCAATCGTTTTTGCGGCAGGTCACTGGCAACCGCCAGGCAGCCGAGGACCTTGCGCAGGAAGCGTTTCTGCAGATATGGACGCGCCCCAACGGTTTCGATCCTGATCGCGGAAAACTACGCACCTACCTCTTCGGAGTCGGAAGAAAGCGGGCTGCAGAGTGGTGGCGGAAGCAGCGCCCAAGCGAACCGGCACCGGAGGACAAGGCGGAAGCCTCCCAAACCGAACTCCATTTGATGATTGAGGAAGCACTCGTAAAAGTGTCAACGGAGCAGCGCGCATTGCTATGGCTGCGTGAGGTTGAAGGGCAATCCTACGATGAGTTGGCGGCGATTCTGGAGATTCCGGTTGGCACGGTCCGGTCGCGGCTGTTCGCAGCACGAGAAGCATTGCGAAAAATCTGGCGGACGCCCAGGAGGAACCATGGAGGACAGGATGAATTGCGATGAAGCGGCGGAGTTTGTCTCTTCGCTCTGCGACGGCGGCACCATTCCGCGAGCGATGGCGGAGCACATTGCCTCATGCCCCTTGTGCCAGGCGCGGCTTCACGAGTACATCGAGCTCGGGATGGAGCTACGACAGGCAGCGAGCCTCGAGGTCCCAACTGAGGCAAAAGATCGGGTGTGGAGCAGCCCATCGAGAGGAGTGCGCTTTTGGTGGCGGAAAGGATGGGAGACAACGCGAATCCCTAAATTGGGATTTGCTTTGCTGCTGGTGGGAATCACGGTGCTGACTTCAGGTCTAACCGCAATAGGAGTTCGCGCACACGAGCGGGGAAATGTGGTCGTACTGAACATCGCTTCCAAGGCCGAGCACGCAACACCGTGTCCATTGTCCTTTGAAGACAAAAATTACGCAGAGTGCACCGGATCGTTCGGGACGCATAGTGGCGCGTTGAACTATAGAATCAAGCTGCTCTCAAGAAAAGGTGACCGCATTGAACTTGGGGTCCAGATGAAATTCGCACAGGGCGGAAACTCACCGGGAACATTCAAAGCGATGATGGATGGACCGGAGAAGAAGCTTTGGTTCGAGCCCGGCAAGACGCTGCAGATCGATGCTGAGGGACTCGGACCGGTTGCTGTGACCGGCGAATGGTTCGACCATATGCCATATTTCGCAAGAATGGACGTGGAGCACAATCTGGAGCCGGGGCCAAACGAGCTCCGCATGATCTCTCCCATTCTGCTCCGAGGCGATCGAGTGCTATTCGACGCGAATGGAGGTTCTGCCAGCGCAGGCCAACCCAAACCTGCGTTCTGGGTCTATGTACCAGGAGACGGGATCTACATCCTCTCCTTGTCGTCTATGCCGGGTTCTGTTCAAGGTCATGCAGAAGACAACCGCGTGTCCTTTGAGATTGCAGGGCAAACTTATAAGTTTGTTACCGGCGCTCCCATTACGAGAGAGGAACAAGTCTGGATACTGCATTCACCAAATGCGAAGTCTCCCGGTGGCATATTCGGAAGCGGCAGTTTAGATGGCATACTCCAGTTATTACAAATAAAGAAATAAGCATCCATTCCGTATCAAGCCGTATTCTCTTGAAAAAACAATATTCCTCGAATTGTCCGCTCAACAGGTATAGGAAAGAATTGCTCGAAGTATGGAGCAGAGGAAAGGACATCCTCTACTTAACCATACCGGCTGAGCGGACGGGCCTACTTGGAAAAATCAACCTTCGGTGCGACGCTGTTCTCGGGGTCGCCCTTGAAGTATTCATCGCGATAGTGGAAGCCTGCCATATTCGCCCAGATGCTGTTAGGAAACTGGCGGAGATAGACGTTGTAGTCTTCAAGCACCCGATTATAGCGCTGCCGCTCCACCGCAATTCTGTTCTCCGTTCCTGCCAGTTCATCGGTCAGACGATTGAACTGTTCATTGCCTTTCAGGTTCGGATATTCTTCCTGCAACCGGAAGAACGGTCCCAACGCGACGTCGAGCTTCGAGTTGGCCGCGATGCTGCTTGCGCGGTCCGGAGCGCTGGTAATCGCAGCACGTGCGTTGGCGATATTCGTCAGAATGGTGGACTCTTCGTTGACGTAACCCTTCACCGATGCCACCAGGTTCGGAATCAGGTCGAGACGGCGCTGCTGCACCACATTAACCTGCGAATAGGCCTGGTTGATCGCTTCGTTCTTCTGTACCAAAGTGTTCTTTGTGCTTACATAGCTGCCAAAACAGAACAGCACAATCAGGACAATTACTCCTACGATGCCAAGCCCAACCCATAAAGATTTCATTCGTCCTTGCTCTCCCCTCTTCTTTCGATATACCGGTGTAATGTATCACTCTGCTGATGCTCTTCCCTGCCTGACTTCAGAAATCTCCGCTTGCCCCGCCGCCGCCGGAACGTCCTCCGCCAAACCCGCCAAAGCCTCCGCCATCATCATCACGTCCGCCACCACCGCCGCCACGGCCACCACCAAAGCCGCCTCCCATCAGATTGCCCAACAGGAAAAAGATCAAGCCGGTGTTCCCTGTCCTGACCAACAGGAAAAGAATAAACAGAACGGCCAGGCCACCCAGCACCACATGCCATAGACTCAACTGCACTGGTTGTTGTTGCGGTTGACGACTGTACTGGCGCACAGGCTGGGTCAGAGTTACGCCAGCGTCTGTTGCAATAATCTGCGCGATCTGTTGCACCCCCAGGGTGACAGCGCGGTTATAGTCTCCCTGTCGTGCGAACGGCGCCATGGCACGCCCAATATCGCCCGCTTTGGCATCGTTCAGAATGCCTTCAAGGCCATAGCCAACCTCGATGCGACCACGTCTGGGCTGCATGACCAGCAGCATCAGAACACCGCGGTCATCCTTATTTCCAACCTTCCATTTGTCTTCCAGTTCGGTGGCAAACTCTTCAATCGACTCATCGCCATCGATGGTCTTGATAGTGACCACCGCAATCTGGGCATGGGCCTGACGATCTACCTGCGTACACAATCCTTCGACATACTGTTTTGTCGAGGGTGCCAGAACACCGGCGAAGTCATTGACATACCCACTTGGCGCCGGAAGTGAGTTGACCGTCTCGGCGGTCAACACCGTTGCCGGCGTCAGCACCAGAAGGACGATCGCCAGCCATCGCAGAACGTGCTTCATCGAAGCTCATTCTACGCTATGCACCCTTTCTCGCCCATAACGCGCTCAAAAGAAGAGAGGCGCATACGCGCCTCTCCCTTGCCAGTTTTGATGCCATTTATTGCGGAGGTGGAGCAGGAGGAGCGGGTGGCTTGTTTCCAAAATGATGTGGAATCTGCAGACCCTTATTCTTGGCTAGTTTGTCCGCCATCACCATATGCTCATGGATCATGTGTTCGCCTTTGACGATGGTGTTTCTCAAAGCCGGGTCCTGAGCATTGGCGGCTTCCAGGCGAAACGCTCTCAGGTCTTTGTGGTGGTCCCTCACCATAACCGTCAGGTACTCGTTATCAAACTCTTCGCCAGAGAGGCCATTGAGCTTCTCATACTCAGCCTGGTCTTCCTTGCTCAGATGTGTTGGCAGCTTAACCCCCATCGAATCGGCGACCGGCTCCAGCCCTTTGCTAAATTCACTATGATCGTCCACCATCTTCTGGGCAAAAGTCTTTACGTCTTCGCTGACCGCCTTCTGCGTAGCAAGTTTGCCAAACTGCACCTCAGCAAGCCCGCCCTCAGCAGCTTTACGCAGAAACATTTTGTCCTTAATCATCTGCGGTGTCTGTCCGCTGTTCGCAGTTGAATCCTGCATAGCTGGGGTCTGGTTCTCCCGGCTCTGCCTTGGCGTAGGCATACCAGATGCATTTCCCTGTCCCTGCGACATCGCCTCCGGCATGTTTCCCGCCTCTGCCTGGCCGAAGAGCACGGCCGGAAAAAGCATGACCGATGTACTGAGCAGCACGATCTGAATTTTCTTGACGTTCATTTTCATAGCCCTCCGGCAGAGATCGCCAACCCGCTGGCGTACTGCCTGATTTCTTTTGGTTTGGTGTGCGAGTTTCGGTTTAGGTTGCCTCTCTTCAATAGTTTGCGCTGCTATCCTGTCGGCTGGAGCTTTCAAAATGACGCAATCTTCTGCTACGCCTCCCATTGCCCGCCAGGAACCAACGCCTGTAACGTTGCACGGCCATACGCTTGAAGACAACTACCGCTGGATGAGAGATAAGGAATCATCCGAGGTAATTGCATACCTTCAGGCGGAGAACCAATATACGCTCTCCGTGATGGCATCCACCACAGAATTGCAATCGAAGTTATACGCGGAGATGCTCTCGCACATCAAGGAGACAGACGAGTCCGTTCCCTACCTCAATCAGGGCTGGTTTTACTATTCCCGCACCGTTGAAGGCAGCCAGTACCCCATTCATTGCCGGCGTCTCGCAACCGGTCCTAAGTTCGATCCGAGCCAGCCGGAAGAAGTCATTCTGGACGTCAATAAGCTCGCCGAGGGCCATGCCTTCATGGCGGTAGGAGCCATGAGCGTCAGTCCAGACAGTAACCTGCTCGCCTACTCCACCGACGATACCGGCTTCCGCCAGTACACGCTCCACATCCGCGATCTGCGCACTGGAACCGACCTTCCCGATACCGCGGAACGCACCGGATCACTCACCTGGGCAGCAGACTCCAAAACGCT
>DASRSR010000105.1:0-37423 GCA_035656355.1 Edaphobacter sp.
GGACGTCCCTCTAGTTTTTAACTCTGCCGAGATATTTAACCACCCAGTCGAGCACGTTCTGAATGAGCTGTGGACGCGCTTCGGTGACGTCATGCGGAGTATCCAGCAGCACATGGCGTTTATCGGCGGGTGGGGTGCCGAGCATCGCGAACAGAGGATCCTGTGCCTTGGCCACAGAGAAGACATAGTCATAGCGCCCATTAATCATAAGGACCGGTATCTTCAGCCGGGGAGCAAAGTCGGCCTGATCGGCGCCCGGAGTCGGAGGATCGAGGAAGTACCCTCCATCAAGGAGAATGGCTGTCTTCAGCCTCTTCTGCAGTAACGTTGCGTTGATAACGCCCTGCGCCGCGCCCACGCTCACCCCTAAATAGGCAATGTGAGAGCTATCGATGTCGGAGCGTGTAGCCAGATAATCCAGTGAGCGCGCTGCGTCTTTGAACTGGTCTGTGGTGAGTTCAATGCTTTGCGAGGCGGCAGGAAGGTAGAAGTGCACCTGGCGATCATAGGTGTCTTCGTAGATGGGATAGAGAACCGCGCGCCCGCTCTGAAGAATGTAGTCGAAGAACTGAAGATCGCCGAGCTCGCGGCCATTCGCGCTGCTGTGATAGAAGAAGACGCGCGCGCTGGGGAAGAACAGCACAGTCTGGAAGGGCGGCCGGACATGTTTCGGCAGAAAGAGATAGGCGGACATCCTTTCGCCTCGATAGCCCGTGTTGTAGGTGACCTTCTCTTCGCGCCAATCGTCGGTCTCGCGAACAATCCCTTCGGATGCGGAGGCAAGCGGTGTACGTGGGTAATCGTACAGCAGCTTATAGGTATTGAATATCTTATCGGGCGCCGGTTTGAAGTGGGCGAAGTCGCGCATGACGCGGTGCACGGGTTGGGCGCTTGCAGTTGGAACTGGTGTCAGATTGCGAACGCAACGAAAGCCGTTGGTGTCGGAGCGGTCGTAAGGCGAGGCGGCCTCCGGCACATAGTAAAGGTAAGTGGGCGAACGCCACGAGCCACCGAGGATAAAGCGAAGATCGCCATCGACGGTGTTGGCGATCCACTCGCGCGCATTGCCGGCAGTGTCAAAGGTGCCATAAGGGCCAAGACCTTTGTAGCTTTCAACCGGAGCCAGACCCTTTCCTGCAAAGTTGCTCACTGGAACGATTGCCATGCCGCGGTCCGAGGGCGCAATCTCTTTCCATTGACCGAGGACCGGCAAGCTCTTGCCGGCATAGGCCGCATAGGCTGCGGCTTCAAACCAGCTCACACCACTGACCGGTAAATCTGCTTGTCCGGGCGGATAATGACCGGCGATCCATGTGGACGGTCCGGGGCGTCCAGTGGTATCGCGAAACAGCGCCATCGCCTCATCCCATGAGAGGCTGCGGCCATCCTTCACAAACTCGGCAGGCCAAAACTGCTTATTCTGATAGCCGCCAGCATCAACGAAGGCCTGATAGTCGCGATTGGTGACCTCATGGCGATCAGCATAAAAAGACGGAAGTTTGAAGGGCCCCTGCCAGCCCACAAAGCCGATATAGTCGGTCCACCATGCGCTCGGCGTGTACACCATTCCAGGCGGCGCACGGTGGGCAGCTTCCAGATCGAAGTTAATCGCCGCGCTGGTGAAGGGCGCGGCGACGATAGCGCCGGAGCCAGACTTCGAGACCTTCCAACGGAAGTAACCCTTCGGGATGCGGATGGAGCGAAGTGGCGTGACTCCCAGGCTGTACCACTTCGAATCGGGAGAGTTGTAGTCCTGAATTTCGACATCCGCTTTGGAAGGGGAAGAGGTAACCGATACCGCGACGGTGTTTTTGTCGGCAAACTGCTTCATCTGGGGATCGTCAGGCAGATAAGACTGCGCTTTTTGCCAGAGGAGGAAAGCCGCAAGTGGCTGGTCTTTTGAAAGCAGGGTTTGAATTTGTGGAAGTGCATTGTCGCTGGCCCATCGTTCCATCGAGGCGCGATGATAGAACCACGCGCCAATGGCAACCAACAACAGCACAATGGACGATACAGCGGCAATGACAGCAAAGCGCGATCGGGAATGAGGCTTCGCGATAAGCGTTGATGCCGTCATGGAGGAGAGCAGCGCCGAGAAATCTTCGGCCATCTCGGCGGCGGATTGATAGCGGTCAGCCGGATTCTTCTTTAGCGCGCGCGAGACGATCTGTTCGGCTTCCGCTCCGGCGTCTGGCCGTAGATCGTGGACAGCGTTGGGTGCGTCGTTCACGATGCGATTGAGGATGGCGATGGTTCCGGAGGCCTGGAAGGGATTTTTGCCGGTAAGCGCCTCGGCATAGAGGACGCCGAGACTCCAAAGGTCGGTGCGCGCATCTACGGCACGGCCTTCGGCCTGTTCGGGAGACATATAGAGAGGTGTGCCGGCAAGAAAACCGGCTTCCGTTGAGAGGGTTGCGTTCGGCAACGGCGCAAGCAGCTTCGCAATGCCGAAGTCGAGGACTTTTACCTGTCCCCTGGGCGTAATCATTACGTTGGCGGGTTTCAAATCGCGGTGAACGACGCCATTTGCGTGTGCCTCTTCGAGCGCTTGGGCAACCTGCAGAGCAATGGAGGTTGCGTCTCTGACTGTTAACGGGCCAGAGCGCAGAGTGGCTGCGAGGGTTTGGCCGGGTACGCACTCCATGACGATGAAATCAACGCCGTCTTCTTCGCAGACGTCGTAGATGGCGGCGATGTGGGAGTCGCCGAGCCGGGCAAGGGCCAGGGCTTCGCGGCGGAAGCGGCGGCGCGCCTCCTCATCGCCGAGAACTCCTGGCGAGAGTATTTTGATGGCGACGTTGCGTTCGAGCTTCTGATCATGGGCACGGTAGACGGTGCCCATACCGCCGGAACCAAGCGGCTCAAAGATGGTGTAGCGCCCAAGCACGAAGCCGGATGGGAGGCCACCGATGACGGCGGAAGATGTGGATGCGACCGTGGCATCGCCATTACTGGAGAGGGCAGGGGCTTCGAGAAAGCCCCCCATGCGGCTGTAGTCAATCAGGAGGCGTTCAACTAAAGTACGCAGCTCAGGCGAACTGCGGCAGGCTTCCATCAGGTAAGCCGACCGCTGTTCGGGAGGCAGGTCGAGAGCTGCGCCGAAGATGTGTTCCGCCGATTGCTCCTGATTCGACATCGTGAACACCGAGAGAGATTGAGGGCGCCATTATAGTCAAGCGATGCATCGGGAGAATAGAGTGTTTTTGCATTACGGAGGCAATGCAGTGGATGACGACAAGGGACAGGTAACCCGGCTGCTGAAGGCGATGGCGCATGGCGACGTGCACGCGGCTGACGATCTGCTACCGCTGGTCTATACGGAGCTGCATCGGCTGGCGCGTTACTACATGCGGCAGGAGCGGCCAGACCATACACTGCAGCCGACTGCGCTGATCAACGAAGCGTATCTGCGGCTGGCGCACGAGGATACGGACTGGAACAGCCGCGAGCATTTCATTGGCGTGGCCGCCAATGTGATGCGCCGGGTGCTGGTGGACTATGCGCGAGCGCACAAGGCGGAGCATCGGGGAGGCCGACTGCAGAAGGTAGAGCTGCAGGAGGGGCTGGCAATCTCTCCCGAGAAGCTGGACGAAGTGGAACGGCTGGACGAGGCGCTGAAGCGGCTTGAAAAACATGATGCCAGGCAGGCGAGGATCGTCGAGCTGCGATACTTCGGGGGCCTGTCGGTGGAGCAGGCTGCATCCGTGATGGGAATCTCGCCGCGGTCTGTGAAGCGGGATTGGTCGCTGGCCCGGATATGGCTGTTCCGTGAACTCGAAGGTGGAGACGGAACGCCGCGAGCGAAGGCTTGAAATATTTTTTTGAAAATCGTGGCCTCTTTTGCGAGGCGATTTCGCCTTATCGAGTGAAGGCGGTTATCAAGACTGCCTCCCCAAAAGGAGAAATGCCATGCGTACCCTTACGATTTCGAAAGTTCGTCTCGCCCTGGTCGCCGTTCTTGCCGCTTTTCTTGCTCAGCCTGCGCTGAAGGCGCAGGTGCCGGAGACTGTGGCAGTTGCCAATATTCCATTTGCGTTCCAAATCGACTCTCAGCAGATGCCTGCCGGCAAATACACCTTCGACGTGCGGGGACCCAATCTCCTGCAAATCAGCGGCAACTCGGGCTCCGCGATAATGGCCGTTTACTGGGATTCTGCGAAGAAGCCTTCTTCCATCGGATCGATCGGCTTCAACCGCTATGGCAACCGGTATTTCCTGCGGAACGTCCACTTCCGCGGAAGCGACTACTTCCTGGCTTCCAGTACCTCGAGTGCCGAACGCCGAATGCAGTTGCAGATCGTGGCTTCCAATGGCAACCATAGCTCCGATGGAGCCTCGAATGTTAAGGTCGCTACTCTGGTTACACCTGGTAAGCCCAATAAATAGTTATGTTGAGCTTTGAGGCTGCGGGCAGTCAACAGAGATGGAAAATAGCCGCAGCCTCGAATGGTGGAATCTAAAAGTGGGAAAAATTTTGCACACAGTCGGTTCTAATGAGCACTACTTTACCCATATTGTTTGGTAAATCAGCAGTTACACGGCCTCAAGGCTGGTAAAAAATGCCTATTTCGTTTGGCAGCCAACATGCTTCTTTACTGGCATCTTGTACTTCTGAGGATTTTGATGATGCACGTCTTCTCTGCCGGTTCTACACGCAAAACCCTCCGGGCCTCTCTCCTGGGTCTCTGTGTTGCATTCCTTATCACCGTTGCTCCTTCGGCTCTGCATGCCTCGTCGATTACCTACAACCTGACCCTGACCCCCGGTGCGGGTTCGCTCTATGGCGGAACAGGAAGCATCACCCTCAATGCCGCTCCTTCGACCTCGGGTAATTCGGACTACACTCAGGCCAACGGAGGCCTGCTCGACCTGAGCTTCAACATCGACGGCCAGACTTTCACGCTTAGCGGTGCCACCGGAAGCACGCTGGTCCGCTTCCTCAATGGCGATCTGAACGACATCACGTTCGCCGAAACCATTGGAACCACGCCGTATCGCTTTACGCTGCACACAACTGCTGGCTATGCGTTCTACTACAACGACGGTCAGGCTGCTTCGTACGGCACCTTTACGGCCTCACCGGCTTCGCCTGTCTCACCTGTTCCCGAGCCTGCATCGCTGATGTTGTTGACCACCGGTCTGCTTGGTGGTGCTGCAACACTGTATCGCAGGATGGCGGCACAAACGATCAGCTAACAATCGCTGCCACCTGCTTCTTCAAAACCCCATGCCCGAACCTGAGCATGGGGTTTTTGTATGCGCCTATATGCGAGGTGACACAACTTCATCGATGCGTGACCAATTCAAATAGAATTTAGGAGAGAAAGTTTCGTGCTCGACCAGCGGAAGCACAGCCTCTTCAGTCTCGTCCAGAGAAACAAGGGTAAGCCCAAGGTGGTCGGCTCCTTGGTCGCCTACCTCCGCGAAGAGATGAACGCTTATGGCATGGAGATGTTGCCCATTCGATATGACCACATCCTGCAGCTTGAATCCTTGCCGCACCACCATAGCGACCCTTTCGACCGGCTGCTCATCGCTCAGACCATGAGCGAGTCGCTTCCCATCCTCTGGTATAGTGCTTTTGTCCTTAGGGCCGAAGGCCCGTTTCATACCAGCCTGGGGCGCAGCCCCAGGTAAATGCGAGTTCAAGATTCAGAGGGCTGAAGGCCCGACACATCTTTATTCGTCGCTCCGCAAATCACTCATAGTGATAACCGCGCCACCCTTCATGTCTGTGTCGATGTAGACAGCGACGATAGGGTAGTCCGTCCGGCGTCTGAAAAGTTACCTGTTCCAAGTCATACGGAGACAAATGCTGAATGAGTTGCTTCGCTGTAACCGCTTCGCTCATAGACTCCTTTCCAAGCTCTTTGTGGAATCATTGTGTCATCTGACCCAAAGCTGAAACTTCGCCTCAGCAAAGTCTTCCAGAAAATCCTCAGCTTCAAATTCTTCTGCGCCAAGTTCCTCAAACCAGTCTTCTTCACCAGCTTCAATATTTGACCTCCAACCGGCGGCTACTACCATTAGTACGTCATGCAAGTGTTGCTGATTTTCATGAAAATCAAGTGCCTCTTTTATAGAAATTCGCCTTGGGAGTCGTTCGATCTGGTCCCGGAACCCACTACGGATAAGAAATGGAGATGCCGCCAGCATCTGCAGGGCTTCACGTCTGGAAAGGGATAGCTCGCGCAGTTCAGTTCGTCTCAGCATGAGTTTCGATCTACACTTGTATGATCGATGAACCTGAATTGCAAGCCGATTTAGCGGTCCATCTACGCGGCCGTCCCCAACATGGCATCTTATCCTCAGAGATTCGCCATTAATCGGGAACCTACGATGCAATGTAATCCTTAATCCATTTTCGGCTCAAAAACGCCAGACTTTTTCGTAAGCAAAATCGGCCAGTGAAGCGGAGCGTCGGGCGATAGTATCATCATTCCATTCAGATGCTGCGTCACCAAAATCCTTCAGCAACCTTCCAACTGCTGGAAACTCTGAAATCCGCGTGGCGGATAATCCTCGGAGTTCGTCAAATTTAGCATTCACAGGCTTGTTACCAAGCTTTGAATTAAGCTGCTTACTGATCACTATTAGATTACCGATATTATTTATGCTCGTAAGCATGCCTCTATCCGGCTGGCTTCCCTTTTGGGCGTAAATGTGTTCGATGTTAAAGCTCTTATCGAATTCACTACGTTCGGGATAAAAAATAATCTTTCTTTCACCAGGAGCGCGACCTATGTTGTTCATTCGATCGAATATGTAAGCGAGTTTAGGTTTTGCTGAAGTAGAATACTCAAGTGCTCCAAAATTCCCCGAGAATTCTGCCTTTCCAGCCCGTTTTTTCTGAAGCTGGCCTATAACACTATCAACGGTTTTTACAAAGTCAGTCGTCTTTCCAAAGTCCAGGCAGAGGTCCGCATAAATGTGCTCCACTTCGTTACCAATGTGGGAACAGATGGCAGTATTGATGAAGTGAAAGGATTCGAGAGCACAGAGCATTCGGGTAAATGCCTTTGCTGAAGTAGCATCCGCTGAGAGACCGAGTCGCCTAATCGCTAACATTGCCGAATAGATGAGCGCCTGAGTCTGCTTGACCTTAAACAAAGCGAGCGCCTGTAGCGCACCTTGCGCCTCAATGAGGCGATCTTGCTTACCCGCAATGCCTGACAAACCGGCGCTCGCAAAATATTCTTTAGTGGCTTCCAGATTTGTCCCGACATTTTGAGTAAATCGGAAAAACTCTGAAAATTCCAGTACTTCTTGGGCGAGATTTTCTCCTCCACCCAATGAAGCGGCATATTTTCTGAGTTGCTTATATAACTCGGACTTTTGCACATAACCTTTGCGAGAAACGTAAAACGCTTTTAACATGCGGAGCATCGCATGACCGGCATTTGAACGAACCTTGTTCCAAATTTCTCCAATTGAAGAGCCCCCTGTTTGATAGAGATAGTTCTTCATCAAGTCCGAAACTCGAGATCAAGGCCTCGGGCATTGGTTCGTTCAAAAATGCTGAAGGCCTCTTCCTTGGCGTCAATGTCGATTCGCATCACTCGAATTGCCAAAATGGCGCTTTGAAATTGTGCGAGCTGAGACGCATCCATCCTGCTCAGATGTTTTCTAAAAGAGCTATATAGGGGCTTTAGCTTTCTGACTTGGAGTTTATGACCATGCTCCGGAAACTTACCGTCCCAATCTGATGAAGCCATACATTCGAAAATGTTTCGAATAGAATCCGATGCGACCAGTTTCATGCCAATGGTTTCATTGAGTATCGCCCCGGTAAATGTGATTCTTGATTGAGTCTTTTCTGCTTGTTGCATTGCGCTTATTGAGCGAGCATGATCGCGGCAAGCAATTAATAAGAGAAAAAGAGTCGTTAGCCTCTGTTGACCATCAACAATTTCTACCTTTTTGTCGTCTTCGCGTGAAACGTCCAAAATTATGCTTCCAAGGTATAATCCTTGGCTCTTCCCAACATAACCTTGGAGATCCTCAAGAAGCTCGCTCACCTCTTCACTTTTCCATGCATATGGGCGCTGATAGCTCGGCACTATCAATTGAAAATCTCCATTCAACAAATCCAGGAGCGGTTTCAAATCGGGTTTAATCATGAAAGGACCATACCAAACAGCATCTCTGTAAGCAACTGAAAAGCCAAGGCTTTCGACCAAAGATCGTCAAACTTTTTTGAGTCCTCTCTCTGGGGCAAACACAGATTCCCTTCGGGAAGACAACAAAAGGCAAGACAAGGAAGAAGGGCGGACTCTTTCGAGTCCGCCCTTTGTTTTTACGCGAAACGTCGAGAACCACACGAAGTGCTACTCTGCGGCCATCTCTTCCTGCTCGCCTTCCATGCGCATCTGTTCCAGCTCGCGCTCTTCGGCTTCGATGGCTGCCGTGACCTCCTGCTGCACCTGTGCTGCCGCCTCTTCCAACTCTGGCGAGAGCTGGACGTTGCGGTAGTACTCCATGCCGGTGCCGGCAGGGATGAGGCGACCGACGATGACGTTCTCCTTGAGGCCGCGCAGCGTGTCGACAGAGCCATTGATCGAAGCCTCTGTCAGAACGCGGGTGGTCTCCTGGAAGCTGGCAGCCGAGATGAAGCTGTCGGTCGACAGCGACGCCTTGGTGATGCCGAGCAGCAGCGAGCGGCCAATGGCTGGGCGTCCGCCTTCCATCAGAACGCGCTGGTTCTCCGCGTTGAAGCGGAAGCGGTCCGTCTGCTGATCGACCAGGAAGTGGGTGTCGCCCACGTCCTCGATCTTCACCCAGCGCAGCATCTGGCGAACGATGGTCTCGATGTGCTTGTCGCTGATGGCCACGCCCTGCAACCGGTAGACCTCCTGAATCTCGTTGACGAGGTACTGCTGCAGAGCGCGCTCGCCAAGGACTTCCAGAATGTCGTGCGGGTTGCGCGGACCGTCGATCAGCGCATCGCCGGCGCGGAGCCGTTCGCCTTCCTGCACGTTGACGTAGACACCGCGAGGAACGCTGTACTCCTCTTCCTGGCCGTTGTCCGCGGTGACGTATACCTTACGCTGTCCCTTGGAGACATCGCCGAAGCGAACGACGCCATCGATCTTGCTGATGATCGCCGGGTCACGCGGCTTACGTGCCTCGAACAACTCGACCACGCGGGGCAGACCGCCGGTGATGTCCTTGGTGCGTGTGGTTTCACGCGGAATCTTGGCAAGGATATCGCCGGGGAAGACCTCGTCGCCGTCGGCCACCATAAGGTGAGCGCGGCTTGGCATCAGGTAACGCTTGTTTCCTGCCGAGCTCTTGATGACGATCGTTGGCTGGCGCTTCTCGTCCGGAGAGTCGCCGACGACCAGACGGCTAAGGCCGGTGACCTCGTCGATCTCTTCGTTGAGCGTGACGCCTTCCTGCAGGTCCTTGAACTGCACCGTTCCCGCAATTTCGGTAAGCAGAGAGAAGGTGTACGGGTCCCACTCGCCCAGCCGGTCGCCAATGGCAACCTTTGCGCCGTCTTCAACCTTCAGCTTGGCGCCGTAGACGATGGCGTAGCGCTCTTTTTCACGGCCCTTGTCATCGACCACCGCGATGGAGCCGTTACGGTTCATTGCTACCAGGTCGTCGGACTTCGAGCGTACCGTGACCAGGTTGATGAAGCGTACTGTACCCGCATTCTTGGCCTCGATGTGCGAGGCGTCCGAAACACGCGACGCTGTTCCGCCGATGTGGAAGGTACGCATGGTGAGCTGCGTTCCCGGCTCGCCGATGGACTGCGCCGCGATGACGCCGACAGCTTCGCCCATCTCCACCATCTTGCCCGAACCCAGATTGCGGCCGTAGCAGAGGATGCAGACGCCGCGCTTGGATTCGCAGGTGAGCACCGAGCGAATCTTGACGCGCTCGATACCGGCTGCCTGAATCGCGGAGGCCAGCTCTTCGTCAATCTCCTGATTGACTTCGACGATGGTCTTGCCTTCGTAGTCCTTCAGTTTCTCGAGCGAAACGCGGCCAATAATACGATCGCGCAGAGGCTCAATGGTTTCACCGGCTTCGATGATCGGCGTAACGTAGATGCCTTCCACCGTGCCGCAGTCGTGTTGCGAGATGATGACATCCTGCGCTACGTCCACCAGACGGCGGGTCAGATAGCCCGAGTCCGCGGTCTTGAGTGCAGTGTCAGCCAGACCCTTACGTGCACCGTGGGTCGAGATGAAGTACTGCAACACAGTGAGGCCTTCGCGGAAGTTCGCCGTGATGGGGGTTTCAATGATCTCGCCCGAAGGCTTGGCCATCAGACCGCGCATACCGGAGAGCTGACGGATCTGCTGCTTCGATCCGCGGGCGCCGGAGTCGGCCATGATGTAGATCGGATTCATAGCACCGTCTTTGTCGGCCTTCTTCATGTTGTTGAACATGTCGTCGGCAACGCGCTCCGTTACGGTAGACCACATCTGGATGACCTTGTTGTTGCGCTCGCCGTTGGTGATCGCGCCATCCAGATACTGCTGCTGCACATTAATGACCTGCTTCTCGGCATCGCCCACGACCGTGTACTTCGAAGCCGGGATGACCATGTCGTCCAGACCGACCGAGAGGCCAGACCGCGTTGCATAGCGGAAGCCGAGGTCCTTGATCTTGTCCAGCGTCTTCACCGTGGTTTCAAGTCCAAGGTTCAGATAGCAGTAGTTGACCAGTTGGCCAATTCCCTTCTTCTTCAGCAGGCCGTTGACGTAAGGCATGCCCTCCGGCAGAGCGTCATTCAGAATGGCGCGGCCAACCGTAGTGTTGATGTACTGCTTGTTGAATTCAACCGGCTCGGTATGAATCAGGTCCTGATCGTCATAGGCCGTAGTCATATCAAGCACAGGGCCGGTGTAACGCAGACGAATCGGTGTCAGTGTCTCAACCTGCTTGGCTTCAAGCGCCATCAGAACTTCTTCAATGTTGGCGAAGACGCGACCCTCACCCTTAGCGTTGAGCTTTGCCTTGGTCAGGTAATAGATGCCCAGCACAAGGTCCTGCGTCGGCACGGTGATCGGCTGACCACTGGCTGGCGAAAGGATATTGTGCGAAGCGAGCATCAGCACGCTGGCTTCAATCTGCGCCTCGGGCGAAAGCGGAATGTGCACAGCCATCTGGTCGCCGTCGAAGTCCGCGTTGAAGGCGGTGCAAACCAACGGATGAATCTTGATCGCCTTGCCTTCAACCAGTACCGGCTCAAACGCCTGAATGCCAAGGCGGTGCAGCGTCGGAGCGCGGTTCAACAGCACCGGATGGTCCTTGATGACTTCTTCGAGGATGTCCCAGACAATCGGTTCCTGCAGCTCGACCATCTCCTTGGCCTGCTTGATGGTGGTGCAATGACCTGTCTGCTCCAGACGGTGATAGATGAATGGCTTGAAAAGTTCGAGGGCCATCTTCTTGGGTAGGCCGCACTGGTGCAGCTTCAGCTCCGGGCCAACCACGATAACCGAACGGCCAGAGTAGTCCACGCGCTTGCCCAGCAGGTTCTGACGGAAGCGTCCCTGCTTGCCCTTCAGCGTGTCCGAGAGCGACTTCAGGGGACGGTTGTTCGCACCGCGCAGCACGCGGCCACGACGGCCATTGTCGAACAGCGCATCGACGGCCTCCTGCAACATGCGCTTCTCGTTGCGGACGATGACCTCAGGCGCGTGCAGGTCCATCAACTTCTTCAACCGGTTGTTACGGTTGATCACGCGGCGATACAGATCGTTCAGGTCCGACGTGGCAAAGCGTCCGCCATCGAGCGGCACCAGCGGGCGCAGCTCAGGCGGAATAACCGGGATTACATCGAGAATCATCCACTGCGGCAGGTTGTCGGACTTGCGGAAAGCCTCGACGATCTTCAGCCGCTTGGAGTACTTCAGCTTCTTCTGCAGCGAGCTCTCCTGCTTCATACGCTCGCGCAGCTCAATGGCCAGCTCCGTCACATCGACGCGCTTCAGCAACTCCTTGATGGCTTCGGCTCCCATCATGGCCTTGAATCCGCTGGGGCGATACTGCTGGTCAAGCTCGCGGAAACGGGTCTCGTCCTTGATGACCTCGCGCTCCTTCACCGGAGCGTCACCTGGATCGACGACAACGTAGCTCTCGAAGTAGAGAACAGCCTCAAGCTCGCGCAGGCTGATGTCGAGCAGATGGCCGATACGCGAAGGCAGGCCCTTGAAGAACCAGACGTGCGAGCAGGGGCTGGCCAGCTCGATATGCCCGAGGCGCTCGCGGCGCACCTTCGAGAGCGTTACCTCGACGCCGCACTTGTCGCAGATCACGCCGCGGTGCTTCATGCGCTTGTACTTGCCGCAGAGGCACTCCCAGTCGGTGATGGGGCCGAAGATGCGCGCGCAGAACAGTCCGTCGCGCTCCGGCTTGAAGGTGCGGTAGTTGATGGTCTCGGGCTTGGTGACTTCGCCGTGCGACCAGCTCCGAATCTTCTCCGGGCTGGCGAGCTGGATCTTGATGGCGTCGAAGTCGGCGATGGGGCCGGTCAGTTCAAATGGGCTGGAGCGGAACATATTTGGCGTCTCCGTGGTGCAGCTTTTAGCTATTAGCCATTAGCTTCTAGCTTTGCTGCGGGTTACTGCTGCTGTCTTCTGTTGCAGCGGCTTCGGTCTGCCGCTGCTTACTTCTAAATTTCGTGCCCGCCTCCCGCGCAGTGGCGGGAGGCGGAGGAAAGCTAATCGGCTGCCGCGATCGAAGGCAAAGGCACCTTCTTCTGGTCGCCCTGCTTGATCAGCTCCACATCCAGGCACAGCGACTGGAGCTCGCGGATAAGCACGTTGAACGACTCGGGCACGCCCGGCTCGATTGCCGCCTCCCCCTTGACGATGGCCTCGTAGATCTTCGTGCGGCCAAAGACGTCGTCGGACTTCGAGGTAAGCAGTTCCTGCAGGATGTAGGCCGCGCCATAGGCTTCGAGCGCCCAGACCTCCATCTCGCCGAAGCGCTGGCCGCCGAACTGCGCCTTTCCGCCCAGCGGCTGCTGGGTGATCAGCGAGTACGGCCCGATGGAGCGCGCGTGAATCTTGTCGTCCACCAGGTGCGACAGCTTCAGCATGTAGATGTAGCCGACAGTCGCAGGCTGCTCGAACTCTTCGCCCGTCATACCGTCCGTCAGAATCGACTTGCCCGAAGTTGGCAGACCAGCCGCCTTCAACAGCGCCTTGATTTCGGTCTCGCGTGCGCCGTCAAAGACTGCGGTGCCGAACCAGATGCCACGCTTCATGCCCGCAGCGACGCGCAAAGTCTGCTCGTCGTCCAGAGCCAAAAGCTGGTTGAGAGTTGCGGTTCCGCCAAAACGCGCCTTGAACAACTCGCGAACTTCGTTTGCCTTGGTGAACTTCTCCGCGGCCTCGGCAACCTGCTTGCCCAGTTCGTGCGCTGCCCAGCCAAGATGCGTCTCGAGAATCTGACCGACGTTCATACGCGAAGGCACGCCAAGCGGGTTCAGAACGATCTCGACCGGCGTTCCATCGGGAAGATATGGCATATCCTCCTCAGGCAGAATGCGCGCGATAACACCCTTGTTACCATGCCGTCCGGCCATCTTGTCGCCAACCGACAGCTTGCGTTTCATGGCGACGTAGACCTTCACCATCTTGATGACACCAGGCGCAAGCTCGTCGCCCTTGCCCATCTTGTTGATCTTCTCGTTGGTGATCTTGCGCAGAACATCGATCTGGCGCGAGGTCATCTCCTCGATCTCATCGATCTGCTCGTTGACGCGTGGGTCCTTATCGGCGTAGCGAATACGCTTCAGGTTGCGCGTCGAGATCAGCTCGATAGTGTCGCGGTTCAGAACATCGCCCTTGCTCAGGAGCTTCTTGTTGGTACGCTCATCGTGCAGATCGGCGAGAACTTCTTTGTCGCCGAGAATCGCTTCAAGACGCTTGAGCCGCTCGTCGGTGAGAATACGAATCTCATCGGCAAGGTTGCGCTCCAGCTTTTCAATCTGCTCCTGCTCAATCTGCTTGGCGCGCTCGTCCTTCTCCTGGCCCTTGCGGCTGAAGATGCGGACATCGACGACCGTGCCTTCGATACCCGGAGGGCAGGTCAGCGAAGCGTCACGTACATCGCCTGCCTTCTCACCGAAGATGGCGCGCAGCAGCTTCTCTTCCGGAGTCAACTGGGTCTCGCCCTTCGGCGTTACCTTGCCAACCAGAATGTCGTTGTGACCGATCTTTGCCCCGATGCGGATAATGCCCGATTCGTCGAGATCGCGCAGCGCATGTTCACTGACGTTCGGAATATCGCGCGTAATCTCTTCCGGCCCCAGCTTCGTGTCGCGGGCTTCGATCTCGAACTCCTCAATGTGAATCGAGGTGTAGTAGTCCTCGCGAACCAGCTTCTCCGAGATCAGAATCGCATCCTCGAAGTTGTAACCGCGCCATGGCATGAAGGCCACCAGAACGTTACGTCCCAGACCAAGCTCGCCCTGCTCCGTGCACGGACCGTCGGCGATGACCTGGCCCTTGATGACACGGTCGCCCTTGCGAACAATCGGCTTCTGGTTAATGCAGGTGTTCTGGTTCGAGCGCTTGAACTTCGTGAGCTGATAGATGTCCGAACCAACCTCACGCGAGAGCTGTGTCGGGTGGTGCTCGCCTTCGACGCGCACGATAATGCGCTCGGAGTCAACCGAGTCCACAATGCCGTTGCGCTTGGCCAGGATGACGGCGCCGGAGTCGCGCGCGGTGACGCCTTCCATACCGGTGCCAACAAACGGAGCCTCGGAGACCAGCAGTGGCACCGACTGACGCTGCATGTTCGCACCCATCAGAGCGCGGTTTGCGTCGTCATGCTCGAGGAACGGAACCAGCGAAGCGGCAACCGAAACCAGTTGCTTCGGCGAGACGTCAACGTAGTCCACCTCGGACTTGTTGACCAGCACAAAGTTGCCCTGGCGGCGGGCATCGACGATGTCCTGAACGATATTCAGCTTCTCGTCGAGCTCAATGTTGGCCTGCGCAATGGTGTGGCGGTCTTCTTCCCAGGCCGAAAGGTAGAAGCTGTAAGGAGCAAGATCCATGGTGCGCTTCTTGTCCTTCTTCAACTGCTCATTCAGCTTGCGTGCCTCGTTGATCTCCAGATGATCGCCCTGACGCAAACCGCTCTCGCCGGCATTGACGACCGAGACATAATCGAGCGCCTTGCCGTCCTTCACGCGACGATAGGGCGATTCGATAAAGCCGTATTCGTTAATCCGGGCAAAGCAGCTCAGCGAGGAGATCAAACCGATGTTTGGACCTTCCGGTGTCTCAATCGGGCAGATGCGGCCATAGTGCGTCGGATGTACGTCGCGGACTTCAAAGCCTGCACGCTCACGCGACAGACCACCAGGCCCAAGCGCCGACAGACGACGCTTGTGCGTAATCTCCGACAGTGGATTGGTCTGGTCCATGAACTGCGAAAGCTGCGAGCTTCCGAAGAACTCGCGGATAGCGGCCATCACCGGTTTGGCGTTGATCAGGTCGTGCGGCATCGCTGTCGCCATCTCCTGATACACCGACATCTTCTCCTTGATGGCGCGCTCCATACGCACCAGGCCGATGCGGAACTGGTTCTCCATCAGCTCACCGACGGCGCGCACACGACGATTGCCGAGGTGGTCGATGTCATCGACCACGCCAATGTTCTTGCGCAACTTCAGCAGGTAACGAATCGTCCCGTAGAAGTCCTCCGGCGTCAGTGTGCGATTGTCGAGATTGGTCGCTTCCTGGTTCTCGTAGAGCTTGATATTGAACTTCAACCGGCCCACGCGCGAGAAGTCGTACTTGCGCGGATCGAAGAACATGCCCTCAAACAGAGCAGTCGCCGTATCCAGCGTCGGCGGGTCCCCCGGACGCAGCTTGCGGTAGATCTCTATCAGCGCCTCTTCCGGCTTGCGCACCGAATCGCGGCGCAGCGTGTTGGTGATGATGTTGCCTACATCGTCGCGCTCTGGGAAGAAGACCTCAAAGCTGGTCACACCCGACTGCTGAATCTTGTGCAGCTTGTCGGCCGTCAGCTCCTGGTTGGCCTCATAGAGCAGCTCACCAGTGGTCAGATCCACCACATCGGCGGCAATCATCGCGCCGTCAAACTCGCTGTTCTCGACCTCAACCTCTTCGATCTTGTGGCTGCGCAGTCCCTTCAGCGAGTGCGCTGAAATCTTGCGCGTCGCCGGTGCAATCTCCTCGCCCTTTACCGTAATCGCAGCCGCAGGACGCGTCCCCTGCAGGTTGGTCGGGGTGCCCTCAGGAGCGACCTTCCAGCTCAGCTTGCCGTCCTTCACGTTGATCGTATCGACGGTATAGAAGGTCTTCAGAATCTCTTCGTCGGTGCGCAGACCAAGTGCGCGCAGGAAGATGGTACCCAGGAACTTACGCTTGCGGTCGATGCGGACGTAGAGAGTGTTCTTTTGGTCGTACTCAAACTCAACCCAGCTTCCGCGATACGGAATAATCTTGCCGAGGAAATAGGTGCGATTGTTTGCCGTCTCAAAGAAGACACCGGGCGAACGGTGCAACTGCGAAACAATAACGCGCTCCGTACCGTTGACGATAAACGTGCCATTCTCGCTCATCAGCGGAATGTCGCCAAAGAAGACCTCCTGCTCCTTCATGTCGCGCAGGCTCTTAACACCCGTCTCCGGGTCCTTGTCATAAATCTTCAGCCGGATCGTAACCTTCAGCGGAGCAGAATAGGTCATGCCGCGCTCTTCGCACTCGGCCTGGTCGTACTTCAGTTGCAGACCCACAGGGTCTCCGCACTTGGTGCAGAAGTCAGGCGTGTTCTTGTTGTAGGTTCCGCAGAAGTTGCAAAGTACATCGCCCGGATGGAACGGGTCGGTGATCACCATATGGCCGCAGTTGACGCACGCCGTACGCAGGTGGTTCAGCCCCTTCAGGTAGCCGCACTTGCACTCCCAGTTGCCGATCGAGTAATCGACGAACTCCAGTTCGCTGACGTTGCGGAAGTCGGTAATCGGAAACACCGAGGTAAAGACCGACTGCAGGCCATTGTCCTCGCGCTCCTGAGGCAGCTTGTCCATCTGCAGAAAGCGCTCATAGCTGCGCCGCTGCACCTCAATGAGGTTGGGAATCTGGATAGCGGTTGGAATCTTGGAAAAATCAAGACGGCTGCGGATCGCGCGCAATTCGTTGTTGTTGGACTGACCGGACATGCTCTCTCCTGAATGCTTCCCTTCGAGGACTCGCTGCACAGCGAGCGGAGGACTGGGTTTGCCCTCCCGTTTGGTTCTGTTTGCGCAACTTCTAATTACCTGTCCGGGTTCCGCTGCCCTCGAGTGCCGCGGTCCCCAATGCGCAGAATGTCTCGCCGGATACAACCTCCGGCGGTCAATCAATCTCAAAAATTCAGAAAACTTTTCCTGTTCGCCGTCGCATAAAACTGCTATAAAGAACGCGACGCGGCGATACCGCCAGACGCGGCAAAGCGCTCGAAGGGACAGCCTGTCCCATGAGCGCAAAGATCGTCTTGTGCACTGTTTCTATCGTTATCGTGTAGATGCCTGCCGCCATTGAGGCTCGCCCTGCCCCAAAGTTGCTGCGCTCGGTTAAATCCAATGACACAATACGCTTCCGCCGCTTGAAGCACATTGTGACCGGCCCCTTAACCTGCTGTCGCGCAAGATGAGCCGGAAGCTACTTCCCAATATCCGCCGTTGCCAAGGTGTCCGCCATATAACACGCCAAGGCGGAACGAAATCTTCTATAGAGAATATCGCGTTCTGCCCTGGCGTGCAAGTTTATGGCCAATTACTTGATTTCGACGGTTGCAACGCCTTCAAACTTCTTCGCGATGGCGGCTGCATCATCCTTCGAAACGTTCTCCTTCAAGGGCTTGGGAGCGCCATCGACCAGGTCCTTGGCTTCCTTCAGGCCCAGGCTGGTGACTTCGCGTACTGCCTTGATGGTGTTGATCTTGTTCGCGCCCGCGTCCTTCAGGATGACCGTGAACTCGGTCTTCTCTTCAGCCGCAGGAGCTGCCGCGCCGCCGCCCGCTGCCGGGGCCGCCGCCACGGTGGCCGCAGCCGCCGAGACGCCGAGACGCTCTTCAAGCTTCTTTACCAGTTCCGATGCCTCAAGAAGGCTGAGGCTTACGATTGAATCTTCCAACTGCTGGATGTCTGCCATTTCTATCTCTCCAATTTAAATCTGAACTGCCGATTACTTCTCCGAAGCCCGTCTGCGCTTCGGTTGCCGGACTCTTCGGGTTTCCGTTGCGCCCAGACCAGCGCCCCCGAAAGGCCATGCGAAACTTGTTGTCCTATCCCTCTACGGGATCGGTTGTTGCTGCTTCCCCACCCTGCGACGCAGTAGAGTTCTCCGGCTGCTCCGCTCCGGAAGGCTGTTCGCCCGCCTTCGACTCAGCCTCATGCGCCTCGGCAATCTTCTCCGCCTCGGGCTTCTCCGCTGCCGGAGCCTCTTCCTTCTTCGAATCCTTCTCAGCCGAAGCTTCAGCCGCCGGGGCCGCTCCGGTAAACTTGCCCTTCTCTACGCCCTGGTTTACAACCACCGCCAGATTGCGGCCAGTTGCGTTGATGACTGTCGCCAAACGCTGTGCCGGTGCATTGATCAGGAACAGCAGCTTCGAGAACAGCTCTTCCTTACCCGGCATAGTTGCCAGTTCGCCAATCTCGCGCACGCCAATGACCTTGCCATCGACGATGCCCAGCTTGAAGGTAAACTCCGCATTGTCCTTTACCCAGGCCGAGAGCGCCTTGGCCAACGCTACCGGATCGCCCGAGGTATAGGCCACCGAGTTGACGCCCTTCAGCCCCTTCAGAGCAGCTTCAATCTTGGTGCCTTCACCCGCCCGCTCGGCCAGCTTGTTCTTTACCACGTGATAGCTGCCACCCGCGGCGCGAACCGCCTTGCGCAACTCAAAGTCCTTCGCCGCTGTAAGGCCGGAGAACGTGCCGATGATCGCCGAGGTCGAAACCTCAAGCTCGCCCGCCAGCTTCTTTACCTTGTCCGACTTGACTGCCCTGCTCAATGCCATAACAAACCCAGCCTTCGCTGCTAGCCTCTCGCCGCTAGCTCAATTTGTGCCGCCCGCACATCGTTCGATAGAGCGGAAATCTTAATTGCATCCACACACAGCTAGAAGCGAAAAGCCAATAGCTGGCGGCTATCTTTACGCCTTGCCCGCTGCCTCGGCAGCCGCATAGTCAAGCTGAACCCCGGGGCCCATCGTCGAGCTCAGCGTGACGCCCTTGATGTACTTGCCCTTGGCGGCCGAAGGCTTCGCCTTCACCACGCTGGAAATCACCGTCATCGCATTGTCAATCAGCTTCTGCGGCTCAAACGAAAGCTTGCCCACGGGAACATGTACCAGCGCCGTCTTGTCCGTGCGGAACTCGACCTTACCGGCCTTGATCTCTTTCACCGCCGCAGCAACATCCGTCGTCACCGTACCGGTCTTCGGATTGGGCATCAGACCCTTCGGTCCAAGCACCTTGCCCAGACGTCCGACCGACCTCATCATGTCCGGCGTCGCAATCAGAGCATCGAACGCGGTCCAGTTTTCCTTCTGAATCTTCTCGACCAGCTCTTCGCCGCCGAAGAACTCAGCACCCGCAGCCTCAGCATCGCGCACCTTGTCGCCCGAGGCGATCACGGCAACAACCTTCGACTTGCCCAGCCCATGCGGCAGCACAACCGTGCCGCGCACCATCTGGTCGGCGTGCTTGGGATCCACACCGAGACGCATCGTCAGATCGACCGTCTCGTCAAACTTTGCATACTTGGCCTTCTGTAGCAGCGGAACTGCATCGGCCAGAACATAAGGACGGGGCTCAACGAGCGCGCGCGCCTTCTTCAGATTCTTGGAGATCTTCCTTGCCATCTTCCCTCGTCTCCCACCCCTCTGGAACTGTTCCTCCGGGCGTGGTTATCGACTGGCCTCAACAGGGCGTTGAGACACTCTTATTAGTATGCAAGAAGGCTGAGAAATCTGCAAGCCTTCGGCTGGCAGCATTAGCTGCCAAATGAATTGGATTAATCCATTCCGATAGCTACTTGCAAAGGAAATCTCTTGTTTTATCTAAATCCGAGGTCTTTTTCTCGAAATCCAGGAGTTTTACGATCCATCCGACATGTGTTCGGTCATGGTGGAATTCATTAGTGCTGAAATATCCATACGACTTCCCATCGCTATCGACAATTATGGGTGCATCACTGGAGAACTCGTTCCACGGACTTGATGAATTGAATTCTGATCCATACGTACCAAATTCATTCCAGATGCTATCTCCATAGTTTGAGCCGTATTTGCTGTAATCGTTGCAGACGGAAAATTCTGATGTAGCCACACAATTAAGACACCCCAAGAAAGTCTTGTGGCCAACGCCCCCGAATAAAAGGAGAGCTTTTGGCGCAGATTGTGTGAACCCGAATATCGGCAGTAGGCATAGCAGCAGAGCAAGAGTTTTCATAGGGCACCAGCGTAGCACCCTATGAATTCAGTGATATGCAACTTTTGGATTAGTAATATTGCATCCCATCGCCCCGGCTCATCGGTGCAATTTCTGGAGCTGCAAATCTACCTTTGAGCAGATTATAAAAATGAGTATCCTGATGGTCCCATTTTCTACATATCCATCAAACACGTCATTTCGACCGAAGCAGCGCACGGCTTTATCGTGCGCTGCGCAGTGGAGAAACCCCTGTATTTGTCTTTCGCCTGATATTCCTTACGCAGCCACCTCTCTCACCTTCTCCAGAACCGGCTGCAGAAATGCCGCGCGATCGACCGTTCCCCGCAGCAACTGAGCCGCACCGCCTGCGGTCACAAACTGCACATCGGTCACGCCAATAAAACCCAGAACGCTCTTCAGGTACGGCTCGACAAAATTCAAAGCTCCCGCAGGAGTCCCAACCTCATACACGCCGCCCGTCGCGACTGCCACCGTCGCCTTCTTTCCCTGCAACAGTCCCTTAGGACCGTTCTCTCCATAGGCAAAGGTGCGCCCGCTGCGGACTACCTGATCGATCCACAGCTTCAGCACCGAAGGGATGCTGAAGTTATGCATCGCCACTCCCAGAACATACTCATCGGCCTGCTCCAGCTCTGCAATCAACTCCTCAGAGAGCGCCAGCTCGGCCCTCTGCTCCGGTGTGCGCGCCGCCACGGGCGTAAATGCGCTGCCCACCCACGCTGCATCAATCGGCTTCGGCGCATGAGCCGAAAGGTCGCGATAGATCACTTTTCCATTGGGATGACGGGCCTTCCAGGTTTTGACAAACTCGCGTGTCAGTTCGCGGGTAATCGAACTCTCTAATGGGCTGGTATCCAGATGCAATAAAACGGGCGAATCAGATTCAGTAATAGTCGGCATGGCAGAATCTCCTTTTGACGGCAATTGCCGTCTAAGCAACATATGTCTAATAGACAACACATGTTGCCAAAAGATTCTTTTTTCTACTTTGATAGGCTCTATCCAATGCCTATCTCCGACTGCGAAGTTCGCGACCCCCGCATCCGCCGCACCCGCCAGCTTCTGCAGCGAGCGCTTCAGAGCCTGATGCAGACCCGCGCATTCGACGACATATCCGTGCAGGAGATTACCGACGCAGCCACCGTCAATCGCGCAACCTTTTACGATCACTACACCGACAAGTTCGCCCTCTTCGGCGCGCTGATTGAAGGTAACTTCCATAAGCTGCTCGGCCAGCGAAGTGTAAGCTTCAACGGCGCACAGCCTGAGTCTGCCCTTGCTTTGATTCTCGCCACCTGCGACTACATCACCCAGACCCACGCCGATACGGTCGAGTGCAGCCGACAGAATGCCTTTGAGCCGCTGATGGAATCGGCCATGACCGCCGCCATCCGCCGCGTCCTCATTCAGGGCATGACACAAAGCCCATCTTCAGCGCTTCCAGTCGAGATAGTTGCCACCTCAGCCGCCTGGGCAATTTATGGTGCCGTTCGCCAGTGGTTCTACACACCTGACCATCCCGCCGCAGAAGAGATCGCCCCCCTCATCCTCGAACTCCTTCTCCCCATCCTGCAACAGGCATGAACTGAACTCACGCCGTCATCCTGAGCAAAGCGAAGGACCCCCATTTCTCTTTCAATCCATGCGGGTGCCCCATCTTCGGCTCGTGCCGGCGTCAGCCCGGCGCGAGACTAAGGTGGGATTCGCACCACAAATGCCGGGTGCCCATGAACACATAAATTTGCCGATTTATCTCTGCCTCTTGTCTAAAATAGAAAATAGAGACACATCCAATTCAAGAACCTGGCTACTCATACAAATCATTTGTTTTGTATAGTTTGCGTCTAACCTACTATTTGTTTCGAATACTTTAGTACTTAAGTACGGGTAGGGTACCAGTTTAGAACTGGTATCCCGGCTTCAGCTCACACCGATAGACCGTCGACTTGTCTTCCTCGTTGTTGCGCGCTGTGCATGTCGCCCAGCTTAGATACAGATCCGGTCCCAGCGGAAAGACCATCGGCGCGCCATCGAGATCGGCCTCCAGGCTTACGCCTTCCTGGGTCGGTGGCAGGGTGAAGTTCAGCGCGCGGCCAAAGATCACAGGATATGATTCACGAACATTCGAACTGATGGCCGTATGGAAGACTTCAGCCTCCACCAGAAATGTCGCGGTGTCGGACCAGTCCAAAGCAGTCACAGTGATGTGCCTGCCGCCATGTTCAAATCCTGAGGGATCGATCCGAGTAAATGGGCAAGGCCCCGCGATACACGAGGCGCGGACATTGCCGAACGCGTTGTCCTGCCCGGCATCAAGCGAAATCGAAGCCTCCGTCGCCTTCCACTTTCCATCGGGCGAGCAGGGCTTCTGTTTATTACAGGGGACGTTGCCTTTATTCACGACCTGGAACGGCCTCGCAAGGCTGCCAATATTTCTTTCCGTGCGCGAGTTGATCGTATAACGCACCCGGATGTTTGATACTACTGATGCCTTCGCCGCAGGCCCCGGCTTCTTCTGCTCCGGGACAGGCGTCATCGCAACCACGTGCAATGTTTCGTCCACCTGCAATCGACCCGCCTGCAAGGTAAGGTTCACCGGCTGGTAGTCAGGCTGGCGGAACTCAACAACGATTGGCTGCCCGGACCACACCTGCCGATGTAGCACCAGCTTGAAATATCCGCTGGCATCGGAGTGCGTCGTTGCGCTCACAACTCCGTCCGATGCCGTGATTGTCACGTTTTCGATGGGCAGTTCTTTTCTGCTGTCGGTGTCGCGCTGAATCACAGCGCCTTCAATCGGAATTGCGCGGCGAATTGCATTGGGCTTCTGTCGCAGATACACATACGCAACAATGCCCGCCACAATCGCGGCTGCAACTGCAACGAGAATCCATACGAGCTTCTTACCCTTCATTGCTCACCGGCATCCTGTTTGGACGCGCTATTTGCATCTTGCGCTGCCCTGCGCTCATTATTGTCCCCAACCTGCATCTAACGCATACGAAAGATAAACGCGAAAGAGATTGAATGAGCGTGGATGGAAATGAGGAAAAGAAAAAGCTGATCCGGTACATCACAAGCCGGAATAGAAGAGGCATCTCTCGGCGAACGATGCTTCAACAGATGGCAGCGTTTTCTCTTGGCCTGCCGCTTGCACAATATTCAGCACTCCCTCTTCTCGCCCAGGCGAGCAAGCAGCAACAGCCACAGCAACCGCATAAAAACCCGGCTCCGCCGCCGCAGCCAAGCGCGCTGGCGCCTGAAGACGATCAGCTTCTGGATGAGATCGAGCGAGCCAATTTTCTCTTCTTCTGGGAACAGGCCAATCCGCAGACCGGTCTCATCAAAGACCGCTGCAATGTACGTACCAAAGACACAACCACCGTAGCCAGCGTTGCTTCCACCGGATTTGGCCTCACCGCTATCTGTATCGCCGAAAAGCGCGGCTATATTCCGCGCAACGCTGCACGCCTGCGCGTAGTCAATACTCTGCTTTATCTCTGGAAGAAGCTGCCCACGCATCGCGGCTTTTTCTATCACTTCGCCGACATCAACACCGGCGAGCGCATCTGGGACTCGGAAGTTTCGTCCGTCGATACTGCGATCCTGCTTTGCGGCATTCTCACTTGTCGCCAGCACTTCAACGATCGCGGCGTCAATGGCCTGGCTGAGGCCATCTTCAATCGCGTCGACTGGACGTGGTTGTCGGAAGACACTGCGCTTCTGCCGATGGGTTGGACCCCCGAAGGTGGATTTCTCTCTTCCAAGTGGGAGGACTACAGCGAGCTCATGATGATCTATCTGCTCGGTATGGGTTCATCTTCGCATCCGCTCAACCCACAGGCGTGGACCGCATGGAAACGCACCACCTTCGAGTACGATGGACTGCGCTACATCGGTTCTTTCGCTCCGCTGTTCGTGCACCAATATTCACAGGCGTGGTTCGACTTTCGCCGCAAGCGCGACAAGTACGCCGACTACTTCCAGAACTCGGCCATTGCCACTGATGTTCATCGCCGCTTCTGCATCGAGCTCGGTAAAACCTTTCCGGACTACACCAACGATCTGTGGGGCATCACCGCTTCCGACTCCGACAAAGGTTATGTCATCTGGGGTGGACCGCCGGCCATTGGCCCGATCGATGGCACCGTCGTGCCTGCCGCCACCGGAGGCTCGCTGCCTTTTCTTCCTGACGCCACCATGCGCGTCATTCGCAACATCAGAAAAAACTATCCACAAGCGTGGGGGCGCTATGGCTTCGTCGATGCCTTCAACCCATTGAAAAAATGGTATGACACCGACGTCGTCGGCATCGACACCGGCATCGCCATGCTGATGGCGGAAAATGCTCGCTCCGCCTTTGTATGGGACACCTTCATGAAAAACCCTGAAGCACAGCGCGGCATGAAAATCGCCGGATTTAAATCCTACGAACCCACCGTCCGCTGACGCCTTCCTACCAATCGGCAGAAGGCTGCTGAACTACTTCCCTCGAAACGCGGAAGCATCTAGTCTGTGACCAGTGACTTTATCGCTCACCAACTTCTTCGGTCTCGTCGGTGGTCTGCTTGTGCTGGCCTTTGTGACCAACCGCTTCTCGCGCCGCACACGTGTGCCCGACGTTATCGTGCTGCTTGCCTCAGGAATCCTGCTTGGGCCTGTCCTGCACTGGATCAACGCAGACCACTTTCCCGAGCTGATTCGCGGCGTCGGTACGCTCGCGCTTATCCTCATCCTCTTCGCCGCCGGTCTGGAACTCGATCTGCGCCGCGCCTTAAAGCAGTTCACCGCAGGCATGACGCTGGCAATCTTCAGCTACGCCCTGACGCTCGGCTTCGTCGCATGGTTCTGCATTCATGTGCTCGGCATGGGAAAGATGCCTGCATTTCTGGTCGCTGCGGCCCTGGCCTGCATGAGCAGTTCAATCATTCTGCCTACACTCGACCAGCTTGACCTTCGTCATGACCTCAAAACAACTTTGGTGATCGAAGCCTCCTTTGGCGATGGTCTCGGGGCTATCGGTGTAGGCGTTCTTCTGGGACTTGCCGGCGATGGCAGCCTTACGCCTCACAGAAGTGGCGGTGCAATTCTCGGCGGCGTCTTTGCTCTATTCATCTTCAAATTTCTGCTCGCCTTCATCGTTGCCGTCGTCGCAGGCTTTCTCTGGGTCAAGCTGCTTCCGCATGTATCCGATAAACAGTTCTGGCAAGTGCTTACGTTCGCAGCCGTCCTGATCGTCTACTCCATTACCAATTTGATTGGAGGCAGCGATCTGTTCGCCGTCATGGTCTTCGGGGCAACCCTTGCCAGTTTGCTCGACCCGCAAAACTCCATGCAGCGCTTCGGCTTTGAGATTCTCTCTGCCGGCCAAAGCACGCAAATACATTCATTCCACTCTGAGCTGGCATTCCTGGTCCGCAGCTTCTTCTTTGTTCTACTCGGCGCGATGATTCAGTTCGAGGGACTGAGGAAGCAGCTTCTCTCCAGCCTCGGCATTCTGCTCGTTTTTCTCATCGCCCGATTCCTCGCGGTCATGCTCAGCCGTATTGTCTGGCGTGGAACCACCTACCGCGAGCGCGAGTTCGCTACGCTCCTTATTCCTCGAGGCCTCATCACCGCGGTTCTCGCTCTCGAGGTTATCCAGGCACATCCGAAAGATCTGACATACTTCGCGTCCCTGACTTTCGCTCTCATCCTCTTCACAAACATTCTTGTGCTTCCCGCTTCCTTCCGCGCGCAGGCACTCGCAGTCAGTCCAGATTCAGAGGGCAGTGAACTGCCTGCTCCCGACGAAGCAGTCGAAAAATAATCTTCTTCGTAAAACGTGGCCTATTTTCCTAACAACAAATCGCCAAACGGCGGAAACGTCAGCAACAAGCCCAGCGCAAGAAATACAAATGCCGCCAGGTTCACCTTGCTTATCGCGACCGTCTTCGACCGCCAGCGTTGCGCCAGCACCAACCAGACCACCAGCCAGGCCGCGATGCCCAGCGAGCTTACTCCCGAAAGCGGCCCCGTTGGCCGATAGAACGTAAACAGCGCAGCCATCTGCTTTGAGCCGTCTCCAATCACCGCCAGCAAGCCAATCGCAAAGCAGCCGATACCCGCGCTCAGGATCGCTGCCGCTGCTGGACCATTCGCCAGTTCTTCCTCCTGCTGCAACTCTTTCATCGCTGCCCTTTCATCAGTTGCACCGTACCTCCACCCTCTACCGGCGCGGCCTTGTCAATCAATGCGCCGAACCCGCCTGCAATTGCTGCCGCCAGCAACGCTGCCGCTGTAAACGCGACCGCCGCGCGTCTTACCCCCGGATGCCGCACAATTCCGCTACGATATTTTGCCAGGACATAGGCCACCATTGTCATCGCAATCGGAGCGAACCACGCCACATGCTCCTTCCACTCCATTCCCAGCCTGTGCCACTCAATCGTCGCTGCACTCGATATCAACAACCGTTGAGGATACGCCGCCAGGTTCGCCGCTCCGGCAGGCGGGACCGCCCGATACCACGGATAAACGACATATGCTCCAGACAGCACTGCTGCCCATCCCACCACCACTAGCACAACCAGATAAATGCGCTCCATCCGGTATCCGCGTTCCGA
Source organism: Edaphobacter sp. (assembly GCA_035656355.1). GTDB lineage: Bacteria > Acidobacteriota > Terriglobia > Terriglobales > Acidobacteriaceae > Edaphobacter. Next base: position 27,052 of record DASRSR010000105.1, read on the forward strand.
CAACTCCGGTATCTGCTTCGCATAGCTCGACCGGCAAAGCTCAAAACCAATGCCAAAGATAGCTGCCAGAAAAAATCCGCCGAACAAAAGCCCATGCAACCCTGAGATAAATCCCCTTACCGTTACTTCCATGCAGCCCTCTCCGTCACTAGCGCCTGCTATCGATCCTGTCGTCGAGCGAGTATGCTCCTCCGCCAACGATTATTAGAAACACCAGCCCAAGCAGCATACTCACATCGGTTCGCGCCTCATGCAATGCGCTCCACACACCACTTTTGAGCAGCAGCGGAACCTTGGTCGTCGCAAGGGCAACCAGAATATCGATCAACAGCGGAACCGCTGCGAGGCGTGTAAACAGTCCTATCAGCACAAGCGCGCCAAACACGATCTCCACTCCACCGACAAACGGCGCGCTCCAGTGAGGCCACGGGATTCCGATCTTTGCAAACCTTCCCTCGCCGAGCGCCACAGGAAACAGAAACTTCTGTATTCCCTCCGATAAGAAGACCCAACCCACGAGAATACGAATCAGAACAATGGCCCGGGCATAACTTTCAGTGACACGCTCCATACCGTCTCCTCTGGATTCCAAGAATTCCCAATGACAATATCATCTCAACGGTTTGAATGCCCGAAGATCAGGTGCAGGAGCGGAGCTGATCCTTCAAAACCGAAGATGCGCTTTCCGGAGCATTGCTGCCAATCCTCCACTGCTGTCCTTTGCGTCCTTTGGTCCCCACGTCCAATACAACGCCACATAGGTATACGTCTCCGACTGACCCGCCACGCTGTGTCCTCCCGTAAAGAGCAGATCAAACCCTTCCCTGAACTCATAAATGCCGCCTACATCCAGCATTGTGGATGAATCCGAATCCGGCGTGATCTGGCCGTGGCCAAACAATTCGCCTCCCAGCGTCAGCTTCTTGTTCAGCTGCCGCTGCACCAGCCATCCCGCAAATGGATAGTTCTTTGATCCCGAAGCAGGAACGACCGCCTCACCTCCACCACCATAGGTCGTCCACGGTCCCCAGCTCTTCTGTAGCCACAGCGGCAACCGGTACCAGGTCGTTCCCACACCCAGCCCCTTCTCTGCATTCCCGCTCGGAAGTTCTATAAAGGGGAAAATCCCCACCTCGGGCATCCACTTCTTCTCTTTTACGAACCGGTATTTCGCGCCCAGTTCTGTATCGCCTATCCCGTAGCTCATGCTCCCATCCGAGGGAATGTTCGCCACCAGCGGCACTACCAGATGCAGTTGCAACCCCGGTGCCGCGCCCCAGTTGACCTCATACGCCGGAACTTCGAGTGTCGTCCCACTGGACGTAGTGTCCGATAGCTCAAAGGCATACATCTCAAAGTGCCGGAACTCTACCGGTTCCGGATCGTCAGTCTGAAACGGCGGCCCTGCAAATGCCTGTCTCCCTGCTACCAAAAGCACCAGTAGCCAGCTCCATCGATAAAACTTACGCAGCCACCCTCTGCTATGAAGCTTCATCCGGTACCTCTGACACCCTTTTACAACAAGCCTGGACGGCATGGCTGATACCGAAATAAATATCGCCGTGATTGACTTCCAGGTCTGTCGCAAGATAACGCTTCCCATCGCTCCGCTTGAGGCATAGGATTGCCGTTGCACAAGACAGGTAGCTCGCATGTTGAAGCCTTTGTTCGTTCTTCCCGCTCTTCTGCTCTTTGTATTTTCCCCGCAACAGCCAACTTCTGTACCTGCTGCTGCGGCAGCGCCTTCCGGTATTCCCACTGATGCCGCGCGCCTGGTCAATCCTGTAAAGCCAACGCCTAAATCACTGGCGCTTGCAAAAAAGATGTACGGGTACGACTGCGCCGTCTGTCATGGAATAAATGGCAACGGCAAAGGCGATCTCGCTGCCGATATCAAACCTCCGCTAAAGGACTACACCGATCCGGCGGCCCTCAAAGACCTATCTGATGGAGAGCTCTTCTACATCATCAAGAACGGCAAGGGGCAAATGACCGGAGAAGGAGATCGTATGGATACCGAAGGGATCTGGAACATGGTTATTCTTGTACGCTCGTTTGCTAAGAGGTAAAGCGAATTTTGCTAAAAATTGATTAATTGCTGTGGCGCGGTTCCTCCTAACACCGGGGTTGCCGTAGTCGGCAAATTCCGTTATTCTTTGAAAGTTGCATCCAACGCAATGTGCGCCCGTAGCTCAGTTGGATAGAGCAACTGGCTACGAACCAGTAGGTCGGGCGTTCGAATCGCTCCGGGCGCACCACTTCCCTCCTCTTCTAAAAAGTCCTGAAAATTCAGCCTCTCTCCTGTCGCATTCAATTGACGACCAATTTAGTCCGCATTAGACTCAATAATAGGAGTTGCAGCCAGGTATCGGTTTACGATCCCGGTCGCCTCCTGAAAAACGCCTTGCGGAGACCCTTTCCGGGAAGAGAAAGACCTTTATGTTGCAGGCATTTATCATCACTCTCCGCGAGGGAGTCGAAGCCGCGCTGATCGTCGGAATCATCTTCGCCTATCTGGCGAAGATCGGGCGCAACGAGCTCAAGCGCGTCGTCTTCTGGGCACTGGGAGCGGCTGTCGTTGCCAGTATCGGCGTTGCAATCGTCGTTGCCCACCTGAACTTCAATTCCGACATTATTGAAGGCTGGGTCATGCTGGCCGCGGCGGTCTTTGTCGTCAGCATGATCTGGTTCATGCACAAGACCGCCCGTTCCATGAAGGGTGAGATCGAATCGAAGGTCGCCAAATTTACCGGCGGCGAGGATGGCGTCTCCCGCATCGGGCTTTTTCTGTTTGTTTTTCTTCTGGTGCTGCGCGAAGGCGTCGAGACCGTGCTGATTCTCTCTGCCGTCACCCTTAACTCCACGGAGTTGCTCAGCTTTACCGGAACGCTGCTCGGTGTTGCCGTCGCGGTTGTCTTCGGTGTGCTGTTCATTCGCGGCAGCGTCAAGATTAATCTCCGCCGGTTCTTCCGCGTCACTACCGTCATTCTTTACTTCGTAACATTCCAACTTGTCGTCAGCGGCCTGCACGAGCTTAGCGAAAACGGTGTACTGCCTTCCAGCACCACGGAGATGCGGCTGATCGGCCCCATCGTCCGCAACGATCTCTTCTTCTTCGTAACCATGCTTGCGCTCGCCGGCCTGATGATGCTGCTCGAATACAAACGCCGCGCTCCGGTGGAGCTTCCCGCCAGCGCTACCCCAGCCGACCGTCGCCGCGCCGAGTGGAGCCAGCGCCGCGAAAAGATGTGGATGTACGCCGTCGTCGTCACCAGCTTCGTCTTCATCTTTCTCTCGACCGCCGAGTTCATCTACGCCAAGAGCACCACAGCACTTTCTCCGACAACGACAGTTACGCTGGTGGGCAGCCAGGCCATCGTCTCTACTTCGCAAATCACCGACAACCAGTTGCATCGCTACGGTGTGAACGTCGATGATGGCAAGGGCGGCAGCGTTCAGGTCCGATTCCTGCTCTACAAGAAGCCTGACGGCAATATCGTTTCGGTTGCCGACGCCTGCCACATCTGCGGCCCGGTCGGCTTCTATATCAGCAGCCAGGGAATCACCTGCAAAATGTGCGCTTCCCCGCTGGTTCCGCAGTCCATGGGCCAGCCCGGAGGCTGCAATCCCATTCCATTAAAGTCCGCCATTGGCGGCGGCGAAGTCGTCATTCAGGCGGCAGACCTGCGCGCGCTCGCCCCGGTCTTCGAGCGATGAGGTCGCTACGCTAATGTTCTTCCGGCTCCTATGGGAAAGCTTCCGCCGCCAGCGCCGCCGCAAGGCGCTGGCCGGCGTAGCGATTCTGCTTGGGACAACCGCCGTCACAGCGATGCTCGCTCTCGCGACAACCATCGGCGACCGTATCCATAAAGAGCTGGCCGTCTACGGAGCCAACATCGTCATCACGCCGAAAGCCGCTAATCTCGATGTAAAAGTTGGCGGCGTGGACATCAAGCCCGCAACCGGCAATGCCTATCTCAAGGCCAGCGACTTACCCAAGCTAAAAGGCATCTTCTGGGCCAATAACATCATTAACATTAGTCCGGAACTGTCTTTCAAAGGGGAAGCATCATCCCCTGCATTGGGGACTCAGTTCATCCCTGTCAACGCCCACGGCTTCTGGTTTAACCATAAGTTTGGTGAACAAGTCACAGGCGTATCGCAGCTGAACCCCACATGGCAATTGCAGGGTAGATGGCCCACGAGTGGACACCTCGAAGTAGCTATCGGGCAGAAGTTGGCTCAACGCCTCAATGTCAAGGTGGGTGACTATTTCAGATTTATGCAAGCTTGGGATCGGGTTTCTCTGATCACTGGGATCGTATCGACAGGGAATGAACTGGATAATGATGTGTTTGTCACGCTTAAAAGCGCACAAGGCCTTGCCAATCTCCCCGACGCAGTCTCCCGCGTCGAAGTCAGCGCCCGCACCCGTCCCGAAGATGCCTTCGCGCGCAAAGACCCCGACGCACTCTCTCCTCAGCAGCGTGACATCTGGTACTGCCGTCCCTATGCCAATTCCATTGCCTATCAGATTCGTGAAGCCATCCCCGGAGCTGATGCGCAGCAGGTGCGTCAGGTCGAGCAAAACGAGGGCAATGTGCTCAAGCGCATCAGCGGTCTGATGTGGCTTATCAGCGCGGCCGCTCTGTTCGCTGCCGGGTTCGCCGTCAGCGCGGCGATGGCGACGGCCATCCTTGAGCGCCGCGCCGAGATCGGCCTGATGCGCTCGCTCGGCGCCAGCAAAGGCTCCATCGCGCTGCTCTTCTACTCCGAAACTGGTCTGCTCGCTGTCCTCGGTGGCGCATTCGGATACCTTCTCGGCTCCGGCCTGGCTGCGTGGCTAGGAGCGCGCATCTTCGCCGGCGATGGAGCAATCTCCGGCAGTTCTATTCTCAATCCGGTCCTGCTTCCCGTGGTGGTCGTGCTCGCGCTTGCCGTCGCCATCGCGGGCAGTACACCATCCATCCGCACGGCGCTTCAGATGGATCCCTCTACCATTTTGCGGGCGGACGCATGACCAAAGCTCCGCACAAGCCTCGACTCAGCTTCACCGGCATGTTGCGCCGTTCTCTGGTGCACCGGCGTGCGCGCAGCCTCTCCGCACTGGTTGCACTCACTGTCTCTGCGGCAATTGCGACTGCACTGCTTACCCTCTACGCCGATCTCAATACCAAGCTGCACAAAGAATTCCGCAACTTCGGGGCCAATATCGTCATTACGGCTTCTGCATCCACACCGCTGCCGCCCAATGCTCTAGCCGAGATTCAGCGCACTGCCGGTCCAGACGCTCTGATTGCGCCTTTTGCCTACGCTGTCGCTTCAACAGATCGCGGAACATCGGTTGTCGTTGCCGGAACCGATTTCGCTTCCGTAGCGCGACTTGACTCCTGGTGGCAGCTTGCTCACTGGCCAACCGCGCCAAATGCAGCGCTGCTCGGCAATCGCGCTGCAAACTTCGTCGCCGACGAGCATAACGTCAAGCTCACCTACTCGGGCAAAGCCATCACACTCATCGGAGCAGGCCGACTTACAACCGGAGGCGATGAGGATAGCCGCATCTACATTCCCCTCGCCACATTCACGCAGTGGACCGGCATCAACCCCACAGTCGTCGAAGTACAGGTGCCCGGCGGAGCAGTCACGGTCGAGGCCGCGCTAACGCGACTTCGTACACAATTTCCCAGCTTGCAGATTCAGCCTGTACGGCAACTGGTCGAGGGCGAGTCACGCATCGTCGAACGCACCCATGCGTTGATGTACGGTTCGGTCCTGCTCATCGCACTTACGGTTGCGGTCAGCGTGCTCGCTACGCTTTCAGCTTCGGTGCTCGAACGCCGCCGCGATTTTGCGCTGATGAAGGCACTGGGTGGCTCCCAGACGCAACTGATGTCCATGTTTCTGCTTGAGGCGCTGGTAATTGCGCTCGCCGGAGTCGCACTTGGCTACATCGCCGGTTCGGCCGTCGCCTGGGGCATCAGTCAGATCAACTTCCATACTGCCACGCTGCCCCGGCTCTCGGTGCTTCCGCTGGTCCTGCTCCTGAATATTGCCATCGCTGCACTGGCAGCCTTGTTTCCTGTCCGCGTGCTTCGCACACTTCAACCGGCCGCTCTGCTGAAAGGTGAGTGATAATCGTGAACCGCGCGGTTAAACTGAAAGAGAACCGATGCCTGAAAGCATAAGCCCAACCGAAACCGAGACCCGCCCCGGCTGCGCCGTCATCTCGCTCAATGGAGTTACCCGCGAGTACGCAGGCCATGCCGGAATCGTTTGCGCGCTCGACCACGCTTCGTTCAGCATCGTTGCTGGCGAGTGGGTTGCTATCACCGGCCCTTCAGGTTCAGGCAAATCAACGCTGGTCAACCTTATCGGCTGTCTCGACCGGCCTACCTCCGGCGAGCTTCGCATCGATGGCGTCGATGTTGCCGCCATGTCCGCCGCAGAGATGGACCGTTTCCGCGCCGACAAAATCGGCTTCATCTTCCAGCAGTTTCACCTCATCCCTTATCTCTCGGCGTTAGAAAACGTCATGCTGGCGCAATATTTTCACTCCATGACCGATGAGGCCGAGGCGCGCGCCGCGCTGGCTAGGGTTGGCCTTGCTCATCGCGCCGAACACCTTCCCAGCGAACTCTCCGGTGGAGAGCAGCAGCGCGTCTGCATCGCGCGCGCGCTCATCAACAATCCACCCATTCTGCTTGCGGACGAGCCTACCGGCAATCTCGATGCCGCCAACCAGACCATCGTGGCCGAGCTTCTACAGGACCTTCATCGCAACGGCCACACCATCGTCATGGTGACGCATGACCCGGAGATGGCCGCACTCGCCCAGCGCAAGATTGCGCTCAGCCATGGCAAGGTCTTCTGCCATCCTGTACTCTCGCAGGTCGTTACTCTGAAGCGCTGAAGCGTCTTAATCCGCTTTATCCTGTTCCACCAGCATCTGCAGACAGAGGGGCCGCTCCAGCATGCAATCCAGCTTGGCAATCGACTTCATCGCCTTCTCGATCGTCGAAGTAAGGCAAGGCTCCGTCGTAACAACAAAAGGCAACCGATGCTTGGAGTGGCCCGGCCTCTGCAACAGGGAGTCGATATTGACGCCTACCTTGGCCAATGCTCCCGCAATGGCATACACGATCCCGGGACGATCATCCACCACAAAGCGAAGATAGTGCGGAACAGCGAACTCGCCCGCCACCTGCCGTTTTTGCACCGGCAACTGCACTGTGCCGCAGTTCTGCGCCACGGCAAGAATATCGGAGACAACGGCAACCGCTGTAGGCTCGCCTCCCGCGCCATGTCCGGAGAAGACGACATCTCCGCCGAAACGCCCGCTGACAACCACCATATTCTGCGTTCCATGCGACCACGCCATCGGAGAACTGAGCGGCACCAGCATCGGCGCAACGCGGGCGTGGACCACACTGCCCTCTCGCTGCGCACGCGAGACCTGACGAATCGTGCAGTTCAGCTCACGCGCGTAAGTAAAATCGATAGCTTCAACGGAAGAGATGCTCTGGGTTGGCACGGAGTCCGGGTCGAGCTCAGCATGCAACGCAATGCGCGACAGAATGCAAAGTTTGGCGCGGGCATCGAATCCATCGACATCGGCTGAAGGATCGGCCTCAGCGTAACCAAGCTTCTGTGCGTCCGCAAGCACCGCGGCGTAGTCCGCACCGCTCTCCATACGACTGAGAATGTAGTTGCAGGTGCCGTTCACAATGCCGCTCACCTGCGTAATGCTGTCGCCGCTCAGCCCCTGTTGCATCCCTGGAATAACCGGGATCCCTCCAGCGACTGCTGCACCGTATACGAGGTGTACATTGTGCTCCGCCGCCAGGCGCGAGAGGCTTGCGCCGCGATATGCGATGAGCTGCTTGTTGGCAGTAACCACCGATTTGCCCGCAGCCAGTGCTTTGCGCAGCCACCCCTCAATTGGAGTCAAACCACCCATCAACTCGACGACGATATCAACATTTGAGCTCAGAATGTCGTCAATATTCTCCGTCCAGATGACCGATGGAGGGACCGCCGCGGCTGCGGCAGACAACCGCTTGCGCTCAACAGAACGGTTGTAGATATGCGTAAGTTGCACACCGGGAAACTTGGACTTGGCGAGCACCTTGGCAACCGAGCTACCGACGGTTCCAAAGCCGAGAATTGCTATCTTAACCGGGGCAGCCGCCGAAGCCTTTCCGGCTGCATGGGATCGTTTTGCCGCTTTGCTTTTGCTGTTTGATTTCGTCGTCATGGTTTTTCTAAATCGCCTTATCTTTAATATTCAACTCTACCCGGATACCTACGCCATGCTTCAAAGCTGGAGAGGGCGTGCTCGCGCATGAAATTCATCGAGGGAATCCTCCGTTGCTCCGGAAGACGCCGTATTTCGTCGTAAAGAAACGCATCGCTGAAGCCGATGTCCGCGGCATCGGCAGCCGTATTGCCATAGAAGATGGCATCGCAACTCGCCCAGTAGGCCGCAGCCAGACACATGGGGCAAGGTTCGCAACTTGTATAGATCTCGCAGCCCGCAAGGTTGAATCGCTTCAAAGCTGCTGCCGCCCTGCGTATCGCTACCACCTCAGCATGTGCCGTTGGATCGTTGGTTGAGGTAACAAGATTTGTACCGGTAGCAATGATCTTTCCGTTCTGCACAATCACCGCCCCAAAAGGGCCGCCCAGGCCAGCGGCGATATTCTTCGTTGCCAGCCGGATGGCCTCGTGCATAAAAATCGGATTTCCCTGCATTTGGTTCGCTACCTTTGTTTCTTGCAGATCGGAGTATTAGGACTCTCAAATTATGGCACATGCTTCCACGGTCCTTGCTAATCTAGCAGCTATGGCTATTGAGTCCATTAATCCGGCAAACGGCAAGTTGCTGCGCAGCTTCGAAGCTCTATCCGAAGAAGCGCTTCGCGAGAAGATTGGCCTCGCCTCTGAAGCTTTTCGTGCCTATCAAACAGTTCCGCTGGACCATCGCGCATTGTGCATGCGTAAGCTCGCCTCCATTCTGGAACAGGAGAGCGAGGAACTGGCTGCCATCATCACGCTCGAAATGGGCAAGCCGATCGTCACAGCGCGTCAAGAGGTGCTGAAGTGCGCTTCCGCTTGTCGCTACTATGCCGAAGAAGCCGCGCGCATTCTTACGCCGGAGTCGATCGACACCGGTAACCGCGAAAGCTATGTGCGCTGGGACCCTCTTGGCGTTGTGCTTGCCATAATGCCGTGGAACTTCCCTTTCTGGCAGGTCTTCCGTTTCCTTGCTCCAGCTTTGATGGCCGGGAATGTCGGACTACTGAAGCACTCCTCCAATGTGCCTCAATGCGCATTGGCAATCGAAGCGCTGGTACGCCGAGCCGGTTTTCCTCGCGGCACTTTTCAGACATTGCTGATTGATTCACGCAGAGTTGAGTCCGTTCTGGGCGACGAGCGAATCGCCGCCGTCACCTTAACCGGCAGCGAACCTGCTGGCCGGGCCATCGGTGCGCAGGCTGGCTGGCTCATCAAAAAATCGGTGCTGGAACTGGGAGGCAGCGATCCATTTATCGTCATGGGATCGGCCGATCTCGATGTGGCCGTAGAAACGGCAGTGCGAGCGCGCTGCGTCAATAGCGGACAGTCGTGCATCGCAGCAAAGCGCTTCATCGTCGCCGATGAAGTCTATCCCGAGTTTGAGTCGCGGTTTGTGGCAGGAATGGAAGCAATGCGCGTCGGCGATCCAATGAAGGACGACACCGATATAGGCCCGCTGGCGACCACCAGCATCGTTGACGAGTTGGAAGCTCAGGTCAAAGCGGCAGCCGCTGCGGGCGCGCGTGTCCTCACCGGAGGCCAGCGCATGATTGGCCTGGGAAATTACTTCGAGCCAACAGTTCTGGCCGGTGTGCCGCGCAGTTGCCCGGTGTATCGTCAGGAGGTCTTCGGCCCAGTGGCCATGCTGTTCCGCGTTGCAGATTTAGATGAGGCCATTCGGGTGGCAAACGACACGCCGTTCGGTCTGGGAGCATCTGCCTGGACTCGCGATCATGCCGAACAGCAACGCTTCATCGAAGAGCTGCAATCAGGCGCCGTCTTCATCAATGAGATGGTGGCAAGCGACCCGCGACTTCCCTTCGGAGGCATCAAACACTCCGGCTACGGACGAGAGCTCTCCGCGGCTGGAATGCGCGAATTCCTCAATGCAAAGACTGTGGTTGTCTCAGCAAACGAAAGCACGCGGGCCGGACGCTCAGCTCCTTCAACAGAGTGATATGGTCCGTGCCGGATGCTCATTCTTAATTCAGCAACGCAAAAAACAGAAGCGGCCGGAACATATCCGGCCGCTTCTGTTTTGTAAGTAGCTTTGGTTAGAAGTTGAATGATGCGTTGA
>DASRSR010000106.1:0-16348 GCA_035656355.1 Edaphobacter sp.
TATCGAAATACTGAATGCAACCGCTGGCCGTGTTGTTCTTCCACTTGGACGACCTATTCTGCATGACTGACAATTGCAGCCGGAGAGATTAACTTCTCTCCGGCTGCCAACCGAGCAGCAACATGGACACATCTCCCCGCACAGCAAGAAAGCAGACATGAGATACGATTTCCTGGTCGATACATACGAAACGGAGCGGCTCAAGGTACTCAGCGTATGGAGCGAGTTTCATGACGACGAGCTTTCTTTTCGTCCGCATCCCAGTGATCCCAGGGGGCGCAGCGTTCACGAACAGATGGTTCATCAGTGCGTCAGCGAAGACCTGTGGTTTCGTAACATGCTGGGCATCGATGTAGGCGCACCGCCATTGCCTCAGACGGAAACTCGTCTTGAGTTTATGCGCCAATACGCGGAAGACAGCGCAAAACGTTTTGCGTCATTGAAGACGAAAAACGACGCGTGGTGGGAGACGGAGACACAGTTTTTCGATGTGCAACGCTCGCGCGCCTGGGTGATGGTGCGTCGCCTGACTCATACCTCTCATCATCGCGGGCAGCAGATGGCAATGCTTCGCATGTTGCGCCATGAGCTACATAGCAACTACGGTCCCACCGCCGATACTGGAGGGCTGATGCAGAACCATGCACCGACCATCTATGCGTATCCGAGTATCGATGCATTGCTCGAAGGAGAAACGCATGGAGGTGCAAAACACCCCCTACCTGGCGCGACTTGGAAGCAAGTAACCGAACGACCGGAATAAAAGCTGATAGATAGGCAAAACGCCGACAGTCAGACTGTCGGCATTTTTTCTTGCAGTTTTTGAATGTCTTACTTTTTGCTGGAGCGAACTGCCTCCTGCGCCTGCGCTGCGCCATTGGCCGGCACCGCAGGAATATCCGCCGGAGTAGCCGTGCCGATATTCAGCTTCTTTCTCAACTCCGTATCGATGCGGCCAAAGACTTCTTTATTTTCCTTCAGGAAGTTGCGCACATTCTCGCGACCCTGGCCGATGCGCTCGCCCTGGTAGCTGTACCATGCGCCGCTCTTTTCGACGATATTGTTCTGCACCGCAAGATCGAGCACATCGCCTTCGCGAGAGATGCCTTCGCCGTACAGAATGTCGAACTCGGCGTCCCGAAAGGGGGCGGCAACCTTATTCTTGACGATCTTGACCTTGGTGCGCGATCCGGTGACGACATCGCCTTCTTTCACTGCGCCGATGCGGCGAATGTCGATGCGGACGGAAGAGTAGAACTTCAGCGCGCGTCCGCCGGTGGTTGTCTCCGGATTGCCAAACATGACGCCGATCTTGTCGCGTATTTGATTAATAAAGATCAGGCAGGTCCGCGACTTCGAGACCGTTCCGGTCAGCTTGCGCAGCGCCTGGCTCATCAGCCGCGCCTGCAGGCCCATGTGCGAATCGCCCATCTCGCCGTCCAGTTCCGCCTTGGGCACCAGCGCCGCAACCGAGTCCACCACCAGCACGTCGATGGCATTCGAGCGCACCAGCGCCTCGACGATCTCCAGCGCCTGCTCGCCATAGTCCGGCTGGCTGATCAGCAGGTTGTCCACATCGACGCCCAGCTTCTTTGCATAAATGGGATCGAGCGCGTGCTCGGCATCGACGAAGGCAGCGAGGCCGCCATTCTTCTGCGCCTCGGCCACAATCTGCAAGGTGAGGGTCGTCTTGCCCGACGATTCCGGCCCGAAGATCTCAACCACGCGGCCGCGGGGAACGCCGCCAACACCCAGCGCCGCGTCAAAGGAGATGGAACCGGTGGAGATGACCGAGATCGGGACGATGGCCTCCCGCGCGCCCAGCCGCATGACCGAACCCTTGCCAAACTGTTTCTCCAACTGTGAAAGCGCTGTTTCTATTGCCCTGCTGCGGTCATCGGCCACTACATTTCTCCTCGGTAAAAGCTCAAAGCGGATTCTAGCATCAAAATTACAAAAAGCAAATAAAAGGCGAATACGGCTACAGTTTCGAATGAATACGTTTCATCTTACGCACATGCATCTCTGCTTCAGTTAAGCCAAATGGCCCCTTGGGATCAACACTCTGTCCAATGCGGGCATAAAGAAAAGTTAGAATTATGGCTTCAACTGCAATCCCAACAAAACCAACAATCATATTGTTCAACGGGAAATACCTTCTTGCCCTCACCAGGGCAAAAATATGCAGGCCTATCAGGGCCAATGCAACACAAAGTTGCCGGGGTCGCAACAAACTCTTATGTACTTGAATTGTTGCGAATGCGAATACGAGCACAGTCCAAAGAATCATCTGAGCAATAGCTAATCGATGGCCCGCAAGACCATTGTTGAGAATCAATGCAGCCACACCACCAATGGCACCTAGCAGCAAAAATATATGGTGTTTGGATAATGTTTTGGTCATGAAAGAGAGTACAAAATATGGATTTCTATTTACCTTCTTCTATAACGTTATTCCAAACAGAATCTGGACAGCCATAAATGTTCCATCGTAAGTGATGGATCGTTTGTGTATGAACCCAAGATGCAGTCGAACACAGAAAAGCACACCAATGGCTTTTCATATCTTCTGCCATCCCTCTGTTTTTATCGTTTCAATAAATCCACCGGCTCGTTTACATCGTCGATGCGGAAGTGTGCGGCTAGCGCCGGGTGCCGCTTTTCAACGGCTTTATACATCTCCCAGGCGATGCGTCGGTAGCTGAAGTGGCCAGCAACGCCGGAGCGAAGCTCCGCGATGTAGAGCACCTCGGCGAAGTCCATCTTGAACATTGAGCGACAGCGCGTTCCCAGCGGCAGAACATACTGGGCCGACTGTGCAGCCTCGGGCACGCCCGAGTCGCGAAGCTGGCGATAAGCCGCGAAGGCTGCATCCATGGCGGAGTTGTACTCCGTTTCGAGGTTGGCCTCAGCCAGCGTCGGTTGCCCGGGACAGACCGGCTGCTCGTAACCGTGCGCATCGGTGAAGCCTTGCAGAAGCTGGACGCAGCGGCGATGGCGATGCATGTCGCGGAAGCCGCCGATGTCCATAAGAATGTCAAAGCGGAACTCGTGTCCTGCGCTGAAGGCGCGAAGCAGCTCGTCGTGGCGGCCACGATGCTTTGTGCCAAGCGCGATCAGCTCGGTGCGGCGGGCCTCCGTCAGTGCCGCGACACTGCTGCGCAGTTGGCGATAAGAGTAATGGCAGTGCGGATAAAGCAGCGAAGTGGCAAGCTCCACCTCCAGCGGCTCCGCGTCGTCGAGCAGGTCCACGACCGGTGCAGACTCGATAGGCTGATTGGCCATCAGTTCGGCTGCGGCCTGCGTGAGCTCGCTACGGCTGGCGGCAAGATACTCGCTTGCATTGGCATACTTCACCAGCGTAGGAGCGGTTTTGACCGGGCGCAGAAGCGCCTCTACGGCACGGCAGCCGCAGGCAGCATCGACAGAGTTAATCTCTTCGCAGAGGACCTGCGCGGCGCTGTGCTGCACGTTCCACGCAGGCTCAGTTGCGGCGATGCGAAGCTTCTCGGCAATCTGACGGACCTCGGCGAACTCGCTGGTGAGCAGACGTGAGACCTGCGTCTCCAGCGTGCGTGCGTTGACGATCTGGCCGAGCGAGGTGTTGGTCGCCAGCGGCAGCAGATAACGGGCTACATCGAAGGCGCGGGCCTTGAGCGTGCGCTCGTAGGACTCGGGCTTCATCTCCTCAGGCCGTGCAATGGCTACTTTCAGCACATCGAGCATTCCTGCGCCGATGCGGTCGTAGGCGAGGAAGAGGGCTTCAACCGCAGCGGTAAACTTTGGCGTTTCGGCTCCGAGATCCGGCGTAAACCAGCCGGAGCGCCGGAAGTTCTGATAACGGGTTGAGCGCTCCTGACCGTCCCAACGCTGCTCGTCGACGAGAGCAATAGCGGCCAGCAGCGAGAGCCGCTCGATGGCGAAGGGAATATGCGCAAGATCGGCGATGGAACGATGACCATATTGGAAGTAAAAAGTGTTGAGAAACTGCTCGGCGCGCTGCGAACTGATCTCGGCCAGCGATTCCTTCATCGAGAGCGAGGAGCGCGAGTATTTGGCCATCGCGTAAGCGAGGACTTCAGGGTCGGCTCCGTGGATGGCATAGACTTCGGTTTCGGTCGGCTTGGTCACATTCTCTGACATGGTGGAACTCAGAATACGTCATGCGCGCGAAGGATGTTTTGCACCGTTTGTATAATTCCGAGAGCATTGCATTCGGAGGTCCATGAGCACTCTCGCCGGTCGTATCGCATTGATTACAGGAGCATCGCAAGGGATTGGGCGCGCCTGCGCGCTGGAGCTGGCCAAAGCTGGAGCATCGGTCGCGCTGGCGGCGAGGAATGTCGAAAAGCTGGCCGAAGTTGCAGCCGAGATTTCCGCTGCGGGCGGAACAGCGCAGACGTTTGCTCTGGATGTTGCCAGCGAAGAATCGATCAAGGAATGCGCGAAGGCCGTGATCGCTCATTTTGGCGGAGCTCATATTCTGGTGAACAATGCCGGAATCACGCGCGACATTCTGGCCATGCGGATGAAGCGCAAAGACTGGGACGATGTGCTGACGACCAACCTGACCGGCGCGTTTCTGATGACGCAGGCAGTGATGTCGTCGATGGTGAAGGGCCGCTGGGGACGCATCATCAACATCACTTCGGTTGTCGGCGAGGCCGGACAGGCAGGACAGGCAAATTATGCGGCATCGAAGGCTGGACTGATCGGGTTGACGAAGTCGCTGGCGCGCGAGCTGGCGAGCCGGACGATTACGGTAAACGCTGTGGCTCCGGGATACATCGAGACGGCGATGACCGCGGTTCTTACTGACGAGCAGAAGAGCGCGATGACCACGCAGGTTCCCTTGGGGCGCGCTGGAACTGACGCTGACATTGCTCATGCAGTGGCGTTCCTGGCCTCAGAAGAGGCAAGCTACATTACCGGGCATACCCTGGATGTGAATGGCGGCATGTACATGGGGTAGAAGGTACCCTCCCCCGGGGGTACTTCTAAAGCAAAGTATCTGGAATCAAAATTTTACGAGAGGACCATCTACCTAAAGTCTTGCATCAGTAAATCGGCAAATTTATCGTTCCTGTTTTCTTTCGATTACGAGATTTCCCTCTTGACAAGGGTTTTACGCAAGGCCTATCTAAGGCATTACAAAGAAAAGCTAGAGCCATTGAAAAAGCTGGCACGGAGGGGAAGGAGATAACTGAGAACCTCCGTGCCAGGAGGCAAGTAGTACTTTGTTACTCCGCTCGTAAGACAACGGAAGGCTCGACGCTTGCCGACCTTCTGGCGGGTAACGCCACTGCCAGACCTGCTGCGATCAGCAAGCCGGCCGCCGCAATTGCAAGCGAAGGAACAACACCTTCGCCCACCCCGGCAAATTCATGCACCAACAGGCGCTGCATGATCAGGATGACGAGGAGACCCGCAGCCAGTCCGGCCCCGACCATGACAAATGTTTCGCGAACCACCAGCCGCGCAATCTGCCATCGTTGCGCGCCGAGGGCCATGCGGATGCCAATCTCGGCCGACCGCTGCGAGGTGGTATAGCTGAGCAGGCCATAGATTCCGATTGCAGCGAGCAGAAGCGCCAGACCGCCAAACAACGACAGCAGGTACACCAGCAACTCCCGTGCGCCGAGCGATTGGCTTACAAGGCTGCTCATGGTGCGGACGTTGTAGACAGCTTCAGAGGTATCTGCCGCATGAACGGCATTTATCAACGAGTTCTGCATGATCTGGGGATTACCTTTTGTCCGCAAGACAAAGGTCGCCATGGGAGTTGGTTCCTGTTCGAACGGCATATAGAGGAGACCTTTGTTTTCGTCTACCTCAAGGGAATCGCGATGTACATGGCCTACTACACCTACGATTTCTTTTAAGGCTGCCTTCGGTCCTACTCCCCAACGCAGATGAGCGCCAACTGGATTCTGTCCGGGAAAGTAGGCGCGGGCCAACGTTTCATCAATCACTGCTACTTGCGGAGTATTGGCACGATCTGCTTCTGTGAACCATCTACCCTTTATAAGAGGAATCTGCATTGCGGCGATATAGCCCGGTGAAGCGACTTGAATGTCAGCATGAGGGCCCGGTTGTCCTTGCTGGAGTGGTTTGTCGGGAATGCTGAAACTGCTCGACCAACAACACTGACCCGAGAACGGAACATAGGACGTTGCAGCTGCGGAAATTACTCCGGGCTGTTGCTGGAGACGAGAGAGTACGTCATTTACGAAGACTGCCTTTTTCACATTGTTATTGCCATAGTTCGCTTCGGTAAACGTTATTGCCCCTGTCAGAACTCCCCCGGACTGAAACCCCGGATTGACCTGCTGCAACCGTTGTAGGCTAAACAGGAACATTCCTGTACCGGCGAGGAGCACGAAGGCCAACGCGATCTCGGTACTGACCAGAACCGTTCTCAGGCGTTGCTTCGATGAACTGGCAGTTATGCTCTTACCGAACTCACCAATACGCTGAATACGCGCTACCTGCAACGCAGGAACGACACCGGCAAGAAACGCCGCCAGCAGGCTGAAGCCAACAGTCACGGCAACCAGCCGAGGATTACTCTGGACCACAAATCCATCTGCCAGATGACCGGGGATGGCAAGCAACAGCAACCGCCCGAGCATTGGGCCAGCCAACACTGCAATAACTGCAGCTCCAACAGCCAGCAGAGAGGTTTCCACCAGAAACTGCGACGTGATGCGAAACGCCGAGGCCCCCAACGCGGTACGAATTGCAAGCTCACGCATTCGACCTGCAGTGCGCGCCAACAGCAGACCGGCGACATTAGCGCAGGCGATCAACAGAATAGCGGCAACGACGACAAAGAGAGCGAACAGCGGCTTGCGGAGATCGCCTGCAGCATCCTGCGTCCAGGGTTGAGCGAACATGGCCCAGCCGGAGTTTTCTGCAAATGTGTTGCCACCCTGATTGGCCCCTTCGCGCCTGATTTCTTCAAGACGCTTTTGCATGAGCGCGGCATTTAACTGCTCGACGCTTACTCCGGGCTTCATGCGGACTACGCTCTGATATTGCTCGTTGAATCGCTTGTTGGCGGCATACGCATCTGGTTCTAATCCCAATGGCACCCAAAGGTCTTGTCCGCGGGGCCAATCGAAGTCGCTGCGCATGACACCAATGACGCGATAAGTCTTTCCGTCCATGACCATCGATCTGCCGATGGCGTCCATCTGCCCACCGAAGAGCCGCTGCCATGCGCCATAGCTGAGCACGGCTACATAATTTGCACCTTTCTGATCTTCTTCCGGCGAGAAGGTGCGGCCAAGAATAGGCTGGGCGCCAAAGACGCGAAACCAGTCGCGGCTAACTGCTGCGGCCTGCAGATGCTCCGATCCGCTACTGGTGATGGTGTTAAAGCTGACAGGCTGAGTGATTGCTGCGGCATCCACGACATCGGTGAGGGACTGGACATCTTTGAAATCGGGTGCGGAGACACCAATGCTGGGCATGTTCAACTGCGGATAGCGCACATGGAACGATGCGACGCGATCCGGTTCTGAGACGCCGGCCGGATGCAGCAACACTGCCTGAATCACACTGAAGATAGCGGTGTTTGCGCCCACTCCCAGTGCCAGGGTCAGCACGGCGACGACAGTGAAGGTGGGAGCATTTCTCAACTGACGCAATCCGTAGCGGATGTTCCATAGCAGTGTCTGCATACAGGGCTTCTCCAATGATTCACTGTCAGACGGTGCACGTCGGACACCAAAACGGCAACGGAATATCTCATTTATTTGCAATGTGACTACATCGACATGCCCATTTGTCATGTCCATGAGCGGACATCTCTGGTCGATTCCGGACACAGACCGCTCAAAAATAAATGGTAGGCTGCGAATTATGCCTGAGATTGTGGTGCGCGCGGCCATCGGTGCGAAAGATATAGCGGCCGTGCGGCAATTGATGACAGATTATGGAAAGTATCTTGAAGCTAATCCGCAGGGATAATGCATTCAGGTAGAAGGCTATGCGCGGGAGCTGGCTGGCCTGCCAGCGCCTTATGCAGTGTTACTTCTGGCGCTAGTGGATGGAGCGGCAGCAGGCTGTGTTGCACTGAAACCCCTTCCGCAAGCCTTTGTAGACGGAGAACGGCCCTGCGAGCTGAAGCGTCTGTGGGCTGGGGCAGAGTTTCGCGGGTTGGGGATAGGGCGGCGGCTAATGGACGAGGCTATCGCCTGGGCGAAGCGCAGTGGCTATACGGCGATGTATCTGGACACGGTTCCCGCTGCGTTTCCGCAGGCAAGCCGAATCTACCAGGCTATGGGGT
Organism: Edaphobacter sp.; assembly: GCA_035656355.1. Classification (GTDB taxonomy): domain Bacteria; phylum Acidobacteriota; class Terriglobia; order Terriglobales; family Acidobacteriaceae; genus Edaphobacter. The sequence goes on from DASRSR010000106.1 coordinate 8,294, forward strand.
TTGTCGAGGTGAAACGCTATAACGACAACCCTGTGGAAAATGTGGAATTCTTCCGGTTGGCGCTGGATCGTTATGATGGAGTTAGTAGCAAATAAGCTAATGATTTCTGTGGTTCCAGGACGCGTTGGGGTTCAAGTAAGGGTTCATGGTTTACGAGGTAAAGACATGGTGGATGAACCTGCGCTGGTACGGGAATCGACGAGCACGATGAAGATTGGGATTGACCCGACAGTTGTAGATGTTTACTTTGTGGCTAATGGCTGATATGCAAACGATCCCGGGCGATTTAGAGAGTGGTTCGGCGGAGGACCTCTCGATTTCGATGAACATTGGAACAGCGATCCGCGGTTACCGGCTACAGAAGGGCATGTCTCAGGGCGATATCGAGAAGAAGACGGGCCTACTGCGCTGCTATCTGTCGCGGGTGGAGAACGGTCACACCGTTCCCTCGCTGGAGACTCTGCAGAAGATTGCACGCGCGCTTGATCTTCAACTCTCCGAGTTTTTTGCCGAAGAGATCGTGGCGCGGGAGATGTCGTCGCTGAATCTAGGTGAAGACGAGATCCGATTTCTGACACAGGTACAGCGCTACTCCGCACACCTGAGCGAAAGCGATCGGCGACTGCTGCTGGCGATGGTCAAGAAGTTCGCGCAGACGACGCTGAGCTAATAGTCCATGCAAGTGTGTTGCGCCAGAACGATTACAGCTAACCGAAAATAGAAGCATATCCTCCGCTGCGCTGCGGAATGACAATATCTAAAATTACAGGGTTTCTTCCGCTTCACCGTTCGGTCGAGATGAAGCGCGTGAGGGCTGTACATCCCACCCCATCACAACGATAAAGCCGTTGTGATGAATGGGGCATTCGAATTTTCCTTACTTCATTCTAGAATTTCGTACACTTCCATCAGTCAATAACCCTAAGGAGACAAATACAGGGTTTTCTCCGCTTCGCGGCTGCGGTCGAGATGACGTGGCCAGGAATCATACATTCCCGATCACATTGCGCTTTGGACCGAGATCAGGTTGAGGGTGACGCTCTCTTTCGTGAGGCGACGGTGCGGTGTGCCGCGGTTGACGATGAGCATGTCTCCCTTGTGCAGCGTGACGGATTTGTATCCCTTGGAATCAGGCGCGAGCCATTCTCCGGGGCCAGTGCTGCGTGGGTTTTGCGGCGTTCCGCCAAGCTCGTACACGGTAGTTCCGTCGAGCACCTGAAAAATGTGGTCGCGGTGCTCGTGGTATTCGAACTCCTTTGCGATCTTGTTGGTCTCGGAGTTGACGGTGATGCTGAAGGGTGTCGTCTTGGAACCAAGCAACTGCTTTGTGCCGGAGTCGGCCTGAACACCGTGCACGACATCTTCGAGTGCCTGCGCGGTAAAGACCTGGAAGGGTTCCTGTGAGGCGTCGGAGGTCTGTGCCACTGCGGCGGGGGGTGCGGCAAGCTCAGAAAAAGCCAGGCTGACAGCGGCAGCGGCGAACGGCGCCGTACGGACGAAGTTGCGACGGGATTGATCTTTGACCATGCCAAAGTGAACCACATTTGCATGATCGAAGGGAAGCCGGATTTATCTGGGGATGTTGCGCAAAGATTTTAGTGAATGCAGAAGAAGGACGGAACAGAAATACCTCAGGGGCTAAAGCCCCATTGTTTCTGCGGCGCTATGGCACGGGTAAACCCGTGCCCTTAACACCCTGCGATATTCCGATACTGTTTTTAGCGCAGGTGCGAGACCCAGTAGCCGAAGAGAATAAGGCAAAAGGTTGCGGCGGCGAAGGATACTTTTTGACGCTGGAGATAGCGCGCGCGGCCCGAGGTCATGCGCGGCACCAGAGGCAAGCCGAGGGTGAGTCCGGAGAGGAAGCCGCCAAGGTGGGCGAAGTTGTCGATGCGGACGACAGGGACAAAGAGCGTAGCTCCGCCGATGAGAAGGTTGATGGCGGCAAACCAGATAACAGACTTGCGCAGGCGCTTGAGCTCGGACCAGGGGATGGGGAGATTCTTGTTACTGAGCAGAACAATAAGGATGCCGGCGATGCCAAAGACCGCGCCGGATGCACCGGCACCGACAGAGGTGTAGTCGTGAGCGACAAGGTTGATGAAGAGGCTGAGCAAATTGCCGGCGATGCCGGTGATGAGATAGACGGAGACCAGGCCAAAGGGGCCGAGCAGCGGTTCGCCGAGCAGACCGAGGTTCCAAAGGCACCACATGTTGGAGGAGATGTGCAACAGGCCGACGTGCACAAAGGTTGCCGTGACCAGGCGATACCACTGGCCGTGCATGATAAGGACAGAGTTGGTAGCGCCGAAGTGGATCAGAGCGCGGGGAGTAGGCTCACTGGGCGAAACGCCGCTGAGCACCATCCAAAGGTAGACAGCGCAGTTGATGCCGAGCAGAAGATAAGTTCCGGGCGTAAGGAGGATGTTCCAACCGCGCTGGCGCGAGTTGGGGCGGGACATCTCGCGCTCGTAGTCGGGGATGGGGTGCGACGAGTGCTCAGGCGGAAGCACTTCGCCTTCACGTTGATAAGTGGGTGGTGTCATGCGCTGTCTTCTACGCTATCGTGACGGGAAGAGGAACGCAAAAGAGCGCAGCTTATATCGGCTGCGCTCTTTTGCGGTTTCGATCAGATGGAGCTCATATTGTGCAGGAACTCCTGATTGTTGCGGGTCTTGGCGAGCTTGTCGGTGAGCAGCTCCATGGCTTCGACCGGCGAGAGCGGGTTGAGCACCTTGCGCAGAATCCAGATGCGCTGCAGGTCTTCCTTGGGAATGAGGAGCTCTTCCTTCCGGGTGCCGGAGCGCTGGATATCGATGGCCGGGAAGACGCGCTTGTCGACCAGCTTGCGGTCGAGGATGACTTCCATGTTGCCGGTTCCCTTGAACTCTTCGAAGATAACCTCGTCCATGCGCGAGCCGGTATCGACTAGCGCAGTCGCGATGATGGTCAAAGAGCCGCCCTCTTCGATATTGCGGGCGGCGCCGAAGAAACGCTTCGGGCGCTGCAGGGCGTTCGAGTCCACACCGCCTGAGAGCACCTTTCCGCTGGGCGGAACGATGGTGTTGTAGGCGCGGGCGAGGCGGGTGATGGAGTCGAGCAGGATGACCACGTCGCGCTTGTGCTCGACCAAGCGCTTGGCCTTTTCGATAACCATCTCGGCGACCTGGACGTGGCGCGCGGCGGGCTCGTCGAAGGTGGAGGAGATCACTTCACCCTTCACAGACCGCTGCATGTCGGTGACCTCTTCCGGGCGCTCGTCGATGAGCAGAACGATAAGGACGACCTCCGGATGATTGGTGGTGATGCTGTTGGCAATGGCCTGCAGCAGCATGGTCTTGCCGGTACGGGGAGGGGCGACGATCAGACCGCGCTGCCCTTTGCCCATTGGGGTCAGCAGGTCCATGACGCGGCCGGAGATGTGCTCGCGGACGGTCTCCATCTTGACGCGCTCTTCGGCGTAGAGTGGGGTGAGGTTGTCGAAGAGGATTTTGTTGCGGGTCTCTTCAGGAGACTCGAAGTTGATGGCCTCGATCTTGACCAGAGCAAAGTACTTTTCGCCCTCGTGCGGCGGGCGGACGTTGCCGCTAATCGTGTCGCCGGTCTTGAGGTCGAACTTGCGAATCTGCGAGGGAGAGACGTAGATGTCGTCTGGACCGGGCAGATAGTTGTAATCAGGGGAGCGGAGGAAGCCGTAGCCGTCGGGAAGGATTTCGAGAACGCCTTCGGCGAAGATGTGGCCCTCTTTTTCGCTCTGGGCCTGAAGAATCTTGAAGATAAGGTCTTGTTTGCGCAGGCCGCTGGTGCCGGCGATGTCGAGGCCGCGCGCCAGTTTGCCCAGCTCCGCGATGTTGTGCTCTTTAAGCTCTGAGATAGTCATGGTTTTACCTGGAATTTTTGGATTTGATGAAGAAAGGAAGGATTTTTTAGGTGAGGCGGTTTCTGCTTGACGAGAGGGTCGTGCGGAGAGCCAGAGGATGTAAGGGAATGAACCTGGGGCAGGAAGATAAAGTTATGCAACGAGAGCTGCCGCGCTAAGCTGCGCGGCGCTCATCCAATTGTACCTTTTCGACGACCGGTTCATCCAAACTCATCGGAACGGTGTCTTTAAAACGGTCAAGCACTTCGTTCGTCGTGTCCTGCAGACGGGTATTGGGTTTGTGCAGTTTACGCGTTGCCTTGGAAGCAAGCTGGCACAGCTCATAGCGGTTCTTGACGTGCGTAAGTGCTCCAAAAATAAGGTCTGAGCGCATAATTTCTCCTCTTTCTTTCGATGGCGCAGGCTGACTGTTCAGCGATCATCTCGCCAAAAATTTTCCATAATTCGTGCTGCAAAAACCCGATTAGTCTTTAGACGCTTGAAACCCGGGTTCGATTCTTGTGAGGCCCAACCGTTTTTATAATGATCGATTCTCTTTTCACGAAACTTCGATCGTTTTGTATCTATCACTTAGCAGAGAAAAAATATCTCCCTACCGAGCTCAGCTCGCAAGATAAATCTGCTCGCCTGCTTTGTTGCAAAATCAGCCACCCTAAGAAGCAGAACTGAATTGAAATCGATATTTCAGTGCTCTTTGGATCAACTCCGAGTGTCCCCGGAACGGATTCGACTCCTAGAAAGTAAACGGTCTGACGCTCCAGGTCAATACTTTTTTTTGGAAGAAATAGATTTCAACATTCCAGAAATGGAATTTTTTCATATGTTCCAATTCCAAAAAGTTTGGCTTTTTTTGAGATAAACATTTTCTATTCATCTACTTAGATTTCCATATTCCTAACAATCGACGTAGGACGATAAGTTCGCCCAGATGGTATGCGGCGTGATCCGCGATGAGAAGAGCCTCTCGCAGGAGGTTTTGCCCGTTTCCCCATCGGAAGGGCCGAAAGAGGTCTGTCCCAGGTCGCTGGATAAGCTCTTCGAAGCTTTTGCGGTCTTTGCGGATAGCGGCGATGGAGTGTTCCCAGGCATGGGCGGAAGGCGGCTCGGGAGATTTGGGCCAGTAGTCGTCAGGCCAGGCCAGAGGCTGATAGCCGCCCGTAGGAGGCGCACTGAAGTCGAGAATATCGCGTTGCGCGATACGAAGGTGCTCGAGAAGCTGCCAGGCTGAATAGGGAAGCTTGTCGGGAACGACGCCGCGCAGATCTTCGGGAAAGTCTTTAATGGCCTCGTCGAAGGTAACATGCGCTTCCCCGCCCTGAAGAAGGGTTAGAAGCTGTTGGCGCAGGGGCGCGTAGGTGTCCGTTGAGGAAGTGCTGACTTTAGACATCGGCGGTCTCCGTTCCACGTCTTTCAAAACTAATTCTTTAGATGCGCTCAAAGAACGGTGGAATCAAGAGAGCGGTTTGCAAGCGGTAACGATCCGGAGGGGAGGAAAGGTGCGCAGCCAGTCAGCCGAGGTGCGCTGGACGGTGAGTCCAGCGTGACGTAATTGGCTGGCATATTCGGCGGTGAGCTTGTAGTCGGAAAGGATTGCGATACCGCCGGGTCTGAGGACGCGGACGATTTCGGCCAGAGCACGGTTCCGGGCATCGCGATTGTAAATGTTGTGCAGGCAGAGATTAGAGAGGATGACATCGAAGCTGTCGGCAGGAAATGGCATCTGCTGCGCGGCTTCGCTGACCAGAGTGCAGCGGTCGGCGACGCCTTCGAGTTCGAGATTGTGCTGGGTGGCAAGCTCAGAGTTTTTGCTGAGATCGTCTTTGCTCCAGATATCGAGACCTGTGGCATGACCGGTAGTAAGCCGCCGGGCTGCGCCAACCAGAAGCAGTCCTCGACCGGTACCAACGTCGAGCACCTGCTCGTCACCGCGCCAGGAGTGGAGCGCGAGCATTCGGTCGCGATGGCGGAACTTGCCGTTGAGGCTGTAGAGCAGCATCAGCAGGCCTTCGCCAATGAGAAAGACCGCGGGCCAGAGGAAGGCATGATCCAGGTGGACATGAATGCTGCCTACATGAAGATCATGCGGACCGACGATAGCGATGAACAGGCAGATGCCGCCGATGACCAGCAGATTGCGAACGACGCCAGGAGCATCAATACCGTAATCAGGCCGGGCAGTCTTAGACATCTTCCTCCTCCGCGACCTCGGCAGGCAGATTGCCTTCACGCCTCATGCGGAGATAACCACGAATAAACGGCTCCAGGTCGCCGTCCAGAACTTTATCAACATCGCCCACCTCGACGCGAGTGCGGAGATCTTTGGCCATGCGATATGGCTGAAGCACATAGCTGCGGATTTGCGACCCGAATTTGATGTCGAGCTTGGAGTCCTCGAGTTTTTTGCTGACCGCTTTTTTCTTTTCCAGCTCGTACTCGTAGAGGCGGGAGCGGAGCAGCTTCATTGCCTTCTCTTTGTTCTTGTGCTGGGAACGCTCGTTCTGGCAGCCTGCGACGAGGCCAGTAGGAATATGGGTGATGCGCACAGCGGAGTCGGTGGTGTTGACGTGCTGGCCGCCTTTGCCGCCAGAGCGGTAGGTATCAATGCGGAGGTCTTCTGGCTTGATGTCGATGACGATGGTGTCGTCGATTTCAGGCGAGACAAAGACGCTGGCAAAGCTGGTGTGGCGACGCTTGGCGGAGTCAAAGGGCGAGATGCGGACGAGACGATGAACGCCGGTTTCTCCGCTGAGCAGGCCGAAGGCGTAGTCGCCGGAGATGGTGAAGGTGGCAGACTTGATGCCAGCTTCGTCGCCGTCCTGCACCTCGTTGATCTCGACTTTGAAGTTCTGGCGCTCGGCCCAGCGGATATACATGCGCATGAGCATCTCGGCCCAATCCTGCGACTCGGTACCGCCAGCGCCCGGATGAACAACGACGATGGCATTAAGCGGGTCAGACTCACCGGAGAGCATGGTTTTGGATTCGAGCTGATCGGCGAACTCGATGAGTGCCGGAATCTCGCGGGCGAGATCGCCTTCGGTATCTTCTCCCTCTTTGGCTAATTCGAAGTAGGCCTCGATGTCATCGGAACGGCGGGCTAGTTCGGCATCATCGGCGAGAAGAGTTTCGATACGTTTCCGCTCGCGCATTAGCGGCTGCGAGCGCGCGGGGTCGGCCCAGATGGCTGGGTCGGCAGTCTTTTCTTCAATTGTGGCTAATTCACGGCGCAGACGGCCCGAGTCAAAGATACTCCCGCAGATCGCGCACCTTGTCGCGAACTGGATTATAGGTAAATTCCAAATCACTCAGCATGAGCCAAGTTTAAATGAATTTGCGCCGTAGGTCAGGGACCGTTTCTTATAAGTCCATTTCAGATATGGTCTATGTCGCGCCTTCAGCGCTCTGGCTTGGCTTATTCAAAGTCCTGGGGCTTTCGCCCCAGGCTAGTATGAAACGGACCTTCGACCCTAAAGACCCGGGGCAGTCTTCCTATGAAAAAAGAATAGAGCTGCGAGTGCAACCGCCGTGACCAGAGAACAAAGGTAGGCAAAGAGATCGCCGTGAGCGGTGTAGAAGGTAACGGTGTTCTCGTAATTGAAGCCTGCATGTAGAGCTGTGCGGATGTGACGAGGCACGGAGGCTGTAACTCGGCCATAAGGATCAATGGCGGCAGTTACACCTGAGTTGGTGGCACGAAGAACCCATCGATGGTTTTCAATTGCGCGCATACGCACCATATCGAGGTGTTGCCAGGGAGCGCTGGTGTCGCCGTACCATCCGTCGTCGGAGATGTTGACCAGCACGTCGGCGCCCTTGAGAACAAAGAGACGAACTTCATCGGCGAAAACGGACTCGTAGCAGATGAAGGTACCGTAGGTATGGCCATTGAATTTAAAGACAGTTCGATGGCTGCCCTTGGAAAGATCACCAGCTTCGGCAAGCAGATCACCTGCGAAGAAGAGCAGGCGCTTGAAGGGAACGTACTCGCCGAAGGGAACGAGATGCATCTTGTCATAACGAGCAGCGAAGACGCCATCGGGAGTAATAAAAGAAGCCGAGTTGAAGCGGTCATAACCGGATGGAGCCGCAGGATTGGGAGTGGTGCCCAGGTCTTCAACAATGACTGGAGCATGTGCATCGCGGGCGAGCGTGGACATGCCGGAACGAAATTGAGG